>CALVQR010000060.1 GCA_944358265.1 uncultured Bacilli bacterium | reverse complement strand
TTAAAACTAATCCTATGACTTTTATTATTCAGTTGTCAATGTGCAATCTATATAAATTAATTACATTTATCATGTAATTATATGCTGTGATACATTTAAATCAATTTTAATAGGTTTAATAATATCAATAATATATTTATACCTTAAATTTCTTAAAATCAATTTAAACGGTTCTTAAATATAGATATAGTTATACTATAATAGTTAATATTATGATTTTAGTTATCATAAATAAGAGTTGATTCATATTTGCTAGATAACTTTAATAAACTATATTAAATACTTAATATAATATTTAAGAACACTATTAATAAAACTATTCATATTTAAGAGTATAACCAGGAAGGATACAAACTTAAATAAAACTTATAGTTGGATTAATATATTATTTAATTTATTCATGTAATTAAATACATTATGAATAAAACTATTATAAAATAGTTTTTAAACGTATTTTAATAAGGTTATGTAAATAACATTTTTAGGTATAGCAAATAAAACTATGGTCATACAAATTTAAACACAATAAATGTATTATAAATAGTTGTATACATAAGTTGATCTTAGTATGTATATCATAACTTTATTATAATTTGACAAAATAAATACAACAAATAAAAGTACGAATTATACATACATTAACATATATTTAATTGGATATAGTTCGTAAACCTTATACATTTAACTTCTAAGGATTTAAATTGGATATTAATATAATTCGCATAATCACGCATATTAAGCGCTTGACTATTATAAGGTATAAACATATTAATATACTTTTAAAGTATCTTAGAACTTAAATAAAAAGGTTAAATTTTGAACTATTTTAAATTTTGATATGACAAATAATGGATGTTATATAATTGATCCATTTAATTTTATTAAGTCTATTTTAAAGACTTATACAACAGTACATATAATTATATATACTAATATATAAACCTTTAAAAATTTATTTATAAGGGTTATTTTATAACAACCCTTTTTCTCTTAAATATTCATCTCTTTTTTCTTCTGCTTCTTTTCTTGCTTTTGTAGCATCTTCTTTATTTATAAAAGTTCCCAAATTGTAACACTTTCTTTTAAACATTATTTGAGCGCACCATTTACCATTCTTTTTTTGGTATACTCCTTTTACACCACTTTTATTTGATTTACTCAATTTGGTGCTTTTGATATAAGCTATATTAGTACCATCTGCTTGATATTTCTTTATAGCATTTATCGCAGTTTCTTTATAAAATTGATCTCTTAGACATCCACAACTTTTTATGTCATTAGTAGTCAAACTGCTTCTATAAACTTCTGTATAATTTCCACACTCACACAAGCATTTATATATTGAATGTCTATTTTTACTACCTATTTTTTCAATAACTGTTAATCTATTAAATTTTTTGCCTATTATATCATCACTCATAGTTTAAAAACTCCTTTTAAATAAAAAAATAAAGGATAGCTATAAACTATCCTATTTACTTTTTAATATTAATATTCTTCTATGTTTAATACTTTAAGATAAAAGTTTTCTGTCAAGTCGTCATCGCTGACAGTGATTTTTATATCAAATTTATATTGTTTCTCTGTATCAATTTTAAGATAGAATATTTCATTATTACTATATATATATTCAATTATATCATTTTCAAAACAACTGTAAAAATTGTTGTTAGTCATAAGGTTATCTAATTGTAAAAAACTCAATTCCTTGTTTAATAATTCGTTTCTTAATTTGTTTATCATTTTTAATTACCTACCTTTTTATAATTTTTTATTTGAATATTTCATAATTAACTATTAAATTATTTTTTACTTCTATACCGATATTACATTTTATATCATTAATAATTTGATCGCCTTTAAAAATTGAATAATTGCCTTTTGTGTAGCCTTCTTTAATATCAACATTACAATTATTTTCTAAGAATTTTATTATTGTTTTATTACTTCTTTTAAAAGTATAATTTAAGCTGTTTAAATCTTGTTTACTTAATTGTATCATGTTTTCACCTCTTTTTTATGCATTATTTACTAAGTAATATATAAAGCTTTCTAATTTTGAGTTTATACCTGCTTCAATATTCATTAATTCATAAGTAGATTGACCGTATTTATTTATTAAATCATTTTTATATATTGTATAATCTATAAATTTTGATCCTATCATTAGAGTTGATAATATTATTATAGTTATTATTTTTTTCATATTTTTAAATCTCCTTTATTTTTAAAATAGTAATTTTATTTTATAAATTATTTGCATATTCTCTTATAAAATTGACTTCATTAATTAGATTATTATAAAAATCATCATTATCACTAAACCATGAAACATCCTCTATTTTTTCTATTAAATAATTGATTTTATAATTTAATGTATCAAGATAATATTTATCTTTTTTGTTCTCCATGTATCTATTAAACCAGTATTTTACTTGTTTATAAGCATAAATATTTTTCCAACTATTTTCAAGCATTAAATTTTTAAATATATTATTTTTCATATTCCTTCATTCTCCTTTTAATTTTAAATTAGTATTTTATTATTAATATATTTCTATTATCCATCCATCAGACAATAATTCTTGCATAGCCTCTTGTTGTTCTTTAGTCAATTTTTGCCT
>CALVQR010000059.1 GCA_944358265.1 uncultured Bacilli bacterium | reverse complement strand
ATTGCGAATGTGTTGTTATAACTATATGTAGTGGTAACCGCATTCACTGCGGTTATTCATTTCCTATATTTATTATATACAGATTATTAAGAAAAGTCAATAATTTCAGTGTATTTTTTAATTTTTGGCGAAATACTTCCAAAAAATTTTATCAATATCATTTTTATTTGCAAATTTCTTGTTTCCTTTGTAATTTATTATAATATCTCCATCTGCAAGATTATTTAAATCATTTATTTTTTCTAATATATCGTTCAATTCATCAGCTGATAATTGACTTTTACCAATTATATTATATGTTGGTGTTTCCCATAGTTTACCTTTTAAACTAATAGATGAAAATAATTTTGGAAAAATATAAAAATATTTTATAACACTCTTATATTTTAATAATATATTTTTTTCTGTTATACGTATATGTTCATCATTATTGCATTTACTAAATATATCTACTATAAATAATTCATCTATTAGTTGTTTTTTATTTTCTGCTATTCTATATGGAATGTATAAAATTGGTGTTATAATTAATATGACAATAACTATGCTAATTATAGTTGTTAATTTTACGTTATAATAGTTAAAAAAGTATATTAAAAAACTAATACCTATAATTAAAGAAATTGTAGCAGATATAATTACAATATTATTATCTTTTTTATTTTTCACAACTATCTACCTCTTATTTAATAAGTTGATTTTTATATTTATTATTGTTTATAGAAAAATTTAATTTCGTTAATACTTGGTATTACTTTAGGTAAAAATTCCTTAACAATTGGACCTAAAATATTAACAAATTCTTTTCTTTCGAAAATAATTTTTAACCCCATTGGTAAACTATTGTCTGAAATATGATACATTATCGCAACAATATTTATAACTAGAGTTGCTCTAAAAAGTCCTACATTGTCAACTGATAAACTCTCAAATAACCCATTATCAATTTCTAATTTTCTATCATATACACTTTGAAGTCCAAAATAAGTTATAATAAGATTGTTTAATCCTAATTCTCTATGTGGATCTGGAATAGAAATATATGATTTAAGACTATGCTTTAAGATCGTTGCCTTGTCTTGAGCTCTAACTAATTCTTGTATTGCTTCTTTTTCTGTTTCATCAAAAAATTCTTTAAATTGAGGATTATCGTTTTTACAAGAATACCAATCTTCAAGAATATTTATTCCACTATTATTTTTTAAATAGTTACTTAATTCCTCGATTAATTGTTCATTAGTAGGAGTAGTTCCATCGCCATTTGAATTTTTTTCTTTTATAATTAATTCAAAATCAAATCCTCCATCCATAGTAGGTGTATGTAAACATAATTTACCATTTTTTGTTAATGTAAATATAGTTTCAGGGCGATTCAAGTTAATTTTTCCATCTTTTACTTCACACATAGGATTAGTCTTAATTGTAATAGACTCTTCACTAATATCGACAATATCAAAAGCAAAAACAATTCTTTCTTCTTGAATTTCTTTTCCATCTTGTAAATATGAAATATCCATTTTTGTTACTACATTTCCTACATTTGTTTTAATATCATAAGTTTTTGATTTTTTTGCTTTCTTATCTACAATTTCTATTATGTCGCATTGTGTAATTTTTTCTGTACTTGTAATATTATTATTTTCTAATGTTGTAACACTTAGAATATTCATTTTCTCAATATTTTCTTTTAATATTTGGATAGCACTTTTTAAAGGATTTTCGCTAATTTTTTTTAGACTTGTTGTAAAAGAAATTTCTTCATTATTTTCAAACTTATTGCAAAATTCGATAATATTGTTATATATAATATTTTGATTATTTAACATATTCCTCAAATCCTTTAAAGAAAATTCAATTCCTTTACTAAAATTGTTTAAAATCACAGCCATATAAACATTTTTAGAAATATTTGTCCATACAGGATCTAGAGTTTTGTCATCTTTTAATAATGAATTGGCAGACATATCTAATTGCTTTACAGCAGTTTTTAAATCATTATTTTCATAATTTAGATATGCTCCTAGTATATCTCTTTCTAAATCTTTCAATTTCATTTTCTACACCTTACCTTTCTTGCAATCATTTTATACTATAATTAATTTTTTTGCAATAGTTGGCAAATTTTAAATTTTGTTGTAAAAAATAAAGATATATGATAAACTAATAAAAAATACATTAAGGAAAAAATATATGGAAAAACAAGAATTAAAAAATAAAATAAATGAATTTTGTAAAAATAAACATTTTGAAAATCCTTTTATACAAGAATGTATAACTGAATTTATAGAAGGACATACAAAATTATATGGAGATGTTATTTCGACAGAAGATTTATTTAAAAGGCTAGAAGATAATTTAGATAAAATAACCTTTGCTGGTCGAGAAAAAGCACCAAATGGAGAACTCGGAGAATACAAAGGTAGAATTGCAGACAATACTGATACAAATGAAATTTTTATTTATTTTGATGAGGCTGATTTAGAATTGTCTGAAACAGATAAAAAAATGTGGAATTTATATACAGAGTCAGATAAGCAAAAACTATTACAAGATATGCAGACAAGAAGAGCAGAAATAAAAAGTACATTAATACATGAATTAACTCACTCTGCATATACCATTAAAGATGAATATGGTATGGGCGAAAAACATATTTTCTCAGAAACTAGCAAAGATTATTTATCTGGAGAATATAGACAAATTGGTGGTAA
>CALVQR010000058.1 GCA_944358265.1 uncultured Bacilli bacterium | reverse complement strand
CTAGATGAAGATTATATGAAAAATAGAATAATTAATATATTTGGAGAAGATATTTATAGAGTAAAAGGATATATATACGAAATATATTGCAAAAAGGAAGATAATTTATATACATATATTTTTCCAATGCCTTTTGCTGATTTTAGTATTATGGATTGGATTAATGATATGGTAGATAGTAGTCTTTTTAGTAATACTAGGTTTAAGGTTGTTTGCAATGATTTTTGCTTAGGAGAAGTTAGGAAGTTTTTGAAACATGAAGTTGATGTGATTTGTATTATAAAATAATAAAATCAGAAATTAGTAACTAAATTAGGTTAATGAATTTTATTGTAAAAGAAAGACCTTTATGGTAAAATACCAATAACTGAATATGAGTAAAGGGAGAAAGTGTTATGAAAGATTTATTAAAAAAAATAAAACAATTTAATGAAGAAAGAGATTGGGATAAATTTCATTCGCCAGAAAATTTGGCGAAATCCATATCAATTGAAGCAGGAGAATTGTTAGAATGTTTTCAGTGGAATAGTGAAAATTACAATAAAGAAGATGTATGTGAGGAATTAGCGGATGTATTTACATATTGTATTTTAATGGCAATGAAATTAGGGGTTAATCCCGAAGAAATAATACTTAATAAGTTAGAAAAAACAAAGAAAAAATATCCAATTGAAAAAGCAAAGGGAGTAAGCACAAAATATGATAAATTATAAAAGGGGTAATAATAATGAAGTCGAATTTTGAAGTTAAAGAATATGAATTTAATAGCAACACATTAAGTAATATTAATCAAAAATATATTAATTGGCCAGTAGTTTATTTGATAAATAGTAATAATAAAGTTTATATTGGTGAAACATCTAATATTAAAAGTAGAATGAAACAACATCTAGATAATCCAGATAGAAAATTTTTAAAATTAATTAATATAATATTTGATGAAAAATTTAATAAGTCTGCGATATTGGATATAGAGCAAAATTTAATACGTATGTTCTATGCCGATAGTAGATTTAATTCAAATAGTGGTATATTAAACAGAAATAATGGACAATCTTCTAAACACAATTATTATCAAAGAGAGATGTATTTAAATAAATTAAAGGATATATGGAAAGAACTTCAAAGCAAAAAATTAGCCAATAATTCTTATGATAGTGTTATTAATTCTGATATATATAAATACTCTCCTTTTACCTCATTAACTAATGAACAACAAGATATAATGTGCAAAGTTATTAACAATATATTGGATTGTTTGGAAGGAAAGTCTATGAATAAAACATCAATTATTACGGGGTTAGCAGGAACAGGAAAAACAATTCTAGCAATAAATTTAATATATACTATAGTTAATGCTGATTTTAGTAATATTGATACTTTTAAAGAGGGTGAAGAAATAGAAATTTTATCAGACTATGATAAAACTATTCATAGATTGAGAAAATATGTAATGCGCAATGAAAAAATTAAAATCGGATTTGTTGTTCCTATGGTATCTTTAAGAAAAACATTAAAAACTGTATTTATTTCAATAGATAGAAAAAATTTAAGAAATATTGTGATTGCTCCAGGAGATGTTGTTAAAGAAGATTATGATGTAATTATATGTGATGAAGCTCATAGATTAGCAAAATATAAAAATATACCTAATATGGGGGATTTTAAGAAAAGATGTAAAGAACTTGGAATTGATGAGAACACATCTACGCAATTAGATTGGATAAGCATAAAATCAAAATATAAAGTATTATTTTATGATGCAAATCAAACTATTAAAGGATCAGATATTTCAAAAGATAAAATGGATGAATTAATAAAAGAAAATAGTAATAACTATTATTCTTTAACAACACAATTAAGATGCAAATCAGGTGAGTTATTTTTAGATAATATAGACAAATTGTTTAAATGTTCTTTAAAAAATAAGATAGAATCATCTGAAAATTTTGAAATAAAAGTATTTGATGATCCTAATGAAATGATTGATAAGATAAAACAATTAGATAAAAAAATAGGGTTATGTAGAAATGTGGCAGGATATGATTGGGAGTGGAAATCAAAGGGTAAAACAATTGAAGATATAAGAAAAAAAGACTTATATGATTTTAATTTTGATGGCAAGAAATATATATGGAATCATACAAATAACGGATGGATTTTATCTAATAATGCAGTAAATGAAATAGGATGTGTACATACAGTACAGGGATATGATTTGAATTATGTAGGAGTAATTATTGGACCAGATTTGAGTTATGATAAAGAAAAAAATAAGATTGAAGTCCATATAAATAAATTAAAAGATAAAAATGTAAAAAAAGGAACGGAAGAAAAAATAGTAGAAAATTATATAATTAATACATATAAAGTGTTATTAGAAAGAGGAATTAGGGGATGTTTTATTTATGCGTGTGATAAAAGTATGCAAGAATATTTAAAACAATATATAGAAAATAATAATATTAATATATAGTCTTAAATTAATAATAAATATTTTGATATTATATAATTATTTTAAAATAAATATCATTGTACTAAAGAATTATGATTAAGAGTGAACGGTATGATTATTATAAAAATTTCAAATATTAAAGGGTATTATTAGTAAAGAATAATGTGCATATAAATATTCTTTGCATAAAGATTGAAATTATATATAATTTTGTGAGAAAATCATTAGAAGTACAAAGGGACTATGACTTAGGTTTAATTATAAAAAATGATGAAGATGAAGTAGAAAAAGAAATAGATAAAATATTTAACAGAATGTATGAAAATGAAGCAAACTAAATAATGTAGAAAAGTAAATAG
>CALVQR010000057.1 GCA_944358265.1 uncultured Bacilli bacterium | reverse complement strand
CACATCTTACTAAAATATCTAGATTTATATACTAAAGAAATTCAAAACCAAGTAATATATCAAAACTTTTTTAATGATTTAGATAATTATATTTTTAATTATAAAGAATTAGAAAAAGAATATAATTATTCACAAAAAGTAATAGACAATTTAGAAGAAGAATGTGAAAAGTTAGACCAAAATAATAATAACTTAATTGACTTTATTAAGCATATATTAGAAATGTTAAAAGACTTTTTTAGAGAAATTCTACTTTCTAAAAAAGAAAATGCCAAGAATAAAACTATCAACATTTTAAAAGAATGTTATGAAAAGGATTTATATAACTCTTATGATTTAATAGATATTTCTAAAGATACTGATAAAGAAATAGAAGTAAATGATTTTATAAAAGATGAAAACCTAGAAAAAGAATACGACTACTTCGATTAGTCGTATTCTTTGCTTATACTAAATTTTTGATAATTTAGAAACACACTTGCAAATTGACATAGTCAATTAGCGTGTGTATTTATCAGAAAGTATGGTATAATTAAGTAGGATGTGGTAGTGTTGATAAAAGATAATGTTAAAATAATAAGAGATTTTTTTAAATTAGTTAAAGGTAGCAAAAAATGGGTATTTCTTTTGTTTTTTGGCTCTATAATGGCACACTTATCAAGTTTATTGATACCAGTGTTTACTTCAAACATTATTTATGAAGTTACAAATGGAAATTCTAATGCAACGTATGTAAATATCGGTCTGTTAGCAATTACCTATATTGTATATAATTTATCTTGGTATTTAAATTATATTTCATATTCTCATAACTTCAAATACAGTTATAAAAATTTAAGAGAAAAAATTATTGATAAGGTTTTTACTTATGATACTGAATTTTCTGATAAGATATCTAAAGGAACAATTTTAAATACAGTAAACACAGATACCGCAAACTTATCAGAAATGATTGATAATGTTTGTGAAATTATGGTGGTTTTTGTAAAAGTAATAATAATGATTATTATATTTTTAAGAACAAATCTATTTATAGGAATATTAGTATTATTATTAGAGGTTTTATACCTAAAATCATTTGATTATTGTAATATAAAAAGTACAAAGTATTTAAGAGGACAACAAAAATATAGAGATAAATTAACTGATAATCTATCTCAAATATTAAATGGTCTTGGAGAAATAAAAGTTTTTAATATTTATGAAGCAATTAAAAATAATTTTTATATAATTGCAAATAAATGGTCAGAACAATATATGCTAAAAAGAAAGTATGTAAACATTAGATCTAGTTTATTACCCTTTATAATACATTTTGGAAAAATAATTTTATATTTAATATTGGTTTATTTTGTGTTAAATGGAAAGTATGAGGTTAATGTGTTAGTATTATTGATTACTTATTTTGAAAATATTATGACTAACACAAAAGAATTAATGGGATATTCAAGACAAATTAGAGAATGGTCAATATCAATAACTAGAATTAATAATATCTTAAATTATTCAAGTAAACAACAAATTACATTTGGATTAAATGAAAATGATTATATAAATGGTGTGGTAGAATTCAAAAATGTTAATTTTTCATATAAATCAAAAGCTAAAGGAAATATAGAAAATATAAATTTTGTTGCAGAACCCAATAAAATTACTGCTTTAGTAGGTCATAGTGGCTGTGGTAAAACCACAATAACAAATTTAATATTAAGAAAGTATAAAATTGATAGTGGAGAAATTTTAATTGACAATGTAAACATATATGATTATTCAAGTAATGTATACTCAACAAATATAGTTGGTGTTAATCAATCTCCATTCATATTTAATATGAGTATACGAAAAAATTTAAGTTTAATTGATTCAAATATTAATAATCAAATTGAAGCTTGTAAGCGAGTTGGAATACATGACTATATTATGAGTCTTCCAAAGGGATATAATACAGTATTAACAGAAAATGCGACTAATTTTTCAGGAGGACAAAGACAATTATTAGCCATAGCTAGAACATTACTTTCTAAAGCAGAAATTTTAATATTTGATGAGGTAACAAGTTCATTAGATACATTATTAGTTGAAAAAATAAAGGAAATTTTTGAAAATTTAAAATTAGACCATACAATTATTTTAATAACACATAAAAAAGATGTGATGAAAATTGCTGACAAAATTATTGTATTAAATAAAGGGAAGATTGTAGGCCAAGGTTCTCATGAAGAACTTATGAAAGATAATGAGTGTTATATAGATTTACAAACTAATAATTATTCTAGTTCACATAAGAAAATTGAAGAAAGTATTATTTCAAATGAAAATATTATGGAACAAAAATAATAAAATATGATATACTATAGTTAGTTAATAGTTATTACTAACTATTTCTTTTGCTCTAGAAGTTGTTCTACTTCTTCCCTTAGGGCACCATTGGGAAATCTGTTCGAACTATTCGAACGTTGATATATAGTTCAGTCTGAAATATGACTGATTTTTTATTGTACAAAAAATCCCCTAGGTATTTTGATGCTTGCATCAAAATACCTAGGGGGTTAAATATTTTGCAGTAATAAAATATTATAGATTTTACGCAAAAGATATTATACAATATATTCCAATGTTAAAAACAGGATGTGGTGTGATTGAGAAAAGAAATTACTGATGGTTATATTGATATTGCATTAATAGGAAATAATATTTATGATATGTTGTTCATGAAATATTTATTTCTGTCACAAAATATTAATTCATATTATTGCGATAAATATCAAATAGATGATGAAGAAAAAGAAATTATATTAAGAAACATTGCATATTTTTTTGGCACAAAAGGTCCCGTATTAATTGATGATATAGAATTAAGAAAAATATTTGATGATAATGGAATACCCAAAAAATCTATTTTACCTAATTTATCTTCAGAAGATATTATTAATCAGATAGATAACTGTTTAAAAAGTGATGCGGTTTATGTTTGTAATTCGAATGGTAATTTAGATAAATATACAATGTTTATATTAGG
>CALVQR010000056.1 GCA_944358265.1 uncultured Bacilli bacterium | reverse complement strand
TCATATTTAGAATTATTATATTCATATAAAATTTGATGATATGTATCTGTAATTAATGCTTTTCTTAAATTTTCTTCTTCTGTTTCTGCTTTATCTGTTCTACGATAAATAAATTTATATGCGTGAAGATAAAATTCTAAACTTCTTAAAATTAAATCAACTTGACAGTCTAATAATGATATTTCATTTTTTCTAATATTATCTATATCAAAATCTAATTTCAATTCTTTCAATTCTCTACACCTCTTCCCCCTATGCTGCTTTTTTTTCAATTTCAACATTTCCTGGAATATAGTTGTTTAAAGGATTACTATTAACAGCATTACGGACAGCATCGTTATCTACATGAATATACACTTCTGACGATTTAACACTCTCATGCCCCAAAAAATCTCTTAATATTAATATATCTTTTGTATGTCTATATATATTTACAGCTGCAGTATGTCTTAAACTATGTGCGGTATAGCCATAGTCACTTAAATCAGCCAGTTTAAAAGCATTATGGCAAATCTTCTCAATGCTATAAATAGATAGTCTTTTATTTTGCCCATACGTAAACAAAGGACCTTTGTAATCAATAATTTCTTTTGTGTCTAAATAATTTTTAATAGAGATTATAGTCTTTTTATTTAAATAAACTACTCTTTCTTTATTTCTTTTCCCAATTACATTTATAGTCCTTTTATTTAAATTTATATTACAAATATTAATTCCAGATAATTCAGATAGTCTTAATCCACAATTCAAAAATAAAGTAATAATTGCATTATCTCTTATAGCATTTCTGGAATTGGAAATATTAAATATGTTCGAGATTCTTTTCACTTTTTCCAAACTTAAAAATTTAGGTAATCTTTCTGTAGGTTTTATAGCTGGAATATTAATCATTGGATTTTCTTTATATTTAGTAATAGATGGATAATTATTAAATATCCATTTATAAAAGCTCTTCAATGATGCCATTTTTCTTTGTCGACTTCTAAAACAATTATCTCTTTCATAATTAAGATATACCATAAATGCAATAATGTCACTTCTTTTAATAGATGCTAATATAAAAATATTTATATCACTTATTTTAATTTTTAGCCCTAAATACTTAATTATAAATTTTAAAAAAATCAGCAAATCTGAATTATAGCTTTTTATCGTTTCTTTTGAATAATTTTGAATTAACAATAAAAAGTTTAAGAAATCATTTAATATTTTTGGATTTTCCCTTCTCATTTTACTTCTTCCTTTCATTTTTACTGCATGCAAGTTAACATAATAACATATTTAATAAAAAAAGTCAAATTTTATAATAAAATTACAAAATTCGACAGACTTTTTATATTAATAAATTTATAATAAAAATAACTAGTAAGTATCAGTTACTAGTTATCTAAATAATTTTTTAAATTGTTTAGGTCAATGTCTAGTATCTCAGAAATCGCTGCAAGTTCAAAATCTTTTAATAACAGCTGATTCTTTTCAATTAAAAGTAGCTGATTTCTGTTGATACAGACACCTTTTAGCTCGAGCTTCTTTGATAAATCCATTTTACTCATCTTCTTTTTTTTCCTGGCTTCTTTTATCAAAGTTCCAGCTATATTCTTTTTACAATTATATGTTTTAAGCATATTAAATATTTACCACCAACTTTCGTTACAAATTTACTTATACATATTGATTTTATTACAAAATATGATATACTATGCACAGATAAACGGTGCGTTAATAAAAATTTTAATAAACGGAGGATAAAATTATTGTGAGTACATATAGTTATACATATTGTCCATATTGTAAAAAAATGTTAAATTTTGAAAGAAGTGAATTTTATTTTTATGAGAGGTATATTGATATTGAGTTTAGAAGATGTCCAAGATGTAATAAAATTTATAAAACTGGCAAAAAGTTGTATAACCAAATGAACCAACAAGAAAAAAATAATATTAAAAACATGTATTATATGAATATTATAACTACTTCTGCAACTATTTTTGCATTATTACTTTTACTTGCGGTATTTATACTTTCAATGATTTTTAAAGATACTGTTGGAGAATATATTGTGAAATCTACATTTATAATTTCAATTATTTCTCTAATTCTGGGTTATATCTTGGCTAAATCTAATTATAAAAAGATTAAGGCTATTACTATAAATGATTTTGAAATTGATGATGAATTAAAAGAATTGTTAAGAAAAGAAAATAATTTGAGGTACAAATATGGATATTTTAATTAGGATTATTTTGATGATAATTTGTAGTATTTTTATACCATATATTGGTTGTTTATTATATTCTTCATTGTCAGAAATAAATTTTAAAGAATTAAGCAAAAAAGAAAAAATAGATTTAATTCCTCAGACTTTTTTATACATATTTTTCCTTAATTGGTTTATTATTGCTCCATCTTATATATTTATGGAGTGCTTTAAATATATTATTGATATTTTTTAACATAAAAATGGGAGGATATCCTAAAATAGGATACTCCCTCTTTTATTCAAATAAACTTATTGCTTATTAAGCCATTTCTGGAAAGCCTTAACAACATCAGATGGATTAGATACACAACCATCTTGCGCCGTGCCAAAATATTTTTGCATTTTCTTTATGGTATTAGGTCCTATCCACCCATCTTGAGTTGCGCCTACTTTCTTTTGAATTGCTTTTATTAACTCACTATACCCAGCTGGATTACTTTTCCACTCAAATGCAAGTAGTCCGGGATTTGCTGATTTATATTCTGCTCTTTGGTCTGTAACAATTCCATCTACAGTTGTTTTGAAAATCTCTTGTGCTTTTCTAGTTGTATCTTCTCCCCATTTGCCGTCTACATCTATAATGTGTTTCTTTGGCTCTTCTTTTTCTTCTTCTTCAATATCCACTTCTATAGTTGTCTTATCATATTTAGGTCTACCATATCCAGCAATACAACTTGCTCCTAATGGATAGGATTTCTTGCAAACCTTACCACCATTCCCATCTACATAATTTACATTACTTGTATTGCCTTCTACAGTATAAACCTTAGAACTATCAACTTTATAAACTAGGCCTGTGTGATAGATGCTTGTTTCATCTGTAAAAAATATTTGATCTCCTTCTTTAGGATTTGCATAAAATTGGCTATGTGCTCTATAAAAATTCATACTAAATCCACAACCTGCACCTGTTGACTTTTCTGGCTGACATGTTA
>CALVQR010000055.1 GCA_944358265.1 uncultured Bacilli bacterium | reverse complement strand
TTGTTATATCGGTCCAAAATACAAGAATGATTTTATGGAGGTTTTAAAAAATGATACAATTTTTGAATAATATATGGGTAGCTTTAAATACTAGTAATTTAACTTTAGTAAACATATTGACAATACCTTTATATCCAATTGAAATCTTTTTATTAATGAATTTATTTCTAACTGTTTTAAATGTTGTTGCTACTACTAAACAAAAGATAACTTATATTATTGTTATCACAACAGTTAGTATGTTAAGTTTAAATTTTATACCAGAACCATTTTATATTATTATAAACTATATATCTGTTTTGCTTTGCATAAATTTAATTTTTAAATTAAATATGTTAAAAAGTTTTATTGCATTTGTACTTTCCACATTTATTTTTGCTTTATTAAATGTATTATTTCAAAATCCATATTTAACTATTTTGAATATTACATTTGATACTTTTATGAATGTAGCAATTTATAGAATCCCATACTTACTATTTTTATATTTTATTTTGTTTATTTTCAGTATTATCTTAAAAAAAGTTAAAAATATAAAAATAACTTTAGATTTATTGGACAATTTAGATAGAAATACAGTAATTTTATTATATATCAATCTTATTATAGGTTTTGTAACATTATGTATTCAACTTATAATAACTACATTTTATATTGATATTGTTCCACTAATTATAACTCTTTTAAGTTTTATATTATTGATTTCATTTTTATTACTAAGCATTTATAGCTTTACTCGTATAATAAAATTATCTGTAACAACTAAAAATCTAGAAAATGCAGAAGAATATAATAAATCTTTAGAGATTTTATATGACCAGGTTAAAGGATTTAAGCATGATTTTGACAATATAATCTCTACACTTGATGGATATATCAGTACTAACGATATAAATAAAATTAAAGCCTATTTTTCTGAAATAAAGAAAGATTGTAAACTAACTAATGATATTTCTCTGCTAAATCCTAGACTTATTAACAATCCAGGCATATATAGTTTATTAAATAATAAATATTTTAAAGCATCAACTTTAGGTGTTTCTATGAATATTGAATTTTTCTTAGATTTAAATACTTTAAATGTTAATATGTATAAATTTTCAAGAATCCTTGGAATATTATTAGATAACGCATTAGAGGCTGCTTCCATTTGCGATGAAAAAATCGTTAGAATTATTTTTAGAAGAGAAACTAATAATAGAAGAAATATTATTATTATAAAAAATACATATTCTAATAAAGATGTTAATACAGATGAAATATTTAAAAAAGGGTTTTCTGGTAAAGAAAATCATTCTGGAATTGGCTTATGGGAAGTTAAAAATTATATTAAGAAGAGTCAAAATCTAAATCTTTTTACAAGCAAAAATAATAAATACTTTTCACAACAGTTAGAAATTTATGATGAATTAAGAAGTGTAATATAAATACTTCTTTCATTTTAAAAAGAGATTTCTCATTGAAATCTCTTTTTTGAATTGAATTTATAATATTTAAGTAAACAATTTATTTTGATTACTTCTCTTAAGGGATTAATCTTTTTTTATTAAAGATGCTGGCATTTTTGGTTGATGACCTATCCAAAACACCAAACATGCTGTATTTGTTGCTTTTGCATATTTTTCTGCTATCTTTGCTAAAAATTTAATCATAATAATTCCCCCTTCTTTTGTAAAAAATTATATAACATAAGAATTTTTACCGGTATAGATTCTTACATTATCTATATTATGCATTTGCATACACTTCATATCCATATTTATTTTTAGTAATATTATATGCAAATCTTGTTATTGTAAATGTTTGTATTAAACTTCCAAATATTATAATGCTTGTTATAATAGAGTTATTTATTATTAATACTATAATAAATTCTACTGTTAAAATAATATATGAAAATATCTGTTTTTGTAGTCTCTCTTTTTTCCTAAGTATTGGCACATTTTCTGTATCAGCAGGAGCATATAGTTTTATCATGATTATACAAAATGACCATATTATAAATGCCGTTACATATTTTATCGTTCCTGTTAATACAACATATTTTCCTATTAATGCCGTTCCACTATATAGAATAAGTGTATAAATTATACATCCTATATGTGTTTTCATGTGTACCCCGCCAGAAACACATCTATATGGTGCTACAAATAAAACTGCCAATAATGTCAATTTAAATAATCCTAATAAATATGCTATGAGTAAAATGATAATACCTTTAGGCAATTCTCCTATTATATTTTGAAGTCCATACATTATGATTTCTGCCCTTTCATCATCTACTTCTGGCATTTCTTTTCTAATTTTATTGGTCAGAAATGTACAGAACTTATCTATCATTTTTCTCACCTCATTTCTTATCTTAAGTACTTTTTAAATTTATCACTTTATTTTAGGTTTTGATTAAATTATTTATAAAACATCTATTTTCTTATGTAAAAAATATATATTTTATTTTTATATATGATTTTAACAGTTTTGTAAAATTTACATGATTTCAAACAAAAAAAATCCAGTTAAATTGACTGGATCTCTTTTAATATACACCATGTGCCATTACTTTCTGGTAAACTTTTAAATGTCATCTCTTCTTTTGTAATAGGATGTTGAATTGTAAGTTCATATGCCCATAAAGCAATTTGTTTTCCTTGTCCTCTTGTTCCATATTTTTGGTCTCCAAAAATACTATGTCCTGCATGTGCTAATTGTACTCTTATTTGATGATGTCTTCCTGTATGTAAATTTACTTTTACTAAACTTAAATTTTTCACTTCGTTATATGTTAAAACTTCATAATCTAATTTAGCAAATTTAGCATTTTTCTTATCTTTATTTACTACTTTACTGATATTATTTCTTTCATCTTTATATAGATAATCTTCTAATGTTCCATTTTTTTCTTCAAATTTACCATCTACAACTGCTAAATATTTCTTTTTAAATATCTTTTCTCTTACTTGCTCACTAAGTCTCGATGCAGCTTTTGAAGTTTTAGCAAATACCATTACTCCCCCTACTGGTCTATCTAATCTATGAACTAATCCTAGATATACATTTCCTGGTTTTTTATATTTTTCTTTTATATATTCTTTTACAATTGTTAACATGTCCATATCTTCAGTCTTATCTGATTGTGATGTAATATTAGTTTGTTTTTTTACTATTATTATATGATTATCTTTAAATATTACATCTATATTATCATTCTTACTTT
>CALVQR010000054.1 GCA_944358265.1 uncultured Bacilli bacterium | reverse complement strand
AAAAATTTAAACAAAGGAAAAACAGATTATACAAAACTTTTAAAATACTATAAAAGAAAATTAGTTGATTATGGAGTAATGAGAGTAATAAAAAATTCATATCAATCAAGTGGAAAATATGTAAAAGTCAAGGAAGTAGCATAAATGTTTGAAATAATATATAAAGATATAGAAAAAAAGGAAGAATATGAAAGAGTAATTGAGAAAGTGTTAAGACAGTGTTTTCAAGAAGAAAAAATTGAAAATTCAAAATTATATATTACTATTACATTAACAAATCCTGAAAATATTAAGAGAATAAATCATGAATATAGGAATATAGATAGAGCGACTGATGTTCTATCGTTTCCTATGTTTGAAAAAGAAGAGTTAGAAGAAAAAATAAATAAAAAAGATTTTAAACATGAAGATGTACTAGGAGATATTATAATATCAATAAAACAAGTACAAGAACAAGCAATAGAATATGGTCATAGTTTCGAAAGAGAGTTAAGCTATATGGTAGTGCATGGATTTTATCATTTAATGGGGTATGATCATATAAAAGAAGAAGATAAAAGAAAAATGAGACCAAAAGAAGAAAAAATATTAAAAGACTTAAAAATTGGAAGAGATTAAAGGGAGGCACTATGGAAAAAGGAAGAGCCAAAGTACTAATTATATTATTAGTAATATTTATTATTAGTGCTGGAGGAGTATTAGCCTATAAAATTACGAAAGATAAAGAAAATGCTGAAGAGACAGTTGCTAATGAAAATAATGTGATGACAGCAACACTTGAAGAAAAAGAAGTACAAATATTTAATGGAAATGACAGACCAATTGCAGTAATGATAGACAATCATAGTGATGCTTGGCCACAAGCAGGTTTACAAGATGCTTATATGGTATATGAAATTATTGTTGAGGGTGGAGAAACAAGATTAATGGCTTTATTTAAAGGTGCTAATTTAGAAAAAATAGGACCTGTTAGAAGTGCAAGACATTATTTTATTGATTATGCAATGGAAAATGATGCTATATATGTACACTTTGGACAAAGTCCACAAGCTGCAAGTGATATTAAGAAATATAGCATCAATGATATTAATGGAATATCAGAAGATGGAACAACTTTCTGGAGAGTAAAAGATAAGTCAGCTCCACATAATGCAGTAACAAGCACAGAAAATTTATTGAAGTCAGCGCAGAGTAAAAAGTACAAAACAACATCGTCAGAGACTAGTGTTCTTAATTATGTAACAGAAGAGGTTAATTTGGAAAATGGTGAGGAAGTTATGAGTGTTACTATACCACATTCAGATTTGCAAACTGTAAAGTATGTATATAATGAGGAAGAAAAAGTATATGAAAGATATGCTAGAAATAAAAAACAAACAGATTGGACATCAGGAAAGACCATTACGACTAAAAATATAATTGTTACTTTTTGCGATAATTATACTTTGAATGATAGTGAAAACAAAGGAAGACAAGGATTAAAAAATATAGGAACTTTTGATGGATATTATATTACAAATGGCAGAGCAATTAAAATTAAATGTATCAAAAATGCTAGAGATGAAAAGACTGTATACCAAGACTTAGAAGGAAATGTTATAGAAGTAAATGATGGAAATACTTTTGTAAATATTTGTCCAACTAATAGTAAGATAGTTTTTGGATCTTCAACAGTAGAGTAATTAAGGTTGTTACCCTAAGATATAATATATTATTTTTTTACACTTTGTGTGTGGGGCAACTGACAGTCACAAAAGAATATACACTTAAGATGAAAATAAGGCAAATAGAGGAGGTAAAGATGAACGTTTATGATACAGCAAATAAATTAGCAGGAGAGATAAAACAATCAGAAGAATATTTAAATTATAAAATGGCAAAACAAGCATTAAATTTAAATACTAAATTAAAAGAAAAACTGGAAGAATTCGAAAAAGCAAGATATGAAGTGCAACTTGAAATGATGCAAACCGGAAAAAACAATGAAGAAAAATACAAGAAAATGCAAGATTTATATGCAGAACTAATAGAAAATGAAGAAGCAAAAAGATTTTTTGAAGCGGAAACAAAGTTCAATATTATTATTGCTGATGTAAATAAAATAATTGGTGAAGCTATTCGTGATGTAATATAATAAAAAGGATTGTTTGCTATATAACTTTTTAATAGATTCATAATAAAAAATAATTTTTGATAATATTAAAAAGGAGTAGTAAAGATGGAATTTATAATAATAGTAATAATTGCAATAATACTTAGTATAGTTTTAGGTTATTTATTTGATTATAATATGAATAAAATCAAACATATAGCAGATGATAAAGAATTAGATAATTTAGCTAACAGATATCCAAGTAATATGGAAATATG
Source organism: uncultured Bacilli bacterium (assembly GCA_944358265.1). GTDB lineage: Bacteria > Bacillota_I > Bacilli_A > RF39 > UBA660 > CAG-433. The sequence continues at coordinate 864 of CALVQR010000054.1, read as the reverse complement.
CAGAAAATATTTAAAAAAGTTAAATAATCCAAATGTAAAAATTGAAGAAAATAAAGAATCAGAAGCTAGTTTATATATAGCAATTACTAATAAAATATTAATTGCTAATATAGCAAATACTTATACTAGGATACAGACAATAGCACATGAATGTTTACATTCTGTTCAAGATAAAAAAATTTTGAAATTTAATTTTATATTTTCTAATATATATATATTATACTTTTTGGTAATTTGTATATTGGCTATTTTTAAAATGTTGCCAAATAGAATGATGTTTTTATGTATATACTTATTGTTAAGTATAGTATATTATATGGTTAGAATTTATTTAGAAAATGATGCTATGATAAAGGCTAGATATTTAGCTAAGGATTATATGGAAGAAGAAAAAATATCAACTACTGAGGAAATAAATAAAATGGTACAAGGATTTGATAAAATAAATACTTTAGGAATAAAATGTGTTAATTATAAATTTTTCTTAAATATTATAATAAAATTATTAATATTTTCATTAATTTGTATTTTTAGATGATAACTAAAAAATGTAGATATGTTAGGTATCTACATTTTTTATAGGAAAATTGTGCTAGTAGAGCAATTTTTTTCATATAAGATAAATATGATGAATAAAGTATAGCCTTTATTCATCATTTAATAATAAATTTAACATTTTTGGATAAATTGTTTTAGCATTTTTATTCCAATTATCAACGATTCTTTTGGCTCTTTGCCTAGAACCTGCAAAAGTTTCAACTTCAAAAATAGTTTCATTATTCTCTACGATTTTACATTTTATTGTATAATTATTTTCGTTTTTAGGGATAAATTCAGCAATAATAGAAGATTCTTCTTCAATTG
>CALVQR010000053.1 GCA_944358265.1 uncultured Bacilli bacterium | reverse complement strand
TCCTTTACTTTTTATGATTCGATTTTATCATTTAAATTATACATTTTCAATACCGGGATTTAGGGACGGTCCTAAAAATCCCTGTTTTTAGGGATTTGGGGACGGACCTTCATTTTAATTTTTTTTATTCTTTAATACAGTTATTTTTCTATTTTCTTTTATTTGTTTTTCAATTTCTTCTGAACGGTATGAAGTTATTTTATATTCATTTTTATTATCAAATTTTATTGCTATATATTTTGTGTAGTTGTCTTTGCTAGGTTTTCCATATTCATTGATGATTATACTTGCTTTATATTTATTTAATGTATCAAATGTGTTCATGAATCCCATTCCTGTACCACCATTGTCTGCGTGTGTTGTGCTTGGTGTTTGTCCAAGATTTTGTAATGTTTTTATTTCAAATTCTATTCCTGTGTCATAGATGTAGATGCTATAAAATCCATCTATTAATCCTAATTTTACAAGGATGCTTCTATTTATATTTTCAGAATAGTTTATTGCTATTATTGCATTTTTGATATGGTCTGCAAGTAGAATTTCTAAATTTTCTTTTGCTATAAATTTATTTACCATGTGATGTATGTTTCCGTTTACTTGTAATTCAAAGTTTATTTTGTTCTTTTCACATTCTGATTGCATGTATTTTAACATGTCATCGATTTCTTCTATGTTGGTTTTTGTTAGTTCTATTGTTGTATCTTCATTTTGTATTTGTTTTGATATTTCTTTTATTCTATCTTTGATGTCTATTTCTTCTGCTATTTCATTGTTTAATAGTAGTTGGTCTAGTTTGTATTCTAATGCTTTTTGTTTGTGTGCTATTGAATGGCTTTTCTTACTGAAGTTTAGGTTTTCTTGTTCTAATTCTGCTATTTCTTTTTTCGCTTTTTCTAGCTCTTCTTTTGTTTCTTCTAGTTCTTTTTGTTGTAGTTTTTGCTTATAATATAGTTGCAATGATTTTTGTATAGTGATGAACATGATGATGGAGAAGATGATTAGTGCTACAAATGTGTTTCCTTTCACTTGTATATCTGAATTTATAAAAGCTATAAATGAAAATATGATAATCATACTTATATTTGATACAATTATATCAAATACACTATTATTTCTGTTTTCTTTAAAAAAGTTTATTCCGTATTTTATTTTTTTAATTTTTAAAATATTAATAAATATAATCGTATATATAAATATAATTATTACAAAATTTATAAATTCTTTTTCTATTTTTATAAAAAGGAATGGTATAAAACTTAACATTGCAGATAAAGCATACATGCAGTAGTTTATACATAGAGAAAATGAATTTATAATAATTGAATATCCTATTCCATTTTTTGTACTTAATGAAAAAATTATTGATATAGAAAATATTATACAAATTAATACACTACTGTATAAAAGTCTTTCTTGAATAATAGTACAGAAAATTGATATAAAAATAATCATTATTAATACCAATAATTTTTTCTTTTTTGATAATTCTATATCTAATATTTTTATACTTGTAATATATGTATATAGAAAAATAAATAAAGACTTGAGTGTATATATTACGATATTTACATCTGTTATCCATTCTAATTCTAGCAATTTTTTCTCCTTATTTTTATCACATACTAAATTTTTTATTATTATATACTAATATAGACTTATAATCAATTAGTTATTTTGTATAAAATATTTTAAATTTTCTATATATATTTTTTAAATTTTTTGATTTAGTCTAAAATTTTTTATATTATTTATATAATTATTAATGAGACTCAAAATGTTATCATTTATTTTGGGTCTCATTAGCTATACTTTTAAGGATTATAATTTACAAAGCACATAATACTATTTTATTTTAACCAATGTGTAAGCCATAACATTAATCCATCAAACCAATCCATTCTTATCACCACCTTTTTCCTTAGTTTCCTTTTTTTCTTGACAATAAAAAAATACCATCGTAATAGCTAAAAAACGTGGAATTTTCTGATAGAAAAAAATGGTGAAATTTGGTGAAAAAAGTCAAAAAAATATCACAACATTAAATGTTCATTTAACATTGTGATATTAAAATCTCTTTATTTATTTTTTATACTTGTTTTATTGCTTTCTTTTTATAATGATAAATTAACTGCATTGGTGTAGGCATTCCTCTATCCGAATCAATATGTCCTTGATAATATTGTTCTAAATCTTCATAAGGCATACTGTTCCAAGCATGAGCAATCGCATTTTGCATTCCATTAGTAATTGTAGTATCAGATTTATTATATTTATTTGCAATTATTCTAATTACATTATCATCATGCTTATTATTACCATCATCATTTTCAATTAAATACATTATTGCATCATGTATATATTCCCTTCCTACATATTTTGATGTTATACCTATCAACTCTAACTCATCATCTAGAAAATCTGAAATCTTCTCTTTATTCTCTTTCATTTCTTCTTTTAAAGTTTCAATTGTTTTCTCTGGTTCAGCTTCTCTAAAAGTGAAAAATGTATTAAATACATAATTAGCTGAATAATTCGGTTGTCCTTTGTAAAGAATCATATCTACACCCTGTCTGTGGAGAATATTGTATGTTCTTTTAGATTTTATATGAGTTGTTACAATTATTATTGGCTCATAATTTAAATTTAATTTCTTTAAATTCGTTATAAAATTCAAAGAATCTGCATTTCCATTTGTACTGTTATTTAATTCTAAATCTAATACTATTCCATCTGGATGTTTTATTTTTACTTCTCTTAAGCCTTCTATATCGGAATCTGTTATTCCTACGATTTCAACATCTTTTCTTCTCTTTGCACAATCAATAAAATTATTACAATCTTCTAAATCGTCTTCTATAATTAATATTTTCATAGGTTTAGTATCCATACGTTTCCTCCTTTACTATAATTTTTACATTCATAATATACCATATTTCACCATAAAATACTATAATTCTACACGATATTTAACCATGTCTTTGTACGTCTTATATTGTAAAATCAAATAGAATTCTTAGTTGATTTATAAAGGAGTGTTATTTATGATAGAATCAAAAAATCATTTAGAGAGACTGGAACAAATCGAAAGAGGTAAAAGAATTAAAAATATTAGGGAAAATGAGTTACATATGAACAAAACTCAATTAGCAAGAGAAATTGGAATATCTAGTCAGTTTCTTGGGCTAGTAGAAAATGGAAAAGGTAATTTAGTTTATAAAAGTCTAAAAAAATTAAGAAATCTGAGCGGATATTCTTCCGATTACATTTTGTTTGGTATTGATGATAACTCGATTTCTGAAACTAAAAAAGTTTTGGAACAATATTCTGAAATGGAAATTAGTGAAGCTATAAAATTGCTTAATAATATAGCTGTTTTTATTAGGAATAAATAATTTATATTTCGTTTTATTATTGCAACTGTTAAAAATATATTTACAGTTGTAATATTTTGGTATTTTTTGTGTTTATTATATTATTTTGAATATATTGTATTGACTTTTTAATTCTTGTTTAGTAGAATGGTTTTATAAATATACTATGTAAA
>CALVQR010000052.1 GCA_944358265.1 uncultured Bacilli bacterium | reverse complement strand
AGATATTTTGACACAAGATATAAATGTGGATTAAATTCAAACGATGCGTTAAGCGAGGATAATAACTATTGTAAGGCATTAGAACAAATGGCGGATTATATATTAGGTAGCGAAGAAGTTAGAAGTGAGAGAAAAAACAATCAACAATATAGATTTTATATGGATAAAAAAGAATTTGAAAGAAGAAGTAAAAAAGAAAAAATATCAATCGAAGGTATGAGATCTAAAGCAAAAAATAAGAATGGATTTGAAGATGGAGATAATATTATAGATTTTTTAAAGAAAAAAGATAATTTCTTAAAGCCTAAGACACAAAAAATAACAAAAGAAGATTTAAAAAAGAATAATAGGTGTGGAGAAATATTGAGAGATTATCAGCAATATGACGATTATCTAACAGGATTACTTATGTTTCCAACCAATGGAGACGGGTATAAGATAAGAAGAATTAAGGGAAGTATAAAAGATGATATGATATATACAAAAGATTCATTAAATGGAGTATTTGGATACAAATTAAGACATGAAGTAAAAAGTGATTGTTCGCCTGATTGGAGTTTATTTAATTGGGATGATAAAGAACAAATAAAGTGTTTAATATATATACAAAGAGAATTTATGATAGATGATGATTTGTCTTTATTAATTGTAGATTTAGAAAATTTGGTAAAAAGATGTATTGAGCGTGATATAATATCACCAAAAGAAGTTAAAGTATATGAGATGATAAGGCATGGATATACTAATATTGAGATATCTCAAGAATTAGGTGTAAATAAGCAAAGGATATCAAATATGGTAACTTCAATAGTTAATAAATTACATAGAGAACAAAAAAAGAGGGTAGTCAGATAACTAGCCCTCTTTTCATTTACATATTTAATAATTTTTCCCAATCATCATCTGATAAATCTTCTACATCTTCAACTTTTTCTTTTTTACGTACTTTTTTAGATTTTTTAGATTGAACTTCTTCTATTAAAACATCAAATATATAATCATCGTTTTCATCTTCGATTAATGATTTTTCAGTTAAGTTTGTTTTATCTTCATATAATGATTTAATATCTAAGAATGTTTTTTCACAAGATTTTATAGGAGTACCTGAAACCATAAGCATTGGTTCAGCAGTATCAGATTTACATAACCAATGATCTAGGTCTGATTCAAATTCATTATATAGTTCAGTTGCTTCAAAATCTTCATCAGTTACTAATCCAAAATATTGACAGTTTTTAGAGTTTAAAACAAAAATACTCTTTCTCATAACATTAGCAACATAACTTGTAACATTATCTTTATAATTATTATCTAATTCATATATTGCACTTATACCATTGGCTTTATTTAATAAAGTAATTTCTGAACCATCTATTACAACAGAGTTTTGGTCATATTGATTTTTAGGAACTCTTAAAAACTTATTAAATAGTTTGGCAAACTCTTCGTTTACATCAGTTACTAATCTTCTTTTATTGTTATCTAATAAATAAATATTATTTACATTATTTAATGCAGATATATCAGTCCAACATGATAATGTATTAAATAATGTTTGTTGGCTGTCATCTCTTTTAGGTAAAACTGCAACCATATTTACTTTTATATCAGGTTTAGCAATTTCTAACATTTTAGCTAATGCTGGAGCCATACCACTACCAGTACCACCACCCATACTAAAAGCTATATGTATATTTTCTAAGTTTGGATATTCTTCTAATAATTCTAATATTGAGTGTCTTTGTCTTATTAGATATTCTTTTGCTTTTTTTCTATTTCTACCAGTACCACTTGCTGCAGGTACTATAAAAGTATTTTCTCTTGTAGCATATTTTTCTATATTTTGTAAATCTGATTTATTGGTATTGATAAACAAACCATTTACTCTTTTTGTCTCTTCCATAACCTTGGCAGTTATAGCATTACCACATTGCCCTATTCCTATGAATAATACATCTGAAATTCTCATTTTTATTCCTCCTCAGTTTTTACACTTTTATATAGATTATTTATTAAATCTATACCTTTTTGTGTTATATAATAAGTTCTAGCATTTCTTTGCATATAACCTTCAGCAACTAATTCATTTTTAATTAATAGTCTAATAGATGATCTAATAGTTGCGTGACTTAAATTAATTTCTTTTAATAATGTTGTTACAGGAACACTTTTTAGTGAGTTAGTAGCTTTTACCTTCTTTATTGTTCCTAGAACTAAAATATCGTTCTTTTTCATATTTGCACCCCCAATAAATTTGAATATGTTAATAGTGTATTATAAAGTTATATAATAGTCAATTACTTTATTATACTTTGTAATAATCTATTATAAAATATTATACCTTATTATAAAGTATCATAAAGTATTATAAACTATTATAAAGTATTATACTTTATAAATCAAAATTATAAGTGAATTGAATGTATTGGAAAAATTAATTAAAATATACTTTTTTTATAAAAAATTTTGAAATATGAGTTTACATTTTTGTTAAATAGTATATAATATAAATACGAAGTGAAATTAATCAGGGAGGAAGGGAATTTATGATAATAGAAAAATATGAAGCAATGAAATTTCTACAAGAGGAAATAAAAGATAATTTATTTGATATGGATTCAATTCTTGATTTAATGGAAATGGAAGAATATGAAGACTCTATCGATGAGTTAGAAACAGCATATAATAATTTATATGAAGAAACAGAGAAATTAAAAAATGAATATTATGAAATATGCGAAGAATTGGATTTAATTGATGAAATTATAGGGGCATAGTAAAAAAATATAAGGTAGCATTAATTTGCTACCTTATTTAAAAGAGAAATAGTGAATAATATAAATATAAAGCGAAATTATATCATGTGAAAAGGGGTGAAATTAATGTTAGATAGAAAGGTGATTATAAGTAAACATGCTACTGAAAGATTTCAACAAAGAGGAATTAAATTCTATAAAAATGAAAACTCAATTATTAGACAAATAAAATTTGATTTAAAACCGTTAAATATAAGGTTTATAGAAAAGATTAGTGATACGGATTACAAGGTGATAACCAAACAAGGAAAATGTTATGTAACTCAAAACATTGGAAAAAACAAAACATTAATAAAAACAGTTTATAAATTGAATAGAAGGGATTTGGCAAGGAGTGGTATGATTGGGTAAATATGAAAAAAGGATATATAATCAATTAATAGAAGACATCGAGTTACTAATAGATAACACAGATGATGAATATTTAAAGAAAAAACTAGAAGAAATAGCGAATGGAATAGATGAAATATATGAAGGGATGGATTATGAATTAGAGCTAATAAGGGAAGATTTGGACGTATTAGAAGATAAGTTATCTTATTATAAAAATACGTATTATTAGTATTCTTTTATTTTTTTAAATATTTCTATAAAAAGTGTTTTACAATTCTCTTAAATAGTATATAATATAAGTATAGAATGAATTAAAGAAATGGGATTGTTTATATAAATTTAGGAGGAACAAAAAAATGAAAAAGACAAAAAATGTAGAAATTAAAAATACCGAAGAATACTTGAGAAAGTTTAAAAGTGAAAACACAAAAGCAGCGGCAATGACGCTTATAAAAAAGTTAGGAAGATATATAAAGGACGATTTAAATAATATCAAAGA
>CALVQR010000051.1 GCA_944358265.1 uncultured Bacilli bacterium | reverse complement strand
AATAATAATTATCTATCAGAAAAAATGATACAAGATTTCGGTAAAAAACAAAATTGTAAAATCTTAGATGTGAAAAAGATTCCAATCATAAACGACCCAAATTATGATTCTGTACTTATATATGCGATAAAACATGAGTAACTATACGAATTTAGATTTACAAAAAATGAGATTATATAATAATGGACTAATAGATAAATTTGAAAGTGCTGATATGTGTGTTGAATCATTAATTGGAATACAATGCCAATATCAAACCTACGCATTAATATCTATATATAACAGAACAAATGATAAATGTAATATTTTTACCAATGACAATTTAATTAAAAGCTGGGGACAAAGAACAACATTACATATATATCATAAAAATGATTATAATTTAATTTCAGATTTGTATCGTCAAAGCGATAATTGGGTGTATAAATATGTTAGATATTTAAAAATAGATTATCAGAAATATTTAAATTCAATTACTACATTTTTTAATAAAAATAATAAAAATATAATAGAAAAACAAGAACTTCAAAACATTATACCAAAATACAAATCAAAAGAAATAATGGAATGGAGTGGGTTGCTAATATTAGCAACTTATCATAAAGTGTTATATGGAATTCTTAATGAAGAGGATAAGAAATTATATAAACAAAATGATATTGTTGATAGTAAAAAAACAGTTTCAGGTCTAATTTATAGGTATTTTAAATATTATGGACCAGCAACAAAGCAGGATTTTTTACATTGGTCTGGATTAAAATATAAAGAAATTAAAGAAGAATTAGATGAATATACAAAAAAAACAAAGTATTTATCTATTGACAATAAAAAATATTATTATGAATCATTACCAAATTTTAAAGAAGTTAAAATAAGTTATCCGATTATACTTGGTAAATTTGATCCATTGTTAATCAGCTATGCAGATAAAGAATGGATATTAAATGGAACTGACAAATCTTTGATATGGAAAGCTGCAGGGCAAATTGAAGGTGCTATATTATTTTCTAAGGGATTGAAAGGAACATGGCACTATAAATTGAAAGGAAATAAAATAATTTTTGAAATAAATGAGATTTCTCCTCTTACAAATGGAGAAAAAAGCAAATTAGAAAAGAAGTTTATTAAGCTTGGAAAAGAGATATTTAAAAAAGAAACAATAGCAGTATATTTGGGAGGTAAATAATGAAAAGAGAAGTATTTTATCCACCAGTGGGAATTGCACACATAATTAATAAGCTCAGCGATTTAATTTTATATAAATATAAAGGTCAAAAAAAGATAATAATAAATACATCTGCACAACCAAATAGTAGTCCACATCTAGGAACTATAACAACACTTATGACAGCATTTGCTTTAGCCAGCAAAATCAGAGATGATTTGAAAGTGGAGACAGTAGTTCAATTTGATGAATTAGAAAATAGTCCGGCTGAGACGATAGATTATGATGGAGAAATTTATTATAAAGATCAACGTCACAGTTTTTATAATCAGAAATCCAAAGAAGAAATTAATATGAAAAGCTTTAAGAAAATTCTAAAACAGTTATCAGTTTTTTCTAATGTTCCTTATGTTATAAGAAGTTATAATGAATTTCAAAGTAATGAATATGTAAGACAAACACTTATTAATATCATAAATGATAAAGAATATTTTAAAAAATTATTATTTCCATCAGCATCGGATTTACATATTAGAACAATTTGCCCTACTTGTGGACTTGGTAAAAAGACCATAAAAAAAATAGAAGAAAAGCATAATACGAATGAGATGATTCTAAAAGGATTCTGCCCAATTCATGGTTCATATGAGGTAAAGGTTACAAAAAACAATACAGAATACGTTGATATAAATACTCAATTCAGAGATTTAACTAAAGGTGTAGCTATGTTAGAAGAAGATAAGAAAAGCAATACCTTAACAATCATGTTAGATGGTGGGGATTGGTCTGGAATTTGGGCGCAAAGAGTTCATACAGAAGGCCTTGTTAAATTGGGATATACTGAATTTCCAATCAGATTTTTTGCACCAGTTATTTTAGATTGGTCAGGTGCTAAATTTTCAAAAAGTTTATATCTAAAAAACGAAGCATATAAAGATATTAATAGTGCATTTATTAATTATGATAATTTTATAGAATATTATGGAGAAAAAGGAATGGATAGATTATGGAATGAAGTAAAAAGCTGGATAGATGATCCTAAAAAATTTTTTAGGGACTATTCAGTAGACTATTTTCAAATGATCATGGAGGAAAAAAATCATGAATAATATATTAGGCGTGCATTATTTGTTAGATTTCTATGATTGTGACATTAATCATTTAACTTCTATTTCAAAAATAAGAAATATAATGGTGAATGCTGGGAAAATTGGTAATTTTAATGTCGTAAAAAAATGCTTTCATCAATTTAAACCATATGGAGTTAGTGGTGTACTAGTATTAAAAGAATCTCATTTTACAATTCATACATGGCCAGAGCACAAGTATGCTGCAGTTGATATATTTTTATGTGATACAAATATAAATGTTGAAAATGTAGTAAAATATTTATGTGATGTTTTTTCAACCAATAATTATAAAATAAAAAAAATTAGTCGTGGAGTAATTTCAAATGAATTTTAAATAAAAGTATGCTATAATAAATTATGTAAACGGATGCACACAATGTTTCCATTTTGTTTCCAAATTACAAGAAATAAATAGTAATCATAGTACTATAAATACCACAAATATTTTTATTACCTGTGCCACAAAGCTTTGAAATACCAATAATTCCATAAATACAATAAATATTATAAATACTTGGATTTCTTGAACATGTGGGAGTGGAAAAAAATATAAAAACTGTCATGGCAAATAGCTTATAAAATAAGGACTTGCAAAGGTTTTGAAAATTAAAAAAATTACAAAAAATAGTCACTTTGTTTCCATTTTGTTTTCAAAATTAGGAAAAATGAAAACAAAATAGTGTAAAAATATTTTGAAAATAAAAAGTTGGCATTCATTTGCTAGCTTTTTATTTAATATAATTGCACATTCGCAAAGTAACGAAATATTCAAGAAGTAGATTTATTAAAATAATTAAATATAAGTAGAATAAGTTAAATATCGTGATTTATATGGTATAATAAATATAATTAATAATGTTGACATTATTAATTAAGAATGCTAAAATAAAGCACAATTTATTATATTATGTAATTTTATTTTAATTGTGGAGGAGGAGGACCGTTTTTAAGGCCTCCTTTTTTGATATTAAAATATATGAGGAGTAAAAATATGGAAAATGTAAAATTAATGAACATGTGCAGAATAGTCGACCCTAATACAAACAAAGTATTGGTACAAGAAAGGGCGAAGAGTTGGCAAGGAATAGCTTTTCCAGGAGGAAAAATCGAAATAGGCGAAAGTATTGTTCCTTCAATTAAAAGAGAAGTATATGAAGAAACAGGATTAAAATTAAATACTGTTAAAATATGTGGAATAAAGGATTGGTATGACAAAAAAGAGAAAGAAAGACAATTAATAATTTTATTTACATCAGATGATTATAGTGGAGAACTTATTCCAGAAACTTCTGAAGGTAAAGTCTATTGGATAAGCGAGACTGAATTAAAAACAGCCAAACTCGCCGATGACTTCGATAAATTATTAGAAGTTTTTAAAAATGAAGAAATTAACGAAATGGTGTATGAAGATAATGAAAATT
>CALVQR010000050.1 GCA_944358265.1 uncultured Bacilli bacterium | reverse complement strand
ATATTAAATATTAAAAAATAAAGAAAGGAGTCGTATGGTTATTTAAGTTATTAAATATATCATACAAGAATAAATATGTTTTTTATAAAAGTAATAATGAAATTCTTAAATTTGCCAATTTTTCACAAAATGAAAGACGAAAGATTTTTAAAGATAAAGTATTTTCTGATTTTTGGTAAAAAGCTAAAATTAAATAATCCAAAAACTTTTAATGAAAAATTACAATGGCTAAAATTGTATAATAGAAATCCACAATATACTAATATGGTTGACAAGTATAAAGTGAAAGAATACATATCAAATTTAATTGGAAAAGAATATTTAATTCCTACATTAGGAATATATGATAATTTTGATGATATTGATTTTGAAAAATTACCTAATGAATTTGTTATGAAATGTACACACGATTCAGGAAGTATATTAATTTGTAAAGATAAGAGCACAATTGATATAAAAAAAGCTAAAAAACAGTTTAGTAAAACTATGAAACATAATTTTTTCTTTTTTGGAAGAGAGTGGGCATATAAAAATGTTAAACCTAGGATAATAGTAGAAAAATATATGGAAGATGAATCTTTGAGCGAATTAAAAGATTATAAAGTTTTTAATTTTAATGGTCAACCAAAATTGATACAAGTTGATTTTAATAGGTTTAGTGGACATAAAAGAAATATGTATAATACTGAGTGGGAAAGATTAGATATGAACTTAGTATATAAAATTAATAAAGACATTCAAATAGAAAAGCCACAAAACCTAAAAAAGATATTAGAGCTTGCAAGTATATTATCAAAAAATTCACCTTTTATGAGAACGGATTTTTATGTTATAAATGATAGAATATATTTTGGAGAAATAACTTTTTACCCAGAATCAGGTTTTGGAAAGTTTAATCCTGAAGAATATGATAAAATCCTAGGTGATTTGATAGAATTACCAGAAGAAAAGAGAGAAGAAAAATGAGAGGAAAAAAAGCATTAAAAAACACAATTGCATTAATGATAAAACAAGTAGTTACAATAGTTTGTGGTTTTATTGTTTCAAGAATAATAATAATTAATTATGGCTCTGATACAAATGGCTTGATTTCGTCAATTACTCAGTTTTTAGCATATGTTTCTTTATTAGAAGTTGGTATTGGACCTGTAATAAAAGCAGCATTATATAAGCCAATTGCTAAAAAAGATAAGAAAGAAATAGAAGGAATATTAAGGAGTTCAGAAAAGTTTTTTAGAAAAATATCTTATATTTTTGTTATATACATAATTATATTGTGTATAATATTGCCGAATATAATACAAAGTGATTTTGATAATATGTATATAATTTCTTTAATAATTATTTTGGCAATAGTAACTTTTATGGAATACTTTTTTGGAATAACATATACGCTATATTTACAAGCTGAGCAAAAAACATATATTAGTTCTTATATACAAGTATTAACTACAATATTAAATGCAATAGCTGTTGTAATATTGGCAAGTACTAATGTGAATATTCAATGGTTAAAATTAGGGAGTGCAATTGTATTAATATTTAGGCCAATATTACAAAATATTTATGTACATAAGAAATTTAATATAAATTTAAAAAATGGAGATGAAGATTATATAATACCTCAAAAGTGGTATGGAATGGCACAACACATAGCTTCAATTGTTCATAATAATGTAGGGACAGTTGTAATAACATTATTCTGCCATATTTCTGAAGTATCTGTTTATTCAGTATATATATATATAATAAGTGGAATAAAAAATTTTATACAATCATTTTCAAGTGGTGTTGAAGCAAGTTTTGGAAATATGATAGCAAATAATGAAAAATATAATTTGAATATCAAGTTTAGAGTTTATGAATTGCTATATTTTACCATAGTTACTATTATTTTTGCAGGTACAATGGTTTTAATTTTACCGTTTGTAAGTGTTTACACGAGAGGAGTAGATGATGCTAATTATTACAGACCAATATTTGCATATATAATAGTATTGGGAGAGTATATCTATACACTAAGATTACCATATTCAATGCTAGCTTTTGTTTCAGGTAAATTTAAAGAAAATCAAAAATGGGATTGGGTTGAAGCAATAATCAGTTTAATAATAGCATTGATATTGGTAGGAAAATTTGGAATATCAGGTGTTGCAATTGCCATTCTTATATCAATGATATTCAGAACTATAGTATATATAGTATATACATCAAAAGAAATATTGTTTAGGAAAGTTCATATAGGAATGAGAAAATTTATAATTGGTATTATAGAGATATTAGCAATCTCTTTTACGTTGAAAAATATAACTACTTTACAAATGCAATCATATTTTACTTGGATCATATATGGAATAATAGTTGTATTTATTTCTGCTATCATAATAATTTTAACTAATTCAATTATTGATAGAAAAGATTTAAGAGAACTAGTGCAAATAGCTAAGAATATACTAAAAAGAGGGGAGAAGATTAAATAAATTGAATTATGAGAGGAAAAAGAATGAAAAAGTATAAAGAATTTATTATGACAGACTTGTATAGAGCTTATGGGAATAAAAAAAATATATTATGGCAGAAAATAAAATCCAAGTTTTCGCCTACACGAAGATATATGATGATGCAGAGAAAGGCTTACTTTTGCAAAAATCGATATTTAAAGAAAATATGGAAAATTCGATTACAATTTATGCAATATAAAACTTATTTACAAATACCAATGAATACAAAGATAGGTAAAGGTTTTTATATAGAACATTTTGGAAGAATAATTATAAATGCGAAAGCAGTAATTGGAGATAATGTTAATATAGCTACTGGAGTAGTAATAGGATCAATAAGTAGAGGCAGAAAAACTGGAGAGCCAGTAATAGGAAATGAGGTGTGGATAGGAGCGAACAGTGTAATTGTTGGTAAAGTAAAAATAGGAAATAATGTATTAATAGCTCCAAATACATATGTAAATTTCGATGTTCCAGATAATTCCATAGTAATAGGAAGTCCTGGAGTTATCCATTATAATGAAGATGCAACAAAAGGCTATATAAGAAACAAAATATGATTAAAAGTCAAAAATTTAAGATTGTTACGATTTTTGTAATCTTAAGACCAAATAGAATAATGAAAAAGAATTAAAGTTAAATCATAAATTCGATTATATAGATTAGATACAAGAGATAGAAAATTACTGGAATAATAAATAATTTATAAAAAGGATTTAAATGATTTAATTGATATGATAAGAAGGGTTTTTAGTAATAAGAAAAAAGTATAATGTAAAAGAGGAAAATTTATGAATAAAATTGAAAAAATATTTGTTAATTATGTTCAACATTATAATCATAAGAAATATTGGAAATATAGAAAAGCAGTAGTAGACAAAGATAATAAAACAAATAAATTATTAAAAATATATTATTTATATAGAATAAAAAAGATGGATGCTTTTAATAATGCATCATTTGGAACGCATTTAAATTATGGAGCTTATTTTTATGAGCCATCTAAATTACCGCACGGAATAAGGGGAATATTTATTTCTCATAATGTTAAAGTTGGAAAAAATTCTACAATATTTCATCACGTGACAATAGGTGAAGGAAATGGAGGAGCGCCTACTATTGGTGATAATTGTATAATAGGAGCTGGAGCAAAAATTGTGGGCGGAATAAAAATAGGAAATAATGTGAAAATAGGGGCTGGTTGTGTGGTAGCAGCAGATATACCAGATAATGCAACTGTAGTAATGCAAAAACCAAGAATTATAGTGAAGGAGAATTAAAGATGAATACATATTTTGTAACAGGTGGAGCAGGTTTTATTGGTTCTACATTAAGTGAAAAATTATTAAGTTTAGGAAATAAAGTAGTTGTAATAGATAACTTTTGTGA
>CALVQR010000049.1 GCA_944358265.1 uncultured Bacilli bacterium | reverse complement strand
TTTTTAAAATAAAAATAGCTAACATTGTTAACTAATTTTAAAAAAATCATCAATATTTTTAATTGTTACTTCATCAACAAAATGTTCTATTTTTTCTACTTGTTTTAAATCATAATCATCTTTATTAATAACTTTTAGAAAATTACTTAATACTTTATGTCTATATAAAAAATATTTACCTAATTTTTCTCCTTCATCTGTTAATTTTATTTCGCCGTATTTTTTATTTTGTACTAACTTATGTAATTCTAATCTATCTATCATTTTACTTACTGATGATGGTTTTACATTTAATTTTATACTTAAATCTTTAACAGTTATACAACTTTTATTTTTATAAATCATTTCTATATAATCTTCCATTGCTTCAGTTATATTTTTATTTTCTCTAAGTTTATACCCTTCTAGTGTATAATATTCTTCATTTTTTATAAAAGCCCTCTCCTTTTTAATCATATAACATATACTAGTTTAGAAGTTAGATTAAGGAAACTTCTTGTTTATATAATATTTAGGAGGATTATAATTTATGAATAAAAGATTAACTCTTGACAAATTAATGCCAGGAGATACTGCAAAAATAATAAAAATAAATTCAGATTATGAACTAAAAAGAAGACTTCTTGATTTAGGAATAATTCCAAATAGTAATATAAAATGTGAATTTAAAAGTCCATTTGATGATCCAATCGCATATTTTATAAAAGGAACTACAATAGCTCTTAGAGTTTGTGACGCTAAAAATATTTATGTGGAGTTGATTTAAATGAAGAAAATTGCATTAATTGGAAATCCTAATGTTGGTAAAAGTACAATTTTTAATACTCTTACCGGTAAAAAAGAACATACTGGTAACTGGCCTGGTAAAACCGTAGGTAATGCTGTATCTAGTTATATTTATAATAATAATGAATACATAATATATGATTTACCTGGGACATATTCACTTATTTCACATTCAAAAGAAGAAGAAATTGCAAGAAATTTTATATGTTCAAAAGATTATGATATAGCTCTTATTGTATGTGATGCAGTATGCTTAGAAAGAAATTTAAATTTAGTACTTCAAACACTTGAAATAACTAAAAATGTAATTATTTGTGTAAATTTAATGGATGAAGCAAGAAAGAAAAAAATATTTATTGATTTAGATAAATTATCAAACATTTTAAAAGTACCTGTTGTTGGAACTTCTGCAAGAAGTAATATTGGAATAAATAAATTACTTAAAACTATAGAAAACTTTAAAGTAAATGACAAACATCTTAAATTAGAATATAGCAAAACTATAGAAAATGCGATTCAAATGATAGATATAAAAAACACTATTTTAAATAAAAGATGGTTATCTATTAAATTACTTGATGATGATAAAAATATTATTAATAGTCTAAAAGAAATTACTAATGAAAATTATGATAATATTGATGTTAGCTCTGCAAAAAAATATTTAAAAGAAAATAATATTTTAGATTTAAAAGAAGAAATTAGTAAAACAATTATAAATAAATCTGAAGAAATAGCTAAAGAGGTTATTATCTTTAATGATGAAAACTATAACAAAAAAGACAGAAAATTAGACAAAATTTTAACAAATAAATATACAGCAATACCTATTATGTTACTTTCATTGCTATTAATTTTTTGGATTACAATAACAGGAGCAAATTATCCATCTAAAGTCTTATATGATTTTTTATTTAAAATTGAGGATATATTATATAATTTCTTAATTAATATTCATATTAATCAAACTATAGTAGAAGCACTTATTCATGGAGTATATAGGGTAACTGCTTGGGTAGTATCTGTTATGCTTCCACCTATGGCAATATTTTTTCCATTATTTACTCTTTTAGAAGAATTTGGTATATTACCTAGAATAGCATTTAATTTAGATAAAATATTTAAAAAATGTAATACATGTGGGAAACAAGCACTTACCATGTGTATGGGATTTGGATGTAATGCAGTTGGAGTTACTGGTGCAAGAATTATAGATTCAAAAAGAGAAAGATTAATCGCAATTATAACTAATAATTTTGTACCTTGTAATGGAAGATTCCCAAGTATAATATCAATTATAACAATGTTTTTTATAGGGTTTAGTTATAATATTACAAATTCTATATTAAGTGCGCTTATTTTAACACTTGTTATTATGTTTGGAGTAATTATGACATTTATAGTATCTAAAATATTATCTAAAACTATTTTAAAAGGAATGCCATCATCATTTGCATTAGAACTTCCTCCATATAGGAAGCCTAAAATATTTAAAGTAATTGTAAGTTCAATGTATGAAAAAACTTTAAAAATACTTTTAAGAGCTATAAGTGTTGCTGCTCCAGCAGGTCTTATTATATGGTTATTTTCAAACATTAATATTAATAATATTAATATATTAAGTCATTTGTCTAATTTTTTAGATCCATTTGCAAAATCTATTGGTTTAGATGGTGTAATATTAATTGCATTTATATTAGGATTCCCTGCAAATGAAATAGTTATTCCTATTATTTTGATGGGATATTTAGGATCAAATACTATGACTGATTTTAATAATTTAATTGAACTTAAAGACATATTAGTTTCTAATGGATGGACTATAAAAACAGCAATATGTACTATAATTTTTTCACTTATGCATTTTCCTTGTTCTACAACATGCATAACAATAAAAAAAGAAACTAATAGTTTTAAATGGATGATTATATCTATTTTAATTCCAACTATTATTGGAATAACACTATGTTTTATAATATCAAATATATTAGATTTATTATTATAAAAAAAGCTATTATTAATAGTTTTTTTATTTTATTTTATTATTATTATTTATTATTTTATTTAATCTAATTCTATTTATTTGTAATTTTATTATTATATTATTTATTTCACTATCTGAAAATTTTAATTCTTTTAAGTTATTTCTACTTAACTTCCATAATTTTTCTATAGTATCAATATTATTTAGTAATAATTTATTTTCTATATAAAAATCAAGATCTAAATACTTTATATTACTACTTATATCTATACTCATTTATTAATATCCTTTACTTTATTAACGACATAATCTTTAGTTTCTTCATATGATTTATCAAGTACTATACTAAATTCACTATATAAATATCTCTCTGCTTTTTCAAAATAATATTTATCTTTATCACTTACTTTTTTCTTATTATCTACTCTTTCTTTATTTCTTAAATATGTTGTTTTTATTATTTTTATTAAATCTAAATAACTATCTGAATGAAGTAATTTTTTATATTCATTTTCTGCAAGTTTATTATCAGCATTAATCACGTCTACTGTTGGTATTAAATTTATTACTTCTTCTAACTTTTCTTTAGAAATAATATCTCTAATATATTTTTTATCTATAGTTATTGGTATTTGTAGTTTTAAACTCTTATCATTAAGTGGCATAAGTACATAATAAGATAAATCTTTAAATCCATGTTCAATAATATCCATAACTTTACATACGTCTCTTTTATAAACTAAATAATCTCCTGCTTTATACAAAATAAACTCCCCTTCCTTAAAAAAATAGCTATTCAAGCTGGACTTACGCCTATTTGAATAGCTACACGCTTCATTTTAATTATAACACTTTTTTTGATTTCGTCTAAGAAAAAATTTTTAAATTTTTTATTTATACATCATTAACTATAATACTTGATTATGCACAAATTACATTATTATGAAATTGTAATAATAAATAATTTTAGCTTGCATTTTAATACTTCATTTTCTTAAAGCAATATATATGCAAAAATTTCTACCACTTTATATTTTATCAAAAAAGTACTTATAAAAAGTACCTTTATTTTTCATTTTAAGTGAATTTTTTTACACCGTTGATTTTTTTTGAAAGTGCACAATTAATGTGCAGTTAGTTTAAAAAAAATATATAATATCTTCTTAAGCAATTT
>CALVQR010000048.1 GCA_944358265.1 uncultured Bacilli bacterium | reverse complement strand
AATTTGTAGAAATTGGAGAACCTCAAGACTATGATCAAGGTCAAAATTATAGTGGTACAGTAGAAATACAAATTGTATCTGCAAGATAACAATGAAATAAAAACTCTAGAATTTCTAGTGCGAAGCAGAGTAAGAGAAAATCTTACTCTTTTTCGTAGAACTATCTTGTAATTTATAAATTAATAAGCTATAATATATATTAGAATAGGAGGGGCCCAGATGAAAAGTAAGTCTTTTCCATGGCAAAAAATAGTTCATATTTTCTTTAAAATAATATCATGGGTCCTTTTTGTAATCCTTTTACTTATTGCTATCTTTTTATTATATTATTATATAGCAAATAAAATATATGTTAGTAAAGGAACTGGCTACGAACCCAAGTTTTCCATTTATACCATTGCCACTGGTTCCATGACTCCAAACATTAATCAGTTTGATGCTGTAATTAATATGCGTATAGATGATCCATTAGACTTAAAAGTAGGAGATGTAATAACTTTCCGTTCCTCAAGTCCTTCTAGTATTGGTATGACTATAACCCACCGAATTAAAGCTATAACCGAAGATGATGAAGGAAATGCTTGTTTTGTTACCAAAGGAGACGCTAATCCTGTCGAAGATGAGTTATGTGCTAAATATAACAATGTTATTGGTAAAGTAATAATAAGAATTCCGGGACTTGGTCATATCCAACGTTTCCTAGCATCAGGAGTAGGGTGGTTATTATTTATTCTTATTCCTGCCCTATTAATTATAGGTCGTGATATCTTAAGACTTACTAGATTATCTTCTATTAAAGATACTGCTAATAAAATAAGTACCAAGAAAAAAGATCCTAAAAAAGCAGCCAGTGAAAAGAAACGTAAAGATGAAATTAAAAGAAAACTTTTAAATGAAAATAAAGGCCCTAAAGAATATTATAAAGAACCAACTATTAAAGTAGTTGAAAAAACCAAAGTAAAGAAAGACAATAAAAAACGAAAGAAAAAATAATTAATTTCTTTTCGTTTTTTTATTAAATTCTTTAGCTAACAATCCTTTTTTTATTAAATTTCGATAAGCATGTTCATTTAAAATAAAATCAAATTCTCCTATAAACTCATAAACATGTGGCTTAAATCCCAATTTAAACTCATTTAATCCCCTATAAGGATTATCTTTTGTAAAATCTCCTGTCAATCCATTTAAATCAATAAACTTAAAGTTATTCTTATAATATTCAATAATTTGATAATGTAAAAAATAATTAGGATTAAAGTATCTAAATTTAGGATCATAACCACTAATCGCCATATGAACTCTATTTAAATAACGAATTACAAAAGCTCCTCCAATATATAACTCTTTATTTTCCCGAAGCCCTTTCGTAGCAAATTCAATATCATTCTTATAAGATAGTAATATCCGATCTGAATTCATCTTCTCTTTAATATTAGCTTCACTAGAATTATGAATTAATTTCTCGGAAATAACACTATTTCTTAATTGTTCTTCATCATAAAGTCTTTTACTATTTAACAAATATTGTTCAAAATCAATTTTAACCAAGAAAAGATCAGCTGCATGATTACGATCAAAAACATTATAATAATTCTTATAATAAAAAGCATCAATATCTTTTTGATTTTTAATAAAATGATAAAATATATCTAAACTATCTCGATCTTTTTTTTCAAAAGCTAGTCCTCTTTTAATACCTTTGCGAATTTTATTTTTCGTATTTTTATTAAGAGCATGAAAATTATATTCCTGGGTATTAATAATAGCGTTATATCTTGGAAACAAACTTTCAAAATACTTATTATCTTTAAGCTTTAAAAACCCTAGTTCTTTTAAATAATCTCTAACAATAATATTTTGATTATAATTTGTTATTTTTGTTATCGGATCAATTTCTCCAATAGCTATCTCTGGATTAATTTTAATAAATACTAACTTTTTTTCATAATATTTCCTTAAAGCATTAACAAAGCTTTTAAGTAAATCATAATCAAAATAATCAATTAAAAAACCTTTGGGAGAATACCCATATTTATTACTAATCCCAATTTTCTTAATTAAAATTAAAGCAGCCGCTTTAATAACTCCTAATTCATCAACATAGCCAATAAGTTCATAATCATAGCCTCTTTCCGTCATAAAAATAGCATAACTAGAGCTTTGATAATAAGAACTAATCATGAAATTTTTAGCAAAACTATCAAATTCAGCGATTGAAAGTTCTTTAATATGCACAAAAACTCCCCCTTTAAATGATAGACTATTATAGCATATTTCTCGATTTCTGTCTATAATTTGATTGACTACCAAAAAATTTATAGTATAATTATTAATAGGAGGATATATATGGCAAAGAAAAAAGAAAAAACATTATTAGACAAGATAAGGCTAAATTTTAACAAGCTTTTACTAGGAAGTATCATTTTAAATGTCTTATTCTTATTATTTGGTATTGTTATTTATCTAAATTCTAGAATAACAATTGAATTAACAGGTATTATTTTAGGAATTTATTTAATGCTTTTTGGTATATTTGCAATTTATGAATTTCTTATTAGAGATAATAACCCTTTATTTTCCTTAAATATTATTTGGGGAGTATTATCTATAATCGCTGGCTTATTTGTCATAATTAACCCATTTGCCTTCATCAAAATTTTAACTTTTACTCTAGGCATTTATTTACTAATTATTTCCGTACGTAAAATAATAGATGCTTTTAAGTTAAAAAGCTATGGCTATGATGGTTGGTCATTAATGCTTGCGATTGCTATTATCTTACTAATATTTGGCATCTTTATTATCATTAATCCAATGGCTTCCATGGATTTAGTAGAAGCAACCGGAATATTTATTATTCTAGCAAGCATTCTAGAAATTTGTAATTCTATTCAGCTATATACCAAAGCAAATGAAGTTCTAGATTTATTTAAAAAGAAAGCAAAGTAGGCCGAAAATAAACCTACTTTTTTGCATATTTTACATCAATTTACATATAATAAAAATAGTTAGCACTTACTATTGACAAGTGCTAATAATCGTGGTATATTATACTTGTTGAAAGGAAGATGGTTATAATGTTACCAAGAAAAATGTTTTTAGATGATATGTTTGATTCTTTTTTAGAAAGTGATACTCCTAAAATGAAATGTGATATTTATGAGGCTGATGGCAATTACAATTTAGAGCTTGATATGCCAGGTTTCACTAAAGATGATATTAACATTGAATTTAATAAAGGAACACTTACTATTAGTGCCGAAAAAAAAGATGAAAAAGAAGAAAAAGACGATAAAAAATATATTAGACGTGAAAGATTTTATGGCAAAGTATCTCGTTCTTTCTATCTAGGAGACATTGAAGAAGAAAACATTAAAGCTGAATTCAAAGATGGAACCTTAAAAGTTATCGCTCCTAAAAAAGATGAAAATGTATCTAAAAAAGTAATAAATATTGATTAAGCACGAAAGTGCTTTTTCTTTTGGCAAAATAAAACCTTGTCAAGCAAGCTATTTTATTATAAAATGATTATGTGGTGATAAATATGGGACAAGTATATGATCATGTCATGTTATATAAAAAGAAATTTCCGGGAGGAGTAACTTGGTGGCGCTTAAAAAAACATAGTGCTGTCGTAGAGGAACACTTAAATCCTGGAGAAACAGTTCGTTATGCTTTTGCTGGTCAAAAAAACGATAAATGGTATGACTTAACCTCAACTGCTGTTATCGTTATAACCAACAAAAGAATTTTAATAGGTCAAAAAAGAGTAGTTTGGGGTTATTTCTTAAATAGTATCACTCCTGACTTATATAATGATATGCAAGTTTATTCTGGTTTAATTTGGGGCAAAGTAACAATTGATACGGTTAAAGAAAAAGTTGTAATAACCAATTTAGCCAAAGACTCTCTACGGGAAATTGAAACGGAAATATCAGAATTTATGATGGAAGAAAAGAAAAAATACGGACAAAGCTTAAATAATTAGAGGTTTTATGAAAAAATTAAAAATACTTCAAATAACAATCATTGTTTTATTAATTATTTTTGCCTTTTTCTTTTTTAAAGATGTTGATTATACGAAAGAATATGTTGTAGATAATGTAAACATAATAGAAAATTTTGATAAAAAAAATAAATATTACTACTTTACCTTTACTTACAAAGACACAACTTTTGATTATTTAGTAGAAAGCAAATATAAACAGAAAAGAAACTTTATTGAAAGTGTTTCCGTTATTGAAGAAGAAGATAATTTTTGTCTAATTCCTGAAGGCCATACTTTTGAATTTACGCCTTTATGCCAAGAAAACAATAAAATAACTTACTATCAAAATGTATCTGATAATCTATTAAATAAAATACCAGAAGATTATTTAACAAGCAAGAAAGAAATAGAAGAAACCTTTAAAGATATTACCATTTACAATAAAGACTATACTTATCT
>CALVQR010000047.1 GCA_944358265.1 uncultured Bacilli bacterium | reverse complement strand
ATTTAAAATCTGATTTAGATGAGGCTTTAGCTAAATCAAATGGAGAGAGTGTAAATGTAGAAGTTGAAAGAAATGGAGAAATATTAAACATAGAAGTTCTACCAATAAGAGAGGATACTAAAAATACTGGAATATATTTTAGTGCTGTAGGAAGTGAATTAAATACAAAAATAGAAGCAGTTTATCCAGATAGCCCAGCAGAAAAAGCTGGAATAAAAAAAGATGATATTATAGTTAAAGTAAATGGAGAAAATGTTGAAAATGATCCATATAAAGTTGTAAGTCTAACACAAGAAGCAGATAGTAATAATATAGTTTATACTATTAGAAGAGATAATAATGATGTTGATATAACTGTTAATGCAGATATAATTTCGCAATATTATTTAGGAGTTGAGTTATTAAAAGCAGACAATAGCTTATTAACAAATATGTCATATGGATTTTGGGATACAGTAGATTTTTCTGTTTCAATAATAGATAATTTAAAAATTTTATTTACAGGTAATGTATCTGTAGACCAACTTATGGGACCTATAGGAATATCTTCACTTGTAGCAGATACAAATGGATTTTTAGATTTCATATATGTATTAGCATTAATATCATTAGCACTTGGTGTAACAAATCTATTACCTATTCCACCTCTTGATGGTTGGAAGGTAGTTGTATATTTAATAGAAGCTATAAGAAGAAAACCTATGAATGAAAGAATACAAATAAATATAGAATCTTTTGGATTTATTTTAATGATTTTATTATCATTATATGTAGCATATAATGATGTTCTAAGAATATTTTAAAATATATCTATTGTAATATTTTTGATAAAATATTATAATAGATATTGACATGCGGGTATAATTTAGTGGTAGAATGTCATGCTTCCGACCTGATAGCGTGGGTTCGATTCCCACTACCCGCTCCACTCTGGCTGATTTTCAGTGGTTTTCAACAATTTTGAATGGTTTTGAAAATACTGAAAAATCAGCTTTTTTACTTTCAATGGTTTTGAATGTTTTTGAGTGATTTTGAGTAATTCTCAACAAATTACCCAACAAATAAAAATCTGTTGGGTAAAAAAGTACCGTTTTGTTGGGAAGTGATTTATGTAATCCAGTTTTATCAATAGTTACACGAGTTGGAAAAATTAAGTAAAAAGTGATTTTTTGACAGTAAAACTGTAAAAGTGGAGTGTAGGTGGAAGAAAAAATAGCAATTAATAGTCTTAAATGTAGTTAAAAATGAATAAATAAATAAAAATAAAACCACCACAAAATATATAGTTGTTTATAATTTTATAAAAATATGATATAATCAATTTGCGAATAATTACTATAAGGAGATGAATATGAATTTTTTGGATATAACACCATATATAAAACCTAAACCAGTATTAAATTTTAATTTTTCAACGATATTATTATTTAGATGTACAAGAAGAAAGTATGCAGAAACATTCGTAAATGGAGAAATTTATTTTAATCAACCCAAAAACTGGATTCAATATGAAAAAGATGGAGAAAAAGGTAGAGGTGATTTATTAGAAGGAACATTTATATCTGCAAGAGCTAATGATACATCTGATTTTATATCAAATTTAAAAAAAGATACTAATTTGGAATATTTTGATAAAGATGAATATACGTATTTTAGAAGAAAGGGAATAGAAAATATATATTCAGTATGTTTTTATGGAGTAAAAGATAATGCTTTTTCTGAAAAGAGTATAGATGAAAAAGGAAAAGCACATTATATAGCAAGAGTAGATAATAGTTATTTTACAGATTTTTCTGATAATATAACAGAAGAAGAATATGATAGGATAGAAAATCAAGAGAAACCGGTTGTTTTATTTATTAATAATCCACATATGTTTTTTAAAAAAATACGAGATGCTTTAAAAAAAATAGGATTAACAGATGATGAAATTATAATTTCACCAGTTCAATATTTGGATAAAAAAGTTGTATCGATTTCAGCAGTTCCTTATCCAATGGAATTATTGTTAAAAGATAATTATTATTCTAATCAAAGTGAAATAAGAATAATAATTAATAGTAAAAATAAAAAATTTTTAAAGTATATGAAAGAAAATAATAATACTGTTAATATAGGTAATATAACTGATATAACTAATATATATGATTACTACTTTAAAGAATTGTTAATGGAGCGTACTGGTAAAAATAGTATGATTTTTACATTACCAAAACCAATAAAAACACCAGTAGATGAAATGAATTTAAAAGAATTATTGACAATACTAAATCAAGTTTCTAATGGTACTTTACCACAAAAAATAGATGATGAAGAAAAAAAATTAATTAAAGAATATATAGAAGATTGTATAAAAGAAAAATATAAAATTGATGTAGTATGCAATAAAGATGTCATAAATATCTATAATGCAGATGAAAATATATTTAAATTTTTTGATGAGATGAGTAAACCTATAATGGAAATTAAGAATTTTGAGAAAAAATTAAAAGACCTTATTTATAATTCTAAATATGAAGAAGCTTTTAATGAAATAAAAAATAACAGTACAAATAAAAATTTTTTAGAAATTGGTGAATATTATAAGGGAAAAATTTATGAAGAACAAAAAGAATGGTTAAAAGCAATTGAACAATATTCATACTGTATAGATAATGAATTAAAAGAGAAAGAAGCATTATCTTCTAGAGCCAATTGCTATTCTAGATTAGGAAAATATGAAATATCTTTACAAGACTTAGATTTATTACA
The DNA here is from genome assembly GCA_944358265.1 of uncultured Bacilli bacterium. Taxonomy (GTDB): domain Bacteria; phylum Bacillota_I; class Bacilli_A; order RF39; family UBA660; genus CAG-433. Next base: position 2,100 of record CALVQR010000047.1, on the reverse strand, counting down.
AGAAAAAATGGGATATAATTATCAAATTTATAATAATAAGGGAATAAATTTAATAAGGCTAAAAAAATATAGTGAAGCTATTATAGAATTTGATAATTCATTAAGAATGGAAAAAAATAATGCTTCTGCTTATTATAATAGAAGTGTAGCATATTTTAATTTAAATGAATTTAAAAAAGCTAAAGCAGATATTAAAGCTGCGTTAAATTTAAAACCACAAAATGAATTTTATTTAAATGAATATAACAGATGCTATAAAAATTTGTAATAGATTATAAAAAAATGGGCATTCTTCATTAAAAATGCCCATTTTTAGTCAGTTTATTTTAAAAATTATCTTATGTATGTAGTATCATTTTCTTGAGCAAGATTATCATTTAGTTGAAATTGAGAACTATTACTTAAAATATTATTGTTTATAAAATAATCGTTTACTTTTTCCATTTCTTCCATTTTGTATTTATTGAAAATAGAAGTATAGGTGTTTAATGTAATGCTAATATCAGTATGTCCCATTAATCTTTGAAGTGCAACAGCTCTCATACCAGATTCAATACAACGAGTTCCATAAGTATGTCTTAAAATGTGGGTAGAAAGATGAGATTCAATACCAAGTTGCTTCGCTATATTTTTGAGTTGTCTATTAATTGTTGAGTGATTAACAAATCGATCTTCTGGAGTTGTGAATAATAGATGCTCTTTATGATTTTTTGCAATTTCTATTTGTTCAATTATGTAGTTTCTTAAAAAATCTGGAATAGGTAATTCACGTTGACCAGCATAAGTTTTTGTTGTTTTACCAATACATATTTGATTATCAATATCTGTTGTAAGAGTTTTATTAATAGAAATTATATTTTTTTGAAGATTTATATCGCCAATTTGTAGTGCTAAAGCTTCTCCGACACGAAGTCCCATATATAATTCAAGTAATATACAATTTTTATATGGCATTTCATCAATGGATTTAGAAATAATATAATCTGTTAATAGTTTTTGCTCTTCAACTTCTAAAGCTTCATAAACTTTATCTTCTTTTTTACTTTTTGGTTTTATAACATCTATCATAGGATTTTCGTGTATATATCCTTTATTAAGTGAGTGTATAAAAGCATTTTTTATTTGAAAATATATTTTTTCTATTGAAGAATTACTATAAGATTCTGTTAGAATATTTAAATAGTCTTGAATTTCTTCACTAGTAATTTCATCTATTTTCTTTTTTGATAGATAGCATTTATCTATAATTTTGATAGTATCCATTGTTCTTGCATACCCTCTATCAGTAATTAAATTTGAATCATATTTCTTTTGTAGCAGAAATTTTATTAAATTACCTAGAGAAATACCTTTATTTTCAATATATGCTTTTGAATGTTTTTGTAATGAATATTCCGATAGATATTCTTCAGCTTTTTCTTTTGTTTTAAAAGATTTTCTCAATCTTTTCTTTTCACCAGTTATAGAATTAGTTTCGTAATATTCGTAAACCCAATTATCTCTTTGTTTGTTATAATAAATTGAACCTAAAGTATTATTTTTATTTTTCATATATATCACCATTAAAACCTTTCTTAAACTCTAAATTTCTTATCTTTTGTGTCAATTAAATACGAATCCTTATCTTGAAATAAATTTTCTTGTTTTTGATTCTCGTTGATTTCTTTTTGAGCTATGTAATTATCGACAAATAATTTTAATTTTTTAAAAGACCAACCAATTAAATGACTGATACATTCAAAGGTGTTTTGAATATATTTGTTTAATTTGTTACAATTCTTTTCTAGTTTTCGATAATTTTTCTTTAATGTTGAATATCTATGATTTAAATCATCAATAGTTTTTTGATTAGTTTCATTAATACTTTTTATCTTTGTATATTGCTGTGTTAAAGTATTACATTTTGTTATAACTTTTTTATAATGTTTTTTGATTTCTTCTACATTGTCAGTTTTTAATTCTTGCTCAATGTGAGGAGTAGTTTTATTAAGATATTGTTGTTCTTCATATTTAGTAATTACTTTTAAGTCTTTAATATTTAAATGAGTGTTTTCAATATTTTTACTACGTTCTAAATCAAAACCACATTTAATCATATAT
>CALVQR010000046.1 GCA_944358265.1 uncultured Bacilli bacterium | reverse complement strand
AACTCCTCCATATGCAATTTTTCAAGCAAATGATGCGGATACTGTTATTACATTATATGAATCTGGTAAAGTAGTATTTCAAGGGATAAGCGCTGATATAGATGCAAATATATGGAGAGAAACTGAAATAATGTTAAATGGTAAGGCCCCAGAGGAAAAAGAAAAAAAAGAAAAAAAAGAAGATACTGATAGAACCGATTATTATTTTATTAATTCTATTGGTTCTGATGAAGTAGGTACAGGTGATTATTTTGGACCTATTGTTGTTACTGCATCTTATGTAAATAAAAAAAATATTAGTTTTCTTGAAGATTTAGGCGTTCGTGATTCTAAAAAATTAACAGATGAAAAAATATTAAAAATAGCAGAAGAAATAATGAAAAAAATACCATATAAATCATTTATATTAAAATGTTCTGAATACAATAAACTACAAGAAAAAGGATATAACATGAATAAAATAAAAGCAATTCTTCATAATAGAGTATTACTTGGTCTTATGAAAAAAGAAAATTATATATATGATATGGTTGTAGTAGATCAATTTACTCCTCCTAGAAACTATTATAATTATTTAAAAACCGAAGAAAATGTATTTAGAAAAATTACATTTACAACTAAAGCGGAAGATAAATGCTTATCAGTTGCTTGCTCATCTATAATTAGTAGATACTTATTCTTAAAAGAAATAGAAAAACTAGGAGAAGAATTAGGCTCATTTATACCAAAAGGAGCTTCTAACTTAGTCGATGAATACGGAATTAAAATTGTTAATAAATATGGCAAAAATAAGCTTAGAGAAATAGCTAAACTTAATTTTAAAAATACAGAAAAAATCCTAAATAATTAGGATTTTTTTAAATACCAGTCCAACTTCCATAAACATTATATCCATCTTCTTCTTTTACTGCATAACTAAATGACCAATAAGTACTATAATCTTCTTTACATTCTCCTGATGATATTACAGATTCTTGGTATACACTCATAGGATTATTAATACATTCATTTTGATCATAGTTTTCAAAATATTGATTTATTGTAATAGAACATGAGATTTTACCTTCATCGTTTTCATATTTATAACACCAATTAACATTCCCTTTAGCTCGAATAATTTTTTCTGAATGAGTATTATTCCACTCTGTTTGTCTTGTTTCTTGAGCAGCTTCTCCTATTTGTTTAAATTCTTCTTCAATTACATCTTTATTAAAATAAACATCATAATATAATGGTAAATTTTCATATGTAGTATAATTGTTAATATTAACATATAACTTATCTTCATCTAAAATTAATTTTATTTTTTCATCAGATAATTTTATATTATTTCCATCAAATTCATATGTTCCATTTGAACTATAATCAGTAGCATCTTGAATATTAAGATCATAATTTTTAATTAAACATTTATATTCATTATCATTAATAAATTCAAAGTAATAATTATCATTATCTGATGATAAATAATATATATTATCTTTTAATGATTTTATTTCTTCTGCTTCTTCTATGTTAGAACTTTCTTTATTTGTTTCAGTAATTTCTTCTTTTTTGCTTTCTTCATCAATACCATTTTTATTTATGAAATTATTATAAACTATAACTATCGATAACCCTATTACCATTAAAGACAGTATTACTATTAGTATGATTACTACCTTATTAGTTTTCGTTTTTACAACATTTTGATTTGTTTGAATATTTTCACTGTTTTTATCCATATTATCCATATTTATTTTCCTCCTCTATTTTGATTATAACATCTTTTATTAGTTCTTAAATAAAAAAAAGTTACTATTTTAGTAACTTTACATATTTTATGCAATTAAACCTACATATATCATAAATATTAATAATATTGTTGATATAATAATACCATTTACTTTAGAATTTTTGTTTCCATCATCGAAACCTAATGCCATAGATATTAAATACCCTCCAATTAAACCTCCAATATGGGCAGCATTTCCAATACCTGGAGTTGTAAAACCTATGATTAAGTTCAATATTACTATAGGTATAATTTGATTTATTATTGAATTACCTATTTGACCTCTATAATTAAATCCAAAATATAATATTGAGCCTAAAAGACCAAATATAGCTCCTGATGCCCCAGCTGATACTGTATTTTCTGAAGATAATACTACAGTAAATAATGATCCCATAACAGCACTAAATAAGTAAATAAATATATATTTTATTTTTCCATAAAAATATTCAATCTGAGTTCCTACTATATAAAGAGAATACATATTAAGTACTAAATGTATAATTCCAATATGTACAAAAGCTGATGTAATAAGTCTTAGATATTCACCATTTTTAGTAAGAGTTACGTAATTTGCTCCAAAGTTTATAAGTGTATCAACATCTTCTGATCCTGATCCTAAAATATACATAAGTGCGAAAACTATTATATTTATAATAATTAATGCATAAGTTATAAATGGTTTCCTTAATTTCATAAATTTTTCCCTCTTTTCAGTTTCTATTAAATTTTTATTACCTATTTCTCTTGTTATTCTACTTATTAATTCAAAATCATTTCCTTCATATTTATATTTTTCTTTAACATTCTTATATGCTTTATTTATATAACTATTATTTATAAAATCTTCATCACTATTTACTAATATACTAACATATTTATTATCAAAATCATTATTTAATGTACAATTAAAGTTTTTATCTACATAAATTGATAATATATTCATAGAAAAGTCAAATGTTTTTCTTTTTATTTGTTTTGCAATATGTTTAGTTTTTAATATATCGTAATTAAGTTGTTCTTCATTATGAATATGTTTAGTTACTATTCTAATAATACTATATGAATTGTTTTTATTTTCAAGCCATACTTCATCATCTATTCCTTTTATTACAATAGGAGTATAATTTTCATTTACAATAAAGTAGTGTATAAATTTCATAACTAATAATTCATTTTCATCTATAACGCTCACATCAATCACCTATTCTTCTTTATATTTTTCTAATATTTCATTAAATTCTTTAGGGACATCACAAGAGAATTCTAAATATTCTTTCGTTGTTGGATGAATAAAACCTATTTTATATGCATGTAGTAATTGTCCAAAATCTCCATATAATTTTTTACCATATACTGGATCATTTACTACAGGATGATTTATATATTTCATATGAACTCTTATTTGATGGGTTCTACCTGTTTCAAGTATACATTTTATTAAACTTGCTCTTTTGTATCGTTCAAGGACTTTAAAATGTGTTACTGCTTCTTTTGAATTAACACTTGTTACACACATTTTTTTTCTATCATTAATATCTCTGCCTATAGGGGCATCAATAGTTCCTGTATCATGATTAATAACACCTTCAACAAGAGCAATATACTGTCTTTTTATTTTTTTATCTTTTAATTCTTCTGCAAGTATTGCATGAGCTTTATCATTTTTTGCAATTATTAATAACCCACTTGTATCTTTATCAATTCTATGAACTATACCTGGTCTAAATTCTCCATTAATAGTACTTAATTTTTTACTTAAATAGATAAGTCCATTTACAAGAGTTCCTTTATAATTCCCTGGGGCTGGATGAACAACTACTCCCGATTTTTTATTTATTACTAGAATATCATCATCTTCATAAACAATATCTATATCCATTTTTTCCGGGACTATATCAGTAGACTTTATCTCATCTGTAATTTCTATTTCATCTCCATTATTTACTTTATAACTATTTTTTATAACTTTACCATTAACTAATATTTTTTTATTATCTATTAGTTTTTGAATTTTATTTCTAGTAAATTCTGTTTTTAAAGAGTTTGTTAAATATTTATCTATTCGAACTGAATTTTGTATCTCATTTACTGTTAGATGTATTTTTTCTTCCACGATTATCACTTCCTTCAAATAATATAATCATTATAGCCCCTATTAAAATACAAATATCTGCAAAATTAAATATTGCAAAATTTAAATTAAATATTACAAAATCAAAATAATCTATTACATATCCGAAAAAAATTCGATCAAATAAGTTACCAAGTATTCCCCCAAGCAATATTCCATAAGATATTTTTTGTATTCTTGATATATCTTTCTTTTTAAGAAAATTATAAATAAGAAATAATATTACTAAAGTAATTAAAATCAAAAATAATGTACTACCAGAGAATAAACTAAATGCTGCACCTTCATTATGACAATTTGTTATATAAAAAAATTCATCAATAATTTCATTTCTAACGTTTAGTTCAAAATTAGATGAAATAACTACCTTAATAATTCTATCAATTAAAAAAACAAGTATACTTATTAATGTCATTTTTTTCATAGATATCTCCATTTCTTACAAATAATATTATATCATGAGTTCAGACATTTTCATATACTTGTTTTTAAATATTAAAAATTCTTGTATTATATGATTTAGGTACTAATTTTAATTTCATATTACCATTTTCATCACAAAATAACTTTTCTTGTTTTTTAAATATTTCTATTAATTCTTCACTATCTATTTCATCATCTTCTAAAATAGATATAAATTTTTCTATCGCATCTTCCATACTTTCTATATAGAAAAAGTTACATCTATACAAATCTAAATAATATAAATATTTCTTAAATATTTCCAAATCTTCTTTTGTTTTAATTCCTAATAAATTTTGTATATCTTCTAATTTAAAATTATATTGAACTCCTTCAATAAAATACATTTCAAATACTAAGTCTTTTTTTCTTAATTCATACAATTCTTCTAAATTTTTATTCATATTATCGTCACCTATATAATAATATTCAAAAAATTAAACAAATATGAAAAAAAGAACAAAATTGTTCTTTTAATAACTAAAACATTTATCAGTATGATATATTGTATAATTTCCGCTTGTATCTTTTGCTGAATAACTAAAGTAATAACATACTCCTTTTACTGGGGGATTACTTGTTGAATTACTTGTCGTCCATCTACTTGTATAACTTACTGTTTTATTATTATCTGCGCTTGATCCATTTTTCTTTGTTCCTACTTTTTCAAA
>CALVQR010000045.1 GCA_944358265.1 uncultured Bacilli bacterium | reverse complement strand
ATTAGTTACATTTTTTATTGCTTTTATAAATTGATACTTTGTATAGGAAGTATCTTGATATTCATCAATTAATATATATTTATAATTTTTTATATAACCATCATTTTTAATTATATTAATGGACTTATTTATCATATCATTAAAATCTATTTCATATTTACTATCAAGTTCACTTTGATATTCTATATAAATATGTTTAATAATATTAATTAATATATATTCTTCTTTTTTGAAAAAAATGATTAAAAACATATTAAATTTATCCACTGTATAATTGTTAGATTTAAACAAATTAATAAATGTTATTATTAATAATTTCAACTGTGTATAACTATCTTTTCTTTCATTTTTCAACAAATCAAATTCAGGCATATTAGAATAAAAAAATTCATCAATTATATATTCTAAAGTATCAAAACTTGCAAGTTTTATATTTTTGTTATTATTTTTAATAATATCAAATGATAATTTATGAAATGTAAATACATCTATGTCATAATTATAGTTTTTTAAAAGTGCTTTTTTTAAACTATTTACCGAATCATTAGTAAAAGAAATACACAATATATCATTTTTATCTATACCTAATCTTTCTATCAAATATCTTATTTTTCCAACAATAGTAAGTGTTTTCCCACATCCTGCGCCTGCGATTAATAAAATATTTTCTTCATCGGTAATTATTGATAATCTTTGTTTATAATCAAGTGAATAACCATTAACATCATCAAGTAAATATTTACTTTCAATAAGTTCTTTTTCAATAATTTTGTCATTATACTTTTTTGCTTTTTTATTCTTATAGCTATTTTTTAACATGTCTATTTTTGATATATATTTGTTCATTTATTACCTCAATTATAATATTATCCACAAACAACAAAATCCCATTAAAAAAAGGAAATTATTTTTCCTTTTTTAATGATATTCCAAAATGCTCTCTGACTTTTTTTTCAAGTTCATCTCTTAGTTTATCATTTTCTTTTAATAATGCTTTAACAGTTTCTTTCCCTTGGCCTAATTTTTCTCCATTATATGAATACCAAGCGCCACTTTTATCAATTATACCTGCCTCTACAGCCAAATCAATAATTTCTGAAACTCTACTAACACCTTCACCATACATAATTTCAACAACAGCAGTTTTAAATGGCGGAGCAACTTTATTTTTAACAATTTTTACAGTTGTTTTATTACCAATTACATTTTCACCTTGCTTTATTTGTTCACTGCGTCTTACATCCATTCGTATTGTTGAATAGAATTTAAGTGCTCGTCCTCCGGGAGTTGTCTCAGGATTACCAAACAATACCCCTACCTTTTCTCTTAATTGATTTATAAATATTGCAATTGTATTTGTTTTATTAATTGTACCTGATAATTTTCTAAGTGCTTGACTCATTAGTCTAGCTTGAAGCCCAACATGAGAATCACCCATCTCACCTTCTATTTCTGCTTGTGGAACAAGAGCAGCAACTGAATCTATTACAACTATATTAATTGCTTCACTTCTAACAAGAGTTTCACATATTTCAAGAGCTTGTTCTCCTGTGTCTGGTTGAGATAATAATAATTCATTTATATTAACTCCTAAATTTTTTGCATAAACAGGATCTAAAGCATGTTCTGCATCTATAAATGCTGCCCTACCTCCTGCTTTTTGGATTTCTGCAATTGCGTGAAGTGCAAATGTAGTTTTACCACTTGATTCAGGTCCATATATTTCAATAATTCTTCCCTTTGGATAACCTCCAACACCTAAAGCTATATCTAGTGTTAAAGATCCACTTGGTGATACTGCAATTTCATTATGAGAATTATCCCCAAGTTTCATAATCGCACCTTTACCAAATTGTTTTTCTATATCTAAAAGTACTTGAGATAATACCTTATCCTTATCTGTTTCATTTGTTTTTGCCATTTTCATATTTCCTCCCTATACTGAATACATTATCATTATAAACTATTTAAAAAATAATTGCAAGACTATTTCGAACAATTGTTCTGTTTTTATAAATAATAATTTTAATCTATAACGTAACTATATACGAAATTTATAACTTAAAAAAAGTATAAACTTTTTATATTTATACTTTTATAATATTTAATAACTAAAACATTTAGATACATAATATCAATATAAAGAATCCTATATTAACAACATATAAAAATTATCTTATTGAAATTTAATTTTTAAATAAATATTTTTTATACGCAAAATAATATTCTATTCCTGAAATAAACGATAATATAGTCCCTGCGATTATGAAAAAATCATCTGCCGCTATATTAATTAATCCAAAAGGAAAATTACCAAATAATTTTAAAACAATCCCTATCATTAAAAAAGCAGTTTTAAATTTACCTGATGTTTTCGCAGCTTCTATACTTCCTACATTACTTGCAAACATTCTCAGTATATTTATTATCATATCTCTCATTATAACCACTACAGGTACTATTGGATGTATATAACCATATGAAGATAATATAATTAAAACACTATCTACAGATATTTTATCTGCGATTGGATCCATTAATTTTCCATAATCACTTACATTATTATATTTTCTAGCTAAATATCCATCTAAAAAATCTGTAATTGAAGATATTATAAATAATACTCCTACAATTATCATTTTTGTATCTATTATCAATATATCATTTATTAAAAATTTTTTAAAATTGATATTTAACATACTAAATGGAAATAATAATATTATAATTATTATTAGTGAAATTATTAATCTAATATTTGTTAATCTATTTGGTAACTTTTTATTTTTCATAACTACTCCTAATTTTCATAACTAATCTTTATATTATCACTTGAACCACTATCTTGACTATTATTATATATAGTTACAACTACAAAAATTATAATCAATACTATAAGTGCAATAAATAGTATTATTGGTAATCTACTTTTCTCTTTTTCTTCTTTTGTATATGGAGATGCAATTTTATCTTCCTGGTCCTTCATTTTACTTGCTTTTTCTATATCATCTATTGGTATCTTTGATGTCGATTCAAATACATATTCATTAAATTCATCAATTATTTCTTCTGAATTTAATCCTAAATATTTTGCATAATCACTTATAATACATTTAAGTACAAATATATCTTTAAAGCTTTTGAAATCACCTAATTCTATAGACTCTAATTGAGATACTTTATAGTTTAAATCTTCTGCAGCTTCCTCTATTGATACACCATTATTTTCTCTAGATTCCTTTAGAATTTCGCCTATTTCTTTCAAAATTTTCACTCCTTTATAATTTACAAAACAATAATTTTTAATAAGCCATGTTCTGTACCTATTTATAGGTGGTAAACATTTATCTATGACTATGTCATCCTTTAATCAGTTCATTTTCCCTCATAAAGGTTCCCCTACCATATTTTGGGTTTCTCGCTTGCGGAGTTTACCAATCGTTTCACTTTTTTCTTTTGAAAAAATATCGTCACTGTGGCACTTTATAACTACTTTATCCATAGAATCCCTTAGGATATTTCATCGTCGTTAGCTTACACTACTATAGGTTATTTTTTCCCTATACACAAACACTACTGTCATCTCAGAACAGTGCGAGCATGGACTTTCCTCTACAAAAATTTGCAGCGTTTACCTAAAAAATTATCAATCTTTGTTTTCTTTACCATATATTATCTTTTCTAATTCTGAAATTCTGCGAAGTAAGTCTACATTTGTCACTTCTCTTTCACTTTTTTTAACTATTTCCATATTTGCTCTAGCATTTCTTAGTTTATGTTTAAGTTCCAATATTTCATTATTTAAATTCTCTATTTGACTTTTTTGTTCCTTTATTAATCTTTCATAAGCATAGTAATCACTAATAACCATATCTAGAACTTTATCTACTTCTTGAGGTCTATATCCCCTTGCATCAACCTTAAATTCCCAATTATAAAGCATATCTGGATTTAATATAATTTCTTTCGACATTTCTAGACCACCTCTACTACAACATTATCACAAAAATTACTTATTTTGTCAATTTACATCTATTTACTGTCTTTACAGGCAAGTTAACAATAAATCAAGTTTACTATCTTCTACATCTTCCATCATATTTGTAAATACATATATAAGATATAAATTATTCATTTTCTTTCTCCTTTAGACTAAATTACCATAAGAGAAAATATATTTCATCAGTTTCGACAAACAAAGTCATTAATTAACTTTTTTCTAAAATTGTTTTCAATTTTTTTAAACTTAAATCTATTAAAATTTTACAATATATAGTATAATTAAATAGGTGATAATTATGAATTACCCAAACAAGAAAAGTTCATACAATCAAAAACTTGTCAATTATGGCAATAGAGGTATGACTTTAGAAGAAGATATAAATATATCTAATAAATATTATTTAGAAAATGATATAGCAATAGTTCATAAAAAGCCTACCCCAATAAAAGTAGTAAAAGTAGATTATAATAACAGAATCAATACAAAAATAAGAGAAGCATATTATGAAATTCCTTCTACTACTGATTATAATGGTATATATAAAGGTAAATATATAGACTTTGATGCAAAAGAAACTAAATCTAAAACATCATTTTCATTAAATAATATACACAAACATCAATTAGAACATTTAATCAAAGTAAAAAATCATGGAGGAATATCATTTTTAATAATAAAATTTTCTATGCTTAATGAAACATATTTGCTTGAAACAAAATATATTGAAGATTTTACTAATAATAATGAGAGAAAATCAATACCAATTGATTATATAAAAAAATATGGATATATAATTAATTCTAATTATTATCCAAGACTAGAATATATAAAAATTATTGATAAATTAATAGAAGGAGAAATTAATGAAAAAAAAGTTAAATAAAATACTAAAAAATATTAGAAAGTTTATATTATCTAATAAAGAATATTGTTATTTGTTACTTATTATGTTTATAATTTTTTTAATATTATTCATAATAAATAAAATAATTGGGTTAGTAATATTACTCATATTTGTAATATTTAATATAATTTTTATTAATAAAGGTGGTCTAAA
>CALVQR010000044.1 GCA_944358265.1 uncultured Bacilli bacterium | reverse complement strand
ATTTTTAATTTTTCTATTGACTTTTCATAGTTGGTCTCCTATATATTATTTATCATATATTCTAATCTTTTTATTGCTTTATCTATGGTACAATTAGCAATTACATAATTATATCCTTCCAAACCTAATTTAATCATTTTCTCATCATTATTAAGCAAGCTTTCTAGTTCTTTAATCATCTGTTTTCCATTATTTACAACTATTCCACCTTTTAATTCACTTGCATTCCCCACATTAGTACTAATAAATGGTGTCTTTTGACTCATCGCTTCTATAATAGAAATTGAAAATTCTTCGCTAACACTAGTTACCAAATAAACTTTTGCATTTGCTATTATAAGAGGTATCATCTCTCTTTCTATATTCGTAAGAAAAATCACTTGCTTTTCTTTATGTTCTTTTTTTAATTTTTGAAAATGTTTGAGTACTTTATTGTAATATTTAATATTTTCTGTATTGCCTACCATAACTAATTTATAGTTTTCATCTATCTTCACTTTATAAAATATATCTAATAATAATCTCTGATTCTTTACTGGTGAAAAATTAGCAACACTTACTAAATATTTATCATCTTTGTATATTCCATATTTTTCTAATTCAAATGTATATTCATCCTTCACATTTTTTAAAAATATGTCATCAACTGCATTTTCTAAAACTTCAATCTTACCACTTTTATAATACTTATCTAAATATGACCTACTACTATCTTTTTTTGTTAGAGTTATTATTTTATCATATTCATTTACATATTTTTTAAATTTAAAATAATAAATCTTTTTCCAATATAAATAACTATATAAGTTACTACAAAAACCTTTTATTCCTCTAGAAAAATTTAATGGTTTTAATTTTATAGCCGAAAATCCATGCACATGTAATATCTTTTTCATTTTCAGTTTATTAAGAATTGGTAACAAAACATCTGTGGTAACACATTGAGTACATACGTTTATCATAATATCACATTCAAAATTACTCACAAACTTTTTATATTCGTCTATTTCTCCATTATAACCTGTAAACTTATTAAAATTTAATATAAACCTTTTTACTTTTATTCCATTTATTTCTTCATTTCTTTTTCTATTTTGTGATAATTTAGTGATTATTTGAATATTATGTCCAAGTTTTTTCAAACCTTCTGCTAAATATTTAGTTACATTTGCAACTCCATTAAGGTCTGGATAATACGTTGATACTGTAATCAAGATGTTCATTCTGCACTTCTCCTTTTAAGTCCTATATTTAACTTATAAATTATATATATTGGCAATATACTAATCCATATAGTCTGGAATATTATATTAATATTTAAACATGTCGCCAAAGATAATATCAAACTCAGATACATATTAACATATAATTGAAATTCATTATTACTTTTAATTGCTAAATTATTAAATTTTATAGCCAAGCATAAAGATATTATTGAAAATATACTTGATAAAGCAATCCCAAAATAGATATATGCTTGTCCCGACAATGGGCAAATTTTATCTTTTGCAATATAACTATTATAATACTCAAGATTGTATAATGTTGGTGTCGTCTCACTTTTATCTAAATAGTTATTTATAATTGGACAATTTGCGAATATATCTACAAATAAATTCGTTATATCTATTTCATTGTTTTTCCTTACTTCTACAGCATTATCTATTTGAAAAGGCCCTGCAAAATACACATCAAATGTTTCATAATTTATAACTTCACTTGTTATATATTCATAAACATTAGCAGAATTTACCTCATCATCATTAAATTTAATAAAAGTTCCTAATACTAATACACAGACAACTATCAAAGAAAAAATTATACCTATAATCTTTTTAGATCTATAATAATATTTTGTTAAAATAATTATATTTATTACTAAATTTATAAGCATTGTCCATCTTGATATATCACCATCTTGATTAACTCCCAAAAGTAATATTGATATTAATATAATTCCCATAGAAATCAATATTTTAATTTTCTCTTTTGTCTTTAGATTCTTTATAAACTTTAATATTCCTAAATTTAAAATTACTATTCCAAAATTATATATTAACTGAACAGTGGAACTTAAATTGAAACTTCCCTCTACATTTGTAAAAACTCTAAATATTAATGAAGGATACATACATAAAATAACTGCAAAAGCACATACAATACTTACTGTAAATATATTAAAAATTTTATAATTTTCATCATAATTTGACAAGTATTTGCTATTATCCTTTTTCTTATATAAAGCCATAACAACATATAAAGATATCAATTCTATACACATTATTTGTAATACTATATCTTTATTTTTTATATAAAATTCATTATAATTTTGAAAATCCATATAATATGTAAATGGTATAATAACATATCTAATAAAACATACAAATTTTATTATTTCTTTTGGTAAAGATATGTTTTGTCTCCTGTTTACTATTTCTAATATAATCGTTGCTAATGAATATAAAAATGGTAATATGTATAGAGCAATATTTGTTTCATATGCTTCGTTTTTCCCCCAACAAAAAAAACCGATTATTATTGGTAAAAATATATACACTATTATTTTAAAAACTTGATAGCTTTTAATTTTTTTCATTTGTTTTCTCCTTCAACATTTTTATTCTGTTTTTTAAATTTTTATATTTTAAAATAAAATGCTGTTTATATAAAAAACAAGTCTTTTTATTTCTTTTAATATCTTCTATATCAGATATATTTCCTTCTATAAATTCATTAGGTCTAAATATAAAACTTTCGCAACTTTCTATATTACTAATTTTTACTGCTACTTTTCTTTTCTGAAAATGAACATAACAGTATTCCTTTGTTATAACTTTACCTTTTTCTATTTTTTTAGAATAAAGATTTCCGTTATTCCATAAAAATAGTTGTGAAGAATTTCTCTTTTCTTTTTTATTTTTTATTTTTGTATTATCTACAATCCTGAAATGAAAGCTAAGACATGAAATATCAGCATATATATTTTCTCTATAGATTTTAAAATTGTTATCCCTATATATAGTGTTAATGCTAATATCTTTATAATTCTCATCAAAGGCAATATTCGCCTTATTTTCTAACATATCTTTATAATTTTTTCCATTCCACTCTATTTTATATCTCTCAACTACTTCTTTTGTATTTCTATATAATGACATATGCCCTAAAAATAATAATCTATCGTAATTACTTAATAGTTCATCTGTAAAAAAGTTTCTTAGATTTCCAAAAATACAATCCAAGTCGCAATATCCCCAAAAATCATATTCTTCTATATATTCACTGAAAATATCTCCATACAAAGGTTTGTAGTCACATAATTTATATGGATTCTCGATTTTTACATTTATTCCTTTATATTTTTCTTTTATTTTATTCCTTAAATCTGAAAATAATATATAGTTTACCTTTACATTATTAGGAAATTGATACTGAGTTTTATCATCAATAAATAATAACCAATCAATGGTTTGATTTTTACTGCATGTTTTCAGCCATAATTCAAATGTATTAGGTAATTTCCCAAAGTATGGACAAATAAATACTATCTTTTTCATCACGATTTCTCCTATTTAAAATTATTCTTATGGTAATTTTGTAATATTCTTTTTGGTATTAGCCCTACTAATATTGGTTTAAAACAATAAACATAATAACGTTTTTTTATTCCTAACTTATTAAAATACTTCCATCTAACTTTAAATTCTAATAATCTGTACTTAAATTTTTTCTTTTTATATCCTTCTGTATTCATTCTATAGTCAATTAAGATATCTTCCATTACGTATCCTTTATATCCATTAGAATACATTTCCATTGCCATCGCATAGTCTTGTCCTCTTCTTAAATTAGGGTATCCTCCAATGGCTTTTATGTCTTTGGTTTTTATAATCATAGTTGGATGAATAAAAGGTGTACCTTTTATAAAATCTTCTTTATGTTTTTCTCCAACTATTTTTGTTGTTTGAAAAATTCCATTTTCGTCAAAATAATTTGCATTTCCTCCGACTATACTATATTCAGGGTACTTCTCAACAAATTGTAGTTGTTTTTCTATTCTATCCATTTTGGCAATATCATCTGTATCCATTCTAATAATATACTCAGTATTTACCAAACTGATTCCTTTATTTAAAGATTCAGCCAATCCTAAATTTCTTTCATTATGAATTAACTTTATTCTATCATCTTTGTATGATTCTATAATATCAGTACTTTTTGTATCTGAGCAATCATCAATAATTAATAATTCAAAATTCTTATATGTTTGATTTAATATGCTTTCTATTGATTCTCTTAATTCTTCTTCTTTTGTATTAAATTCTGACATTAATACTGTTACTCTTTTTTCTTTTTCCATATTACATAAACTCCAAATAAATTTTTTCCATTTCTCTTTGTACATTTTCTATAAGATATTTTTTTATATTTTGCTTTGAATTTTCTATAATCATTTTTTTGTTTTCTTGTGAATAATCTAATAATTTAATAATTTCTTTTGTCATTTCTTTACTTGTATTTTGTTTTAATATTATCCCTGTTTTATTATTTTGTATTAATTCTCTATGTCCTCTATTATTAGTTGTAACTATTAATATTCCCATATACATTGCTTCCATAATATTTAACGGTAATCCCTCTCTTCTACTAGAAGCTACATATATATCAGTAATTGACAATATCCTTGGCACATCTCTTCTTTTTCCTAAAAATATTATATTATCTTTAAGCTTTCTTTTTTCTACTATATTTTTATATTTTTCTAGGTAATTTCCATCGCCAACAAGTAACAATTTTACATTTTTACACTTTTTTTTCAACTCTTGTATCATCTTTATTAATATAATTTGATTTTTATTTTTATTTAATTCTGCTACATATGCAAAAATAATATCTTCTTTTTTTACATTAAGTTCCTCTTTTAATTTATCTTTTTGTTCTTTTGAAATTTCTTTTGAAAACCTTTTTGTATTCATTCCTATTCCATTAATATGTTTTATTTCTTTTGCTTTTAAATGTTTTTTTGCAAATTCATAATCTTCATTAACTATTGTTATCAAGCAATCCGTGTAATGCGCCATTATTTTTTCTATTGGATAATAAATTAACCAATTAAGTAAAGGTGCTCCTTTATAAAAATGAAAACCATGTGCAGTATAAAGTACCTTTGTAGCTTTTTTTCTGACATTTCTTGCCGCTAATCTTGCTAGAACTCCTCCAACTGGTGTGTGGCAATGAATAATGTC
>CALVQR010000043.1 GCA_944358265.1 uncultured Bacilli bacterium | reverse complement strand
TGATTTTTTTGTTTTAGTATAATTTCAAAGTATCTTCAATAATATATGAAACAGGTAAAACACTTTCATCAGATGCAATATCAAAAGATGTAATATTATCTTCATTTCTAAAAACAGATACAGTAATAGTTCCTATTATTTTGCTCAAGTAAAACCCTCCTATCTTTTCTTTAGTCAATACAATTATTATAACACATATATTTATAAAATAATGACGAAAAATGACATTTCCTAAAAACTAAAAAGAAAATTTTAAGACTTTTATAATTCATGTAGTCATAAAAACAGAAATTGACTTTTTATATTATAGTTTTATTTTAATTTCATTTTATATTTATTTAATAATTATTGGAAAAATATGCACGAAAGAAGTTAATGGAATTTTTATAAACTAAAAACTCGTTTTCATAAAATAAAAGTATAAAAAGTAAAAACTAATGATAAAATCTCATCAGTTGATAAAAGAGGTGAGAAAAATGATTGAAAAAATCTGTACCTTTTTGACAAATAGAATTAGAAAAGAAATGCCAGAACTAGATGACGAAAGAGCAGAAGTAATAAATTATGGCTTACAAAATATAATAGGAGAAATACCTAAAATTTTTATTATGTTAGGTGTAGCATATTTTTTAGGAATATTTAAACTAGCTTTATTCACATTTGTAGCATTATTTCTTTATAAGGGAGCATCTGGGGGTGTGCACTTAAAAACGCATATTGGGTGTATATTATTCACAACGATTTTTTATTGTGGAATACCTTTTATATCACAATATTTTGTATTATCAACAACATTTAAATACATACTTATAGCATCTGTATGGATATTCGGAATGATAATGATTAAATTATATGCTCCAGCAGATACAGAAGATGTACCAATTCTAGAAACAAAAGTTAGAAAGAAAAAACAATTTGTGTCTTATATTACATTTACACTTGGTTTATTAATTGCAGCAGTCATAGATAGTAATGTAATCTCAAATATATTAATATTAGCTAATTTTCTTCAAACAATAATGATTACAAAATTTGTCTATAAATTAACTAATAGCAAATATGGTTATGAAGTATATGAAAGTACTTCAACTGGATCAGTTTAATATAAAATATGTACCGGTAATATTTTATATTATATATAATTTACCAAGGAGGAGATTTTTATGTTAAAATTTTTAGCAAAAGTAGCAGAAAAATATGCAAAGGCAACAAATACAGCTTGTGCAATGTTTATAATATTTCATCAACCTAAAATGCCAGCAAGTATGATAAAAAAAGACTAATACATTGGTAAAAATAGTTCGAAATATATATTTTTACCAATGATATAACTTAAAAGTTATATACATGCAATCCTAAAAAAAGAAAGTAGTTAAATTTGCTACTTTCTTTTTTAATAATAAATTTCTAATTGTTGAGAGAAGAACTTATCATTTTTTGATGTATATAAGTTAATATTATTATTTTTATTTATTAATTTACGAACTTCCCATAAACCAAGTCCAGTATGATTTTCTTTGCCAGAAATTCCTTTTTCAAAAATCTTTTCAGTATCAATATCTTTATTTTTATAAGTATTTTCAACTATAATTAATTCTCTAGAATTTTTAATATCATTTCTAAAAGT
Source organism: uncultured Bacilli bacterium (assembly GCA_944358265.1). Lineage (GTDB taxonomy): Bacteria > Bacillota_I > Bacilli_A > RF39 > UBA660 > CAG-433. The sequence continues at coordinate 3,932 of CALVQR010000043.1, read as the reverse complement.
TAAATTGATTATTTTTTCTTCACATTCTAAACTTGCTTCAATAGCATTATCTAATAATATTCCTAAGATTCTTGCAAATTCGTATATTTTCATATGTAAAGTGCTTAAATCTAGTAAAAATGTAATATTAACCTTAATGTCTTTAGAGTCAGCTTCATAATATTTTTTTGTTAATAAATTATAAACGCCATCATTGTTTACAACATCTGGATTAAGAATATATAGATTATTTACTCTTTGACAATCATCTTCTAGTTGTACATAATATTTCTTTAAACCATTCATATCATTAGTTCTTACATAACCACCAATTGTTGTAACAATATTATCAAAATCATGTTTAAAACCTCTAACATTATCATGTAAAATACGTAAAGTATTATTGTATTCTTCTGCACTCTCTAATTTTCTAGTTGTTAAAATTAATTTAAATACTCTTGTCAAGCTATAAATACTAATAACAAAATAGGTCAATAAAGAGATGAAACTTAAAAATGTAATTAATATAGGTAATTTATCAACATAGTAAAATAGAATTATTGATTGTATAATAATTGCTAAGATACCTGATAAAAGATTTAACATTATTATAATTTTATTTTTATTGTCTATATCTTCTAAAATAATTATTTTTATATTTTTAACTTTTAAAATTAATATTATTATAATAGCAAAAATGTATAATGTACACATATACAAAAATCTATAAAAAGGTATATGGTTTAACTCTTCTGTTGTAATATTTAGTATGCTTATATATGGGTTAAGTAGCAAAGCACCTAGTAAGTTTAAAATAATTAGAGATATTATTATAGAAGCGGAAGTCTTTAAAATAGAAATTTTAAAAATTAAATAAGCAACTAAGATAGGAATAAATAAGTTAACAAATATATTAAACGGTGATGGTATAAAGTACATAGTTAATATCCCAATAACTGACATGCTAAAAACGTAAATTATTTTTTGGAATATTTTTGGGTATATATTTAGTATTGTTGTAAATAAACAAAGTACTAAAAAATTTTCGATAAAAATTCCAATAATTAATATCAAATTTATTAATATCTCATTTGGCATACTAATAGCCTGCCAGAAATTATTCAAAATTCCCATAATCTTTTAAAACCTCCATTAAATTTGCTTTATATTTAGGTCCTATACTACATGTGCTATTGTCCTTAAAAGTTATAATTCCAGAAACAGGTTCAACATCTTTTATTTGAGTAATATTAGCAATGCAAGATTTATGACATCTTTTATATGTTTCTGGTAATTTATCTTGAAATTTGTTAAAAGAACTATAGGTATCATAATCGCGAGTTGGAGTATGAAAAACAAGTTTCATTCCATCTCTTTTTATATACTGAATTTCTGATTCATCAATAATAGTATTTTTATTATCAATTTTTAGATATCTTTTAGGTAATCCATTTATATCTTCAAATAGCCTTTTTATAGTTTCTTCTAATCTATCATAAGTAATAGGCTTAGCAAGATAATCAAAGGTTTTAAATTTATAAGCAATCATTGCATATTCTAAATGACCTGTTGTAAAAATAATATATACATTTTTATTTATTTTTCTAATTGCTTCAGCTAATTGTAATCCTGTTTTATTAGATTTTAAATTAATATCAAGCATAATTACATCAATCTTATTATCACTTACAAAATTAAGTATATCATCTGTATTATCTGATTTAAAACAAACAGAGGCATCAAAATTATTTTTGGTAAATATACTTTCTAACATTTTTTCTAATCTGTCTAAAATATTTAAGTTGTCATCACATATAGCAAAATTTAACATATATTTCTCTCCTTTGTAATATATAGTAAAAAGTAAAAAAACAAGGTTTGACAAAAAGAAAGCAATTACCTTATTTTTCCAACAATAATAACAATATAATCCAAAAAATACATATTGTCAATAGAAATTTACAAAATTATCCAATGTGTAAAACCAATAGTATCAATATATTTAAAAAATAAAAATATAAATTCTAGATTTTAGATATAAGATTAATATATTAGTTGAAAAGTGGAAGATGATATACTATAATATGTATTATAGTAAAACGAAAGAAAGTGAAAAAGTATGATAAAAAAGAAAAATAGAGGATTATATAGATTAGTTTTAATAATACAGTTACTTTCAATAATAGTAATAGCTGTAGCATTATATTATATTTATATTTGGTATGTTGATAATAAAAATACTGATAAAATATTAGAAGATATATTTAATAATACTGATATTTCTTCTGAAGATGTAAGTATAAATGATGAAGAAACTAGTTTACTAAATATAGATTTTGATAGTCTAACTTCATTAAATTCAGATACGATTGGATGGATACGAGTATGGGGAACTGATATAAATTATCCTGTTGTACAAACAAATGATAATAGCTTTTACCTTACACATTCATTTGATAAAAGCTATAATAAAGCAGGATGGATTTTTGCAGATTATACAAATTCAAATTTAAAGGATAATCAATTAGATAAAAATACAGTTATATATGGACATAACAGACAAAATAGAAGTATGTTTGGAACATTATCTAACACTTTAAAAGAAGAATGGAGGCAAACAGCAAAAAATAGGTATATTAATTTTTCAACATTAGATGAAAGTATGTTGTGGGAGGTATTTTCTACCTATACAATTAATAGTGAAGATTATTATATAAAAACCAAATTTTCATCAGATGAAGAATATGAAAAGTTTATAAAAACAATAACGAATAGAAGTATTTATAATTTTAATGTTAATGTTACAACACAGGATAAAATATTAACACTTTCAACCTGTACCAATATTGGAGAAGGCAGAACTGTAGTACATGCTAAGCTAATTAAATAATTATTAGTGTCAAGAAGTATCGGAAAATTTTTGTAAGAACTTAGAATTTAAAATCTAAGTTCTTAAATTTTAACGATGACAAATATTTCTTAAAGTTTTGTATTCAGGAGTTACATGACCATATTTTAGAATAGGAATGTTATCAATACCTAAACAACTAGATAACGTAAAGTCAAATTCATTTTCAGTAATGTTAATTGAACGCTTTGAAGTATATGTTTTCAAATATAAATTAAAAATATTTATGTTGTTGTTTTTGTAATCATTTAAAAGCAAGTATTTATCTATGTTTTTTGTAGAAAAGCCTTTTGGTCTAGATGAGAAGAAAGAAGCAATAAGGTGTGAAATATGACTTTCCATTGATGAACCAATATTAAAATTAAGCATATTTTTTATGTAAGAATAATTGTTAATAATGTAATCAATATTTTTCTTAATAGTTTTTTCACGTTCTTGATGGTACTTTAAAATAATGTTAGTAGCTTTAATAAATTTCTTTTTAGAGTAATATTTAAAAATCCTAATAAGTATTTTGCGTTTAAGTTTATCAGTAGTAATATGATGTATAGCTTGTTTAAAATGAAATTCACAAAGATAATATTTAACCAAGTTGCAGGAGTCAAGACGAAGTTCAGAAATACCAGATTTTATCCAATTGCCTCCATCACCAATAAGAGCAATATTTTTGATTTTAGTAAAGTCATAACGTAAAGCAATTTTATCCATAAATACTTTCCAAGGCTTTTTAGAACAAGTAGAGAATACAAAGCGATTAGAAAGTTGGTTACGATTTTTAGAAACAGGCTTTACATCTTCAAAAGTAACAAAACATTTAACCATAATATCTTTATCAGAATTTTGAGAGCCAATATATTTTTCATCAGCCATAACATATAGAGTTTCAGGAGTGTTAATAGATTTTGGAATAACATTAGGTACTTTCCATTTTTTTATCCAATTGTATATAGACTGACGAGGAATACTGCAAATTTTATCTTTATCTATGAAAAAAGATAATCCATTAGTAATAAAAGATATATCACGAGAAGCTTGAGCTTGTGAA
>CALVQR010000042.1 GCA_944358265.1 uncultured Bacilli bacterium | reverse complement strand
AAATATATTTAATTTATGCATGGCTTGATATAAAAGAGTAAGTCGATTATTATTGTTAAGTCATGAAGATGATGATAACAGTAATAATATAAATATTAATGATACAACAATTTCATTTAATAACGCTAATATTAAAGTTAATGGGACGATGATTTTAAAAAATTTAAATTTTACAATAAATACTAATGAAAAAGTTATGATAATTGGAAGTACAGGTAGCGGCAAATCCATATTATTTAAAACATTAATTGGATTTTATGAATATGAAGGAAGTATAAAGATTGGACAATACGAGATAAGAGATTTAAATAAAAAATGTGTAAGAGAAAATATATGTTTATTACTTCAAGATTCATATCTATTTTCAAGAACAATAGCTGAAAATATAAGAATATTAATGCCAAGTATATCTAATTTAGAAATGATAAATCTTTCAACTTTCTTTTCTTTTCATAGTGATGTAGAAAAATTGAATGATGGTTATAATAGTCAAATAGGAAAAAATGGGATTGTTTTATCTAAAGGACAAAAACAAAGATTGGTATTAATAAGAGCATATACTAAACCTAAACCTATAATGATATTTGATGACTCCTTTAGTGCAATAGATAAATTAAATAAAAAGAACATATTAAATAAATTACTTTCATTAGATGATAAAACGAGTAAAATATTTATAACACATGATATTGAATTAGCACCTAAGTTTGATAAAATTATTTATTTAGATAATGGAAAAGCAATATCAGGAACTCATAAAGAATTATTAAATAACAAAAAATATAAACAAATTTATGAACTTAATTTAGATAAAGTAGGTGAAGAATATGTTTAATAAGCAAAAATTGAATGAAATGTTCAACTTCACCACAAATAAAAAGAAAACAATACAAAGAGCATTATTTGATTTAATTCAGATAACACCAGTTATTTTTTATCAGTATGTATTATCAAAAACTATCGACAATTATATACCGAATAAAAATGTAGTACTTGCAATTATCATATGTTCTATTTATATTTTATATATTTGGATTAGAATATTTTTATTTAATTATTATCTAGAGAAACAAAGAAGTGTAATATGTTATGATAATGATAAACAGATAAAAGATAAAGTTTTTGAAAGTATACAAAATGCAAAAATTAGTGAGCTAGATAAAATACAAGTAGGAAAGTTATTCAGCGTTTCAACCTCACAAAGTTTTGATGCAGCAAAATTGTTTATATGGAATTTTCTTGGATTATTTGCCTATAGAATAAAAAGCATTTTAATTACATTTATAATTATGTTATTTATTAATTGGCAAATTGCACTGATAGTTTTAATAATATTTACAATATCATATATAATATTGATACCATTTTATAATAAAAATATGAAAATATTTAAAAAATTACAACAAACAATAATTGATTTGCAAGAAAAAGTAAATGAATATATAGATAGTTTTTCTACAACTAAAACTTTAAGATTGGAAGAAGTTAATATTGATGATATAAAAAAAATACTCGAAAAATCTAAAATTGAATTAATTAAAGCTAGTAAAATTATGGGATTACATACAGCAATATTTTCATTATTAACGTTTTCAGCAACAATTGTAACATTAATCATGGGTGGTAATCAAATTTTACTTGGAGTAGGATTAGCATCAACGATACTTTTAATGTTAGACTATATAAATGATATTAATGGTCATATGAAGGGGGTGTTAGATCATATTCATGAAGCAATGAATAAATATAATGCATTCTTAAATGTTCTGAATATCATGAATATCGATAAAGAATTGGATGAAGGAATTTTAGAATTAGATGAAATAAATTCAATAGAATTTAAGAATGTATCTTTAAGTTATGATGGAATAAATGTAATTTTAGAAAATATAAATTTAAAAATAGATGAGCCAAAAACAATAGCTATTGTTGGAAAGAGTGGTGCTGGAAAAACTTCCTTTGTTAATTTAATTCCAAGATTTTATGATTTGACAAGTGGTAAAATTTTAATAAATGGAATTGATTATGAAAAATATAACTTAAAAGAATTAAGAAAAAATATTTCATATGTTTTTCAAGAACCTGTTATATTAAATATGTCCATAAAAGATAATTTAATGTATGGTAATAAGAGTATTACTTTTAATGATGTAATAAAGTTATGTAAAAAAATAGGCATTCATGAAAAAATAAATAAATTTGAAAATGGATATAATACAATAATTAATTCAGAAACAGATATATTATCATATGGTGAGAAACAACTATTAAGTCATGCAAGAGCAATACTTAAAAATGGAGATATTGTAATATTAGATGAAGTTACTTCGAACCTTGATTTAAAATTTGAACAAAATATTATTGAAGTAAATAAATCATTACTTAAAGGAAAAATTTCCTTTGTAATTGCTCATAGATTAAATACAATAAAAGAAGCAGATTTAATTATATTTATAGAAGATAAACATATTGTAGAAATGGGAACTCACGATGAATTATTAAAGTTAAATGGTAAGTATGCAAAGCTGTTCCTGACAAAATGATTTTGTAATTTTTAAAAAGAATTTGTCGATTAAAAATAAAAAATTTAAAATTATTTTTACCTTTATCTATAAGAGATAAATATGAATTTCAGAAGATATTTGTAAAAACGTGCCATTGCGTGTCCTAAAAAAATGTGTTAAAATGGTAATATAGGGTAATTGTAAGAAGGACCAATTTATAGAGATTTTATCTCTCTTTTTTTGTTCCTTTTTTAATTATTCTATTAGAAAGGAGTACGATTAATATGATCATAATTTATCTAAACCGTCGGAGACTATAAAGAGTCTTAGGGATTTATCCCTAACATGAAAAGGGTGTGATAACACCATGCTTGATATATTGAAATTATATTATATGTCATAAGATTTGGAGATGATTTTATTAATAGTAAATGGATGTATAGAGTAGATGTAGAAATAAGATTAGGTGTTTCAAAAAAACAAATGGATAAAGCTATCAAAGTAATGGAAAAATATCATTACTTTGAAAATTGGATTAAGTATAGATTAGGACCTACTAATCTAATTGTTTTATTTAATTTAGAATTTGTAGATTGGTTAAAAGAAGTATATTTTAATAAAGATGGATTTTTCTTAGATAGAGAAATCCATTTTTTAAATGCAAGAATTAGAGATTTAGAAAATGAATTAGGTATTTCTCATTACGAGAAAATTTATTCATATCTAAATGTAAAAGAATTAAAAGAATATTTTGGTAAGAGTAATAGTTCTATCTTAAAAGCAATTGAAAGAATTAATAAGAAGATAGATTGTAAATGCTATAAAGATGGGAAATTATATATTACCCCTACTGGAGTTAAATGGCTTGATCAAAATTATTATAGAAAGTCTTATCTTAAAGAATTATTAGAATATAAAAAATTATTAAATGAAAAGGAGAATAAAAATGACTAAAGTTGATAGAAGAAAGAAAATTAATATTATGTTAAATGATGAAGAAAGAAGAATAATTACAGAAAAAGCAATTGAATATGGATATGGTCCACATCTTGCTGCTTATGTTAGGAGTGCCTGTATTTACGAATCACTATATAAAGAAGAAATTAAGGGTAAAAATGAAATAATTAAAATTATGAGTGATTATATTAGTGTTGTTAATAGAATAGAGTATGAGCAGTCACAACTAACTAAAAAGATAATGTTAAGTGAAGGAGATATAAAGATGATTAAAGATAATAATACTCTTCTTCATAATGAAATAAGAAAGCTAATTAAAACAATCGAAAATACTTTAACAGTAAGGCAAATAAAAGAAACTAAGCAGAAACTAGACAAATAGCTTCTGCTTTTTTCTTAAAGTATTATTTTACGATTTTTCTCATAGTTTTATATAAAGGAGATGAGTTATGAATTCTAATGATATTATGAGAAGTAAAGAAGTAAAATATAAGAATAAAGAAATACTTTTAAATGTAGCTCTTTCCTTAAATAAAGAGTTATTTGATGAAAATAAAATATCTTATAAGATGTTTAAATATACTGAAGAAAATATTTTAAAAGAATTAAAAATATGCAATGTAAGTGGTGCAAATGCTAATACATGATGATAATATGGTATAATGCTATTAGAAAGGAGAAGAAGAGTTGGATTTATATACTGTTCGAAAGCAGTTAAATATGGGAATGCCACTTACAAGTATAAAACTTAGAGTAACAGATTATGCGAGAGTATCAACAGATCATTTAGAACAAAAGAAATCTCTTCAAAATCAAGTGGAACATTTTGAACAATATATAAAAGAAAATCCAAATTGGACTTATACACCCGGTTATGTAGATGATGGAATAACTGGTACAAGTGATGTTAAAAGAGATAACTTTATGAAGATGATTGAAGATGCTAGAAGTGGTAAATTTGATTTAATAGTTACCAAAGAAATTTCTAGATTTTCAAGAAATACTCTTGATAGTATTAAATATACTAGAGAACTTTTATCTTATGGAGTGGCTGTACTATTTGTAAATGATAATATTAATACTGCTATGCCTGATTCTGAACTTAGGTTAACCATAATGGCATCTATGGCACAAGATGAAATTAGAAGATTATCAGAACGTGTTAAATTTGGCATGAACCGTGCAATAGAACGTGGTGAAATACTTGGTAATGATTTACTATATGGTTATAAAAAAGATAAGGATACTGGAGTATTAAATATCATAGAAGATGAAGCAAAGGTAGTTAGAAGAATTTATGAACTATATGCAGTTGAAGAATTAACACTTTCTAAAATTGTTAAAACTTTAAATAGTGAAGGATTAAAAACTTGTCAAGGTAAGAAATGGTGTATATCTACAATTTCAAGAATGATTGAAAATCCAAAATATAAAGGATATTATTGTGCAAGAAAATCTGAAATAGTAGATTATATGACTAAAAAAATAAAATACTTTGAAAAAGATGATTGGGTTATTTATGAAGATAAAACAAGAATACCACCAATCATTGATGAAGACTTATGGGAAAGAGCTAATACTCGTTTAATATCAAGAAAGAAAGCATTTAGTGAACGAAAAGAAGATAAAAGTATTTATAAAAATAGATACTTATATAGTGCTAAAATATATTGTGGACAGCACAATACAGTTTTCCACAGAAGAGAATTTAGAAAAAATAAAAAAGATATTACTTGGGTTTGTTCCGAATATTTAAAAAACGGTAAATCTACTTGTGATTCACCAAATATTAGAGAATCTGAACTAGATGCAATTTTTAAAGATTTAATTTCTAAACTACAAATAGATTCTAACGAAGTAATTGATACTCTTATGAATTATTACAAACATTTAGAAATAGATACTGGTATAGATGAAGAAATAAGTTTAAGAGAGAAAGAAATAAATAATCTTTATGCTAAAAAAGATAAATTATTAGAACTTAGTTTACAAGGTAGTCTATCAAACACAGAGTTTTACGAAAGGAATAATTCCTTTAATGAAAGAATTAAAGTACTTGATAATGAACTTAGTAAGTTAAAAAATGAAAAAAACAATTTAAAAGGAACAACAGATAAAACTAAAGAACTTGCTGAAATCTTAAAACAAAAAGTTAATTCTAAATCTACAATAGATAAAATAATTAGTTCTTTACTAGATCGTATTGTTGTATCTAAAATATGTAATGATAAAAATAATATGGAATT
>CALVQR010000041.1 GCA_944358265.1 uncultured Bacilli bacterium | reverse complement strand
ATGTATAAATAATATTGGTATTTTACTTTTATTAAGCTGAGTTATACATGATGCCTCTTTAAAATAATATCCAGCTTTTAATTTACAAATAATACTTGAAATATATATTACAGGAAATTTAGGTAATTTAAAAATCTTTTTTAGCTGATAAGACATCTCCTCTTCAACTGACACATACCCACAATCTTCAATTGCACAAACAACATTTTTAAAATTTTCACCTGCACTCATCATAACAGTAGCAGCTCCCATAGATACACCATATAATATTATTTTTTTATTTGGATAATTATTATTTATATACTCTACCCATCTTTTAATATCTGCTCTATCAAGCCATCCCATTCCTATATACTTTCCTTCACTCTTACCTGATGCTCTTAAATCTGGAAGTAAAACACTATACCCCCTTGTTTTTATAAATATATCTGCTCTTTGTTCCATATAAATAGAACTAGCACAATATCCATGCACTAAAATAACAAATACATCAGATTGACTATTTACTACAATACTTGCATGAAGCTTTAAATTGTCATATGAATTAATATATATTTCCTCTTTATTGTTCAAAACAAAATATTCATCTTTATCTTCCTCCTCAGCATTATTTTTAAATATTAAATTCTTATTTGTATCATTTCTTATTACTATATTAAAAAGTATATATGAAAATATAATAAAAAATATAAAAATTAAAGCTATAAAGCAAACAATAATAACAATTGTTATATCCATTTTTTACTCCTATATCATTATTTTACAATCAATCTTTCTATCTAATAAGCATTTAAAACTTTTAGCATCTTCTTTTGTACCAACTATTTTTCCATAGTGTACTGGTACAGCAATAGTAGGCATTATATTATTTACAAGCTTTGCAGCTTCAGCATAATCCATTGTATACGTACCACCTATAGGAACAAAAGCTAAATCACACTTTACATTTAAATTTTCAGGTGTTATATCTGTGTCTCCCGCAATATATATTCTTTCACACTCTAAATTTAAAATATATCCTACCCAGCCATTTTCCTTAGGATGAAATGTTTTATTCACATTATACGCACTAACTGTCTCAATCATTAAATTATTTATATTATATTTATTATTAGGTTCTACAATAACTATTTTATTTTCCTTAAATCCAAGTTTTAATACATTTACATATATATCTTCTGTAATTACAATTATTGTACTTTCATTTTTTACTTTTAAAATATCTTCTGGTGAAAAATGATCATAATGTGAATGTGTAATACAAATATAGTCTGCATCATTTTCCTCTTTTTCTATACCAAATGGATCTATATATATTATCTTATTATCTGCTACAATTCTTATTGCACTATGGCATATTACATTAAAGCTTTCAATCATATTTACACCTCTTTCTAACTAGATTATATCATAAACATATTAATTTTTTCTATATTGTAATATAATTTTAATTTATAAGAAAAAGAGCTCTAAATGAAATAAAATATCTTTCATTTAAAGCTCTCTCAATTTTGCTGCTGAAACTAATTTATAATATCCAGACTTTTTATCATTTAACATACTTTCTAACTCATTAATTCTAATATCATAATATTCATCTAGTGATTCTAACTCATCTTCATCAAGACCATCTATATAATCTATATTTTCTTTGATACTATTTTCAATATTTTCTAAATCTTCTAATGTAAGTTCTCTTTTTATTTTTCTTTCTATCTTTTCTTCCTTTAATATTTTAGCCGTTCTATTACAATCTTCTTTTATCTCTTCTTGTTTTATTCCAAAGAAATTTTTCAAACTTTTAATTATCTTACTTATTATATTATCATTATTAACAACAAGTAAGCTTCTTTCTTTTTTCATATTCCACCCCTATCTATATTATTTAAGCGTAAATTTTTTCATTTTACTGTCAAGCATTTCAATTTGATTCATTAATTCATTAACTCTTTTTGCTTTTTCTTTTAAAGATACTCTTTTTTGTTTAAATTCATCATATACAATACCATTTTTACTACAATTATATCTATCTTCCATTTCTATTAAAGTATTATTTGTTAGTTTAACTAATGTGTCTTTTAATAAATCAACATTCTTAATTGAGTCTTGTATAATCTTTTCAGCTAATATATTTGAATAATCGTTATACATATTTTCTTCTATCTGTTCAACTATAGAATCAATTGTATTTTGACTATATCTATTTTTTTGTAAATTTTCAACGATATTAGATTTATATTTATCTAAATAATTTAATAGAGCATTTTTAATTATATCTTCATCAACTTCTTCATTTAAATTATATTCATATTCTTCGTATGAATACTCCTCATTTTGCTCTAAAGATTCAAATTTATACGAAATGTTATCTAAAGCATCATATATTTTCCCTTGTAATATATTTTCCAAGTTATCTTTTGTATAAACATTAATACTTTCTTCGAATTTATGCAAATTATCTTCTATTGATTGATATAAAAATTCATTTTTTTTATTTTCAAATATATTATTATTTTGCAAAATGTCTTTACTTATTTTTCTTAGTTCATCTATTCTTGAAACATCTAAGTCTTTTTGTATATTTAAAATATCATGAAAAATATTATATGCTTTTAACTTATATTTTAACTCAAGATCACTTAGCTTCATTAATAACACCTCTATACACGAAAGTGTATCACAAATTTATAAAATATTCAATAAGTATATATACTTTTTCACATTTGAAATTTTTTTAATATAATTTTTTATACAGTAATACATATTTATATTCATCTTTTATTAACTCTTTAAAATATACTTTATTTGCATTTCCTGTTTTTATTAATGCACCTATAGATGTAGCTCCATTCTTCTTAAGCTCTTCTTTCATACTCTCTGCTAGAGCTCTGCCAAGGCCTAAATGTTCTTTTTCAACGCCAAGATACATTAAAATATATTCTTTTTTAACAAATTTATTTAATATAATTTTTAAATAATTTTTTCTACATACAAAATTTTTATAATTTGGTATTGCTACAAAAAATCCTACCATCTTATCATTATAGTACGAAAGTTTTATCATAGAAAAATCTACTATTTTATCTAAGTCTTTGTATAAATTATAAAAATCATTAAGTTCTATTTCTTTATATCCTGGGAAATTACTATACAATTTTAAAATCATTTTTCCAATGTCTTTTAATTGCTCATTAAAAGTATTACGTGTAGGAGTTATAAATTTATATCCTTTACATTTCATCTTTTTTAATCTATCAGAAAATTTTACGTTATCTTGAGCTTTATTTACTTTATCAAATATATTAGAGCTATATTCTTGATAAATTTCATAGCCAGCTTCTTTAAAAAATTGTGGATAATAAGGTTTATTATATGGCTCTCCTATATATGGATGACTAAAATTATCTAATTTAAATCTATATCCTATCCAAAAAGAGCAATTTAATGGACCTATAATCTTTTCATATCCTCTATTTTTTACATATTCTTCAATATATTTAAGTAGCATATTACTAACATCTATATTTTCTATGCATTCATAATAACCTACATACGCTGTTTTATCATTATCATAAAAAGTAACTATAGCCCTAGCAACAGCTCTTTCTCTTTCATTTAATATTAAAAAATTATTTATTCTAAAATATTTACTTAATATATGTGTACCCATTAAGATTTCTTTTTCTTCTCTTTCATCTTGCATAATTTCTCTTTTTGAATATAATCTTTTAGGTAGTTTTAAAAATTCATTAATATATTTTTCTTCATTTTTAAACTCAATAATTTTATACTCCATTTTATCACCTTATTTTTTTATTATTTCAATAATACCTTTGTCCGCATCAAGTTTTACATAATCTCCATCCTTTAAAATTTTAGTTACATCTTTTACTCCAACTATTGCAGGCTTTTGTAATTCTCTAGATATTATAGCACTATGTGAAAGTAATGAGCCTTTTTGTGAAATTAAACCTATTGACTGTGCTATCAAATATATCCAACCTGGATCTGTCATTTTTGTAACTATTATTTTTCCTTTTGTATCAACATCTTGTATGTTTTTAGAGTTTATAACTACTACTTGTCCTTGTACAACGCCACTAGAGCAAGGTATACCGATTAATTCATTACCTTTTATTTTTACAATATCATTATTATTAATATTTTTATGCTTTTTGCTAAAAATTTTATTTGAAAAAATAATTCTTGTATATGAAGGTAACATTTCATACATTTTATACTCATTTTTTCTAGATATAATAATATTTTTTAAATCTAAATTTTTTAAATTTATATAATCTTCTATTTCACTATAGTATAGATAAAAAATATCATCTATATTTTCTATTACACCATCATTAACAAAGTTTTTAGAAATACTTAAAGTTATACTTCTCATATACCCATAAAGTTTACTTCGTGCAAGTCTAGACTTTTCTCTTGCTCTAATACCATCCTCTGCTTTTTTTAAATATTTCCTTAATTTTAAAGATATTTTAATATCTAAATTTTTATCTACACTTAAATTTAAATAAGCATCTAAATTATTATCATTTGCATATTGGACTATTTTTTTTACAAGTAGAATTGGGGAAGTTCTAAAAGTTTTACTTTCCAATTTTAATTCTTCAATATTTCTATCCCCATAATTTTGTATATAATTTAAAAATTCATTTTTAAATTTTTTATCTACTATATTTGAACACAAATACTTTTCAACATCATCATCTGTATTTAAGCTTTGTAATTCTTTTAAAATATTATTTTCTTTTGCATATTTGCTTATATTTATTATCCCCTCTAGTGGTTTCATACTTTCCAAATTTTTAATATTAGATATTAACTTATTTGACACGGCTTCATAATCTTTTACTTTTTCTTTTTTTAATTGCCTTTTTACAAGAGAGGTATAAATAAAAGCGTACATATCATTTATAATGGTTATATACCATTTTTTTATAACCATATTTTTTAACTCTTTATAAAGTTTAATCAAAGATTTATTATCTAAATCCTTGTTATAATTTCTATTATAATAATCTTCAATTTTTAAAAAATATTCTTCTAATTCAAGCATTTCTTTACAGTTATTTTTTAAGAGTTCAAAAAATGACTTAATAACTTCAATTTTAGTATTAAAATTTATTTTTATTTTCTTATCCCATACGATATTTTTATATTCAATTCCCATCATTTCTTGCCATATCTTAATTATATTCTTTTCAAATGGCAAAAGTTTTAAAATATTATAAAAATTATTTAAAATATAATATACACGTCCATTTGTGACAGTTACAATATTATTTAAAATATCACTATATTTAGCTATTACTTCATTACTCTTAGTAATTCTAAATAATGCTCCTTTAAATACCTGGTAATATGCTTCCTTAATAAAAGACTGAGTAAGAGGTAAAGTAATATTTGGATAGCTTTCAACTATATTGCTATTATCTAAAATAATAGGACTTTTAATATCTAATGTTGTTATTTTTCTTACCTGTAATATATATATTTTACTATTAGATATTGCAAATTCTATATCTAACATTTTGCCAAAAATCTTTTCTATTTTTTTAACATTTTCTATTAATTCATCTACCTCATCACTAGTTAAAATTATTGCTCCTTCCTGTTTTTCATAATAATATATATTATCTGTTCTATTATAATAATATGACGTTGTTGCAATTTTATCTTCAACAATGTTTTTTCCAATGCCTTTTCCCACAACAATGACAGTCTCATTAAGTATTCCTTGTGGATTAGAAGTAAATATAACACCTGATTTTTGGGAATTT
>CALVQR010000040.1 GCA_944358265.1 uncultured Bacilli bacterium | reverse complement strand
TATTTTAATTTTAACTGGTTCTATAAATAAAGATGCACATGGTAATGATATTGTGTAGGAGTTAATACTATATTTATAAGAATTAGAAAATGGGTATTTGAAGTGAGGTATAAGATGAAAAGAATTGTTTTGTTTTTAGTTGTGATGATTTTTATTGTTGGTTGTGGAAATAATAATTCATTAAATAAGGGAAATGGTAATAAAGTTTGGGAAGGTAATAATAATGATTCTCAAGAAGTAGAGGAAGTTGTCGATTCTATTAATATAACTAAAGGAGAGACAAAAGAAATAACTGGAATTTATGGAGATAAAGAAATTAAAGCGGAAGTTACTTTGAATAATGTTTTTTATACTACAAAGATAACACCGCCAAGTCCTACTCAAAGTTATTATAGTTATTATGAAGCTGAAGAAAATAATATTTATGAAGTTATTGATCTTACTATTAAAAATATTGGGACTGAATATTTCAGTGATTATGTTTTAGAAGGATTTTTGTCAGATACTTGCACTCCTACTTTTATATTTGATGGAGGATATAAGTATACGGGTATAAGTATTACGGAAATTGAACGTGATAATGATGGAGAATATGATTTGGGCTATTTTTATGGAGTTGATCCTTTAGAAACAAAAAAACTTTATTTATTTACTAAAGTACCTTCGGAACTTCAAAATTCTAATTTAACTGTTAATGTTTGTTTTGGAGATAATCCTTTAAAATTGAATTGGTAAACTTGCAGAAATGCAAGTTTTAAAAAGCTTTAAATGATGTTTTGCTATTTAATTTTAGAACTTTGATTTTTAGAATAAAAAATCTTGTAAACGTATTATTTACAAGACTTAATATACAAATGGTGTCCCCGATTGGAGTCGAACCAACGACCTTTCCCTTAGGAGGGGATTGCTCTATCCTACTGAGCTACGGAGACAAGTTGTTAAAATAATTATATCTAAAATGGAGGCTTCTTGCAATAGTAATTCTGCATTTTAATTATAAGAATTTTATAAATATTTTTAAAAAAATTTTGTATAAAAATTATCCTTTAGCTTTTTTTAAAAATAGTGAATGTCTATTTTTAGAAAGAAAAATATTTTTGGCTTTCTTATTTTAAGCCTAAAATACAGTTTTTTGAATGTTAAAAAAATAAGGTTTGCAATTTTTTAGAAAACGCCAGACTTCATTTTTGTTAAATATTTGTCAATTGTCGTAAAGCGAACATTAAAAATTTTTTCGTTCTTCCTAGTGTTTATGGGCTTCTTAAAAAAATGATAAAAATTTGTCTAAAAAATGACTTGTTTTTTTATTCTATAGTTTATATAATCAGGTTGTATCGTAGATGTATAAAGTGGAGGGAAGTTTATGAAAACAGATGCGAAATTAGATACATTAAAAGTTATTAAAAGAGATGGGAAGAAAGTAGCTTTTAATGAAGAAAAAATTGCTATTGCAGTAAAGAAAGGATTTGATAGTGCTTTAAATGAAGACTATAATCCTGAAGATAGTAATAAAGTATTTAATAGTGTAATGGCTGCTATTAAAGAGAAGTATGTTGGTTTAGAATTTATTAAGATTGAAGATATTCAAGACTTGATAGAAACAAAATTATCAGAGCTTGGGTATGAAGATGTTTATAAGTCTTTTTCTAGTTATCGTAAGAGAAGAGCAGAGTCTCGTGATGTTTTTCAAAAAAGATATCATAAATTAATGAAGATTATTGAATCTTTATCTTTAAAAACAGCTTTAGAAGATGATAATAAGAGAGATAATGCAAATATTGATGGAAATTCAGCGATGGGTACAATGCTTCAATATGGAAGTAATTTATCTAAAGAATTTGCTAAATCTTATATGATGGATGCTAAATTTGCTGAAGCACATGATAATGGTACGATACATATTCATGATATGGATTTCTTGCCAATGGGTACGACTACTTGTTGTCAAATTGATTTGTTTGAATTATTTAAAGATGGTTTTTCAACCGGTCATGGGTTTCTTCGTTGTCCCCAAGATATTATGAGTTATTCAGCTTTAGCTGCTATAGCTATTCAATCTAATCAAAATGATCAACATGGTGGACAAAGTATTCCAGCATTCGATTATTTTTTAGCACCAGGCGTTTTAAAAACTTTTAGAAAACAATTTAAACAAACTTTATATGATTATTTTGATTTAATGGGATTTGTTAATTTGATTAAATGGGATCATATAGTTAAAGATATTGATAAGTTAAAAACAATTGAGTTTCCAATTGAAGATTTTCAAGAATATTATAAAGATAGTAGTGAAGTAGAAAGAATATTTAAAGTTTCTTATGATAAAGCAATTGCTAAAACAAATAGAATGACTTATCAAGCTATGGAAGCGTTTATTCATAATTTAAATACAATGCATTCGAGAGCAGGAGCACAAGTACCATTTTCATCTATTAACTTTGGTACAGATATATCTCCAGAAGGAAGAATGGTTACGAAAAATTACTTACTTGCGGCTGAAGCAGGATTAGGTAAAGGAGAAACACCAATATTTCCAATATCTATTTTTAAAGTAAAAGAAGGACTTAATTATAATCCGGGAGAACCTAATTATGATTTATTTAAGTTATCTTGTAAAGTATCAGCGAAAAGATTGTTTCCAAATTTCTCATTTATTGATTCGTCATTTAATAAACCTTATTATAAAGAAGGTGATTATAAAACGGAGATTGCTTATATGGGATGTCGGACAAGAGTAATGGCTAATCCAGCTAATCCGGATAATGAAGTAGTTACGGGACGTGGTAATTTATCATTTACAACTATTAATTTACCGAGACTTGGTATTAAACATGGAATATTAAATGGTAAAAAGGCTGATATGAAAGGCTTTTACGAAGAACTTGGAAATATTATGGATATGGTTAAAGATCAATTATTAGAGAGATTTGAACTTCAATGTAGTAAAAAAGTTTATAATTTCCCATTCTTGCTTGGTCAAGGGGTATGGATCGATTCTAAAGGATTGAAACCAAATTCAAGATTAAAACCAGTTCTTAAAAATGGAACACTTACTATTGGCTTTATTGGTTTAGCAGAATGTCTTAAAGCATTAACAGGTTATCATCATGGGGAAGATGAAAAAGCAAGAAAACTAGGATTAGAAATTATAAAGTTTATGAGAGATAAATGTGATGAGTATGTCGAACAATATAAGCTTAATTTCTCACTTATTGCCACACCTGCTGAAGGTTTAAGTGGAAGATTTACCAGAATTGATCAATCTATTTATGGAATTATTCCGGGAGTAACGGATAGAGAATATTATACAAATTCATTCCATGTTCCGGTATACTATAATATAAGTGTTGCTGATAAACTTAAAATTGAAGGTAAGTATCATAAATATACGAATGGTGGTCATATTAGTTATATTGAACTTGATGGGGATACTGCGAATAATTTAGAGGCATTTGAAGCAATTGTGCGTTTGATGCATGATAATGATATTGGATATGGGGCAATTAACCATCCAGTTGATCGTGATCCAGTTTGCGGATATACAGGAGTTATTAATGATGTTTGCCCAGGTTGCGGTAGACATGAGGCAGAGGGTGTAACGGTTGAGCGAGTTAAAAATGCAAGTCTATCTTATTATGGAAATTAGAAAGGAAGGATAAATATGAAAGATAGTGAAAGAATTGTTGGCGAAGGGGTTAAGTTTGAGCGTATTAGAAGAATAACTGGTTATTTGGTTGGGACAACTGATCGTTTCAATAATGGTAAAAAAGCTGAAGAAAGAGATCGGGTAAAGCATTCTATTAAAGGTATTTTAAACGATAAGGCAGCCTAATGCAAATTCGTTTAGCTAGCGATATTGAACGTGATTCCATTGTAGATGGGGAAGGTATTAGAGCAGTGTTATGGACACAAGGTTGTGGTCATCACTGTCCTGGGTGCCAAAATCCCTCTACATGGGATTTTAATAAAGGAATGCTTGTTGATGTCGAAGATGTGTTACTTGCTTTAGATGAGTTGGAAGGCCAAGATGGGATTACATTTTCAGGAGGAGATCCTGTTTATCAAGCAAATGTTTGTGCAGTTATTGCTAAATATGCTAAAAGTATTGGTCTTAATGTTTGGTGTTATACGGGATTTTTATATGAAGATATGTTAGAGGATAAAGACAGACGAGAATTTCTTAATTATATCGATGTTTTAGTTGATGGTAAATTTATTCTGGCGGAAAAAAGTCTTTCTTTGTATTTTAAAGGTTCTAAAAATCAAAGAGTAATTGATGTTCCTAAAAGTTTAGCCGAAAATAAAGTTTGTTTAGTAGAAAAGTATAAAGATCCAATTAGTTATGAAGCACCTAAAAGAAGAGAAGAACATATTTATATTTAATGTTCTTTTTTTGTCAATTTTAGTCTATATTTTAGTCTTTTTTAAAAAATTAGCTTGATTTGTGTTATACTAAATTAAGGTGATGATATGAAATATTATAATCAAGATGTTAAAGTTGTTTTAAATGATTTACATAGTCATGAAAATGGATTAAGTGATGAAGAAGTAAAGAGCCGATTAAAAGAATATGGTCCTAATATATTAGAAGAGGGAAAAAAGAAAACAAAATTTAGTATTTTTTTGAAGCAATTTCAAAATTTGATGATTATTTTACTTTTAGTTGTTGGTGTTTTATCACTTATTTATGCTATTTTAGGGGATGGAGATTATTTAGATCCCATTGTTATTTTAGGTTGTACTTTTGTTAATATTTTAATGGGTTATTTTCAAGAAAGTAAAGCTGAAGATGCGATTGAAAAATTAAGGCAATATACAAAGACCAAAGTAACAGTTAAAAGAGATGGTCATCAATTAGAAGTAGATTCAAGATATTTGGTTGTTGGGGATATTTTGGTTTTAGAAGCTGGGGATAAAATACCGGCTGATGCAAGAGTAATCGATGCGATGTTTGCCAAAGTAGATGAGTCTATTTTAACCGGGGAAAGTGATTATGTTAGTAAAAATGACGAAATAATCTTGGGTAAAAAAAATATTCATGAAATGAGTAATATGATTTTTGCAGGAACTAGTCTTGTTACCGGGAAAATAGTTGCTGTTGTAACAAATACGGGAATGTCTACAGAGATGGGGAAAATTGCTAATTCTTTAAATAAAAATGAAGAGCCAATTACTCCTTTACAAGTAAAAGTTAAAAAAATTAGTACTTTTATTTCTATTTTAGCTATATTTTTAGTAGCATTTGTTCTTATTTTTGGCATTATAAAAGATTATGATATTTTATCTTTAATTATGCTTTCCATTTCTATGATTGTTGCTAGTGTACCAGAGTCTTTACCAATTGCGATTACAGCTACATTATCGATTGGGGTTAGTGCTATGGCGAAGAAAAAAGCAGTTGTAAGAAATATGGCAGCAATAGAAACGCTTGGGGCTACAGAAATTATTTGTTCTGATAAAACCGGAACAATTACAACTAATCAAATGGAAGTTATTCGTCTTTTTGTTAATTATAAAGATTATTTGGCAAATGATTTTGATTTTAAAGATCATGATATTTTAACTAAAATAGTTGGTTTATGTAATAATGCAGTATTAGATGAACATAAGGAGTATTATGGCGATGCTGTTGAAGTAGCTGTTGCTAACTATTTAGCAAAGTATAATATTTTAAAGGAAAATTTAGAAGAAGATAGTCCTAGAGTTATGGAAATTCCTTTTGATTCAGAGCGAAAAATGATGAGTTCTATTAATCAAAGTGGTCAAGAAAAGTATATGTATGTGAAAGGAAGTTTGGATGCCATTTTAAATAGAAGTTCTTCTATTTTAATAGATGGTAAAGAAAAGAAGATTACCCAAGATGATAAAAAATATTTAGAAGAGAAAGAAAAAGAGTATTCTAATGAGGCTTTAAAAGTTTTAGCATTTGCTTATAAAAAAGTAGATAAAGATATTTGTGCTGATGAAGAATATCAGAATGAAGAAAATAATCTTGT
>CALVQR010000039.1 GCA_944358265.1 uncultured Bacilli bacterium | reverse complement strand
TCAATTATAATTTTATCACTAAAAAAGTAGACTTCTACCTTTTTTGTAGTTGTCTACTTTTATAATATCACTTCAATTTAACTATCTTTTTTATTTTAAAATAAAAAAGACTATTAATAGCCTTATTTTAATCATTCATTTCTACATTTTCACTTTTTAAATATTCATCAAATGTATTTTTAAAAACAACAAGCTCTTTTTTTACAACATCAGGATAAACACTTGTACAATTTTTAACTGCTTCATATATATGTTTGAATGTTACTTTATCAGAGTTTTCAAATCTTGCATATGTAAAGCATTTTGAAAAAAGTGCTAAAGATACATCTGGGTATCTTGACCCATTTTCATAAACTCTCTTATATTCACTAGTCATATTAACTAAGAATTTACATACTTGTTCAAGTAAATAAGGTGTGTATGGCCATTTAACACCTGTAGCTGTTTCAATCTTTTTTAATGTTCCAATTAGTATTTTTACAGTTGTTTCTTGATTTGGTTCTTCTATTTCAACTCTTTCAAAACGTCTTAAGAATGCTTTATCTTTTAATAAATATTGTTCATATTCCGCAGTTGTTGTCGCACCAATTATTTTTATATCCCCACGATCTAAACCAGGTTTTAACATATTAAGGAAATCAACTTCACCATTTCTTGATGCAGTAACGAGAGTGTGTATTTCATCTATAAATAATATAATATCTTTTTTCCCCTTAATTTCATTAATTAATAGTTGAAGTTTAGTATTTTCAACACCAGAATCATTATAATTACCAAGAAGTGATGATGTATTTATCTTATATATTTGACTATTTAAAAGTGCATTTGGAACTTCTTTTCTTTGAATCTTATAATTTAACCCTTCAACTATAGATGTTTTACCAATACCAGCTTTACCAGTTAAAACAACAGATTTCTCAGGACTTAATAAAATCAATATCACTTTTTTTATTTCTTCATCCCTTTCAATCGCAGGATTTGTGATATACACTTTTTTTGTTAAATTTTCACTATAAGTATTAAGTATACTAAACTTTGGTTTAGTATCGTTAGGTTCAAAAGCTTGAAAATCACTATTATTCATATAAAAACACCTCACATATTATTAGTATACCAAAATATGACAAAATTTACTAGTAAAATATTGTAAACAAAGTTAAATGTTCGTAAATTTTCTTGTTTTTAATTATTATATATTTTATAATTTGATTGGATGGTGATAAATATGCAAAGATATTTCGCAGTAGATAGTAAATTAAATGTTAGTGAAAAAGATAAACATCATATAATTAATGTTATGAGAATGAAAATTGGTGAAAACATAGAAATTGTTTATAATAATGATGTATTTTTATGTGAAATAGATAGTATAAGCAAGAATGATGTTATTTATAGTGTGTTAAAAAAATTAGAATTTGATAATGAACTTGATAAAAGTGTTACAATTGCAATACCTCTTCTTATGGAGAAAAAATTAGATTTTATTTTTCAAAAATGTACAGAACTTGGTACATATGATTTTATTTTGTATGACGCAAAAAGAAGTAAAGTCAAAATAGATGGAAAAGAAGATAAAAAATTAGATAGGTGGAATTTAATTACAAAAGAAGCAGCTGAACAATCATATAGAAATATTTCTCCAAAAGTAAGCGGTATTTATGAATTAAAAGATTTAGTTTTATTAGATTATGATGTCAAAATAGTATGTAGTACAAAAGAAAATAAAAAAACTATAAAAAATATGTTACAAAATTCGACAAATTGTGATAAAATTATTATAGTGGTCGGTCCCGAAGGGGGACTTGATTTGTCTGAAGAGGAGTTTTTAAAAGAAAATGGGTTTGAAAGTATTACTTTAGGCAAAACAACATTAAGAGTAGAGACTGCCCCAATGTTCGTTATGAGTGCGATAAAATATGAAAATTTGAGGTGACAGAAATGAATAGAATTAATTCAATTTTTTATATGTATTCTAGTATGGATAAGAGTAGTCAAATATTGCTGTTTTTAATAATACTTGTTTCTTTAATGCTTATAAGTATTTTTGTGATAAATATGATTACAAAAAAGAAGAATGCTAAATATGATTCATCACTAAGCAACATAACTAGATATTCAAAAGCTTTAGAAAGAGAAAAGAAACACGAAAATGCTCAAATAAAAAATGAAGTTAAAGAAGAAGAAACAGATATTTATGAAATAGAGGAAGATCCAGAAATAATAGAAGTAGTATCTCATGATAATTCTATTGAAGAAATATCAAAAATGATTGAAAATACTTTAGAACAAGAACCAATAAATTTAACTGCATTTGAAGAAGAACAAGAAAAAGATGCAATTATTAGTTATGATGAACTTGTAAAACGCGCGGGAGCAAAAAAAATAGTTTATAAAGTAGAAACTAAAGAAGAACCTGTAAAAGAAGAAGAAATTGAAACAATAAAAGAAAAACCAAAGACTGAATATACTGGTAAGTTTAAAACATCACAAATAATTTCACCAATATATGGAATTCAAAAGGAAAAAGAAGAAAAAATAGATGTAATTTTAGATGTAGAAGATTATTTATTTAATAAAGAAAAAAATGAAGATATTGAAACAATGGATGATATAGAGTTTTTGGGTTCACTTAAAACTTTTAGAAGTAACCTTGATTAAGCAACAAAATTAATTGTTGTTTTTTTTGTTATTTATTGTATAATATTTTAAGAAAGAAGTGAGTTTATGAAAGTAGCTTTTTATACACTAGGATGTAAAGTTAATGCATATGAAAGTGAATACTTAATTAATAAATTTAAAAAAAAAAGATATGAAATTGTTCCTTTTAATGATAAAGCAGATATATATATAATTAATACATGTACTGTAACTAATACTAGTGATCAAAAAAGTAGAAAAATGATAAGAAACGCATGTAAGAATGAAGATGCTACTATCGTTGTAATGGGTTGTTATTCTCAAATAAAACCAAATGAAGTATCAAATATTCCTGGGGTATCAATTGTTATTGGGAACAAAGACAAAAATAAAGTAGTTGAACTTGTTGAAACTTATATGAAAAATAAAGAAGCATATAAAGCCATATATGATTTATCAAATAGTAAATTTGAAGATATGTATTTAGATAAATTTGAAAATCATACACGTGCTTTTGTAAAAATTCAAGATGGATGTAATAATTTTTGTTCTTATTGTATAATACCTTATTCTAGAGGTAATGTTAGAAGTAAAGATAAAAATATTGTAATCAGTGAAGTTAAAGGGCTTGTTAAAAATGGATATAAAGAAGTAGTATTAACAGGTATTCATACGGGCCATTATGGACAAGATTTAAAAGAATATGATTTTAGCGACTTACTTATCGAACTTGAAAAAATAGACGGTTTAGAAAGAATTAGAATATCATCTATTGAAATAACTGAACTTACTGATAAATTTTTAGAAGTACTTAAAAATAGTAAAAAAATAGTTAATCATATTCATATACCACTTCAATCAGGATGTGATAAAATATTAAAATTAATGAATAGAAAATATGATATGAATTATTATATTAAAAAAATAAATAAGATTAGAGACATTAGACCTAATATGGCAATTACTACTGATGTAATTGTAGGTTTTCCTTTCGAAACTGATGCTGATTTTGAAGTAACTAAAGAAAACATAAAGAAAATAAAGTTTGCTGAATTACATGTATTTCCATATTCAAAAAGAGATGGAACTCCTGCTGCATCTATGAAAAATCAAATAGATGGAAATATAAAAAAGAAAAGAGTAAAAGAATTGATAAATTTAAGTGAACAATTAAAAAATAATTTTTATAATAAATATATTGATACTTACGATTATGTATTAACAGAAAACTATATAGATGGTTATTTAATGGGACATTTATCTAACTATGGTAAAGTAAAATTTAAAGGGAATAAAGAAGATATTAATAAATTTATAAGGGTTAAATTAAATAAATATGAAAATGATATTTATGAAGCAAAAATATAAAATAATATTTTAAATAATGCCTTTTTTTGATATAATTTTAATGAGGATACGAATATGAAAAATTATATAAAAGGTACATTTTTTAGAATTATTTACAAATCAGACCAAAATTATATAGTTGGTCTTTTTAAAATAAAAGAAACTAATGATATAGATATGGAAGATTATATAGATGAAACTATTACTTTTACTGGATATTTTCATGAATTAACTTTAGATGAAAAATATATATTTTATGGGAATCTTGTAGATAATATTAAATATGGATTTCAATATAATGTATCAGAATATGAAAGAGTAATGCCAGAAGAAAAAGATGCGATTATTGATTTTTTGTCTGGTGATTTATTTAAAGGTGTAGGAGAAAAAACTGCAAAAGCAATTGTAGACATTTTGGGAGAAGATGCTTTATCTATAATTGAAGATAATTATCAAAATTTACTTTTAGTTCCAAATATGAAAGAAGATAGAGCAAAAAAAATCCATGAAACGTTAACTAAGTATAATGAAAGTTATAATACAATAATTGAACTTAATAAAATAGGATTTAGTATAAAAGATTCAATGAAAATATATAATATATATAAAGATATTACTATGAATGTTATATATGATAATGTTTATAATTTAATGTATGATATACCTGATATTAGTTTTTCTAAAATAGAATCAGTAAGAAAAAATTTAAATATTGAAGATTTTGATGAAAGAAGAATAGGAGCATCTATTATATATTCAATGAAAAATATATGTTTTCAAAAAGGAGATACATATCTTTATTTAGAAGAAATATATGAATATGTATGTAGATTTTTAAATAAAGAAATAGATCTATCATTATTTGAAGATATACTTAATTTACTTCAAAATGATGGTGAGATAGTAATTGAAGAAGGTAAATATTTTTTAAGGGAATATTTTAATGCAGAAAATACTATAAGTGAAATTATATATTATTTGATAAATAAAAAAGATTATAATTATAAAAATTTTGATAAAGATATAGATGCTTTAGAATTTCATTTTGATGTTAAATATAATGATAAACAAAAATTAGCTATTAAAAATGCAATACTTAAAAATTTTAGTATAATAACAGGATCTCCTGGAACAGGTAAAACTACAATAATTAAAGGCGTTATTGAATTATATAGAAAGATTCATGGTTATAGTTATGATGAATTGCAAAAAAGATTAGTTTTACTCGCACCAACAGGAAGAGCAAGTAAAAAAATGAGTGAAGCATGTTTGTATCCTGCATATACAATTCATAGATTTTTAAAATGGAATAAAGAAGATAATTCATTTATGGTAAATGAAAGAAATAAATCAGATGTATCATTTGTTATTGTTGATGAAGTAAGTATGATTGATACTATTTTATTAGATAATTTACTTAAAGGACTAAATAAAAATGTTAAATTATTATTTATTGGAGATTATAATCAGCTTGAAAGTGTATCACCTGGAAAAATATTAAAAGATTTAATAGATAGCGATATGATTAATGTTACCTATTTAACTGATATATATAGACAAGGAGAAAATTCTTATATTTCAACACTTGCAAAAGAAATTAATGATGATGAATTATCTGAAGATTTTTTAGTTAAAAAAGATGATTATAGTTTTATAAAATGTGAGAATAATATAAAAAATGGAGTTAGAAATGTTTGCTTAAAAGCAATAGAAAAAGGATATTCATCTTCGGATATACAAGTTTTAGCACCCATGTATAAAGGAAAAAATGGAATTGATAATTTAAATAGAGAACTTCAAAAAATATTCAATCCTGATAGAGGGCAAAATTATATAGTAAGTAAAGATGTAATTTTTAGAGAAAATGATAAAATTTTGCAACTTGAAAATGATATAGATAATAATGTATTTAATGGAGATATTGGATATATAACAAAAGTAGAAAATAATGCTATATATATTAGTTTTGATTCAAATATTGTAAAATATACTGCAAAAGATTTTGATAAAATAAAACATGGATATGCAATTAGTATTCATAAAGCACAAGGTAGTGAATTTAAAATAGTTGTACTTCCAATATGTTTTTCATATAGAGTAATGCTTTATAAAAAATTAATATATACTGCTGTTACAAGAGCAAAAGATAATTTAACAATTGTTGGAGATGAAAAAGCTTTTGTATATTCTGTTAGAAATAAATATGAGATTGAAAGAAAAACTACTTTAAAAGAAAGATTATTATTCTTAATGAATAATTATAATAATTTTA
>CALVQR010000038.1 GCA_944358265.1 uncultured Bacilli bacterium | reverse complement strand
CACAACATAAATCATAAATAAACTCAATAGTCCCATAGTAACCATCTCCTTTTCTTAATTTGAAATAAATTTTACATTCACACAAATACAAGAAATTTGTAATAAAAGCATGCCAACAAAGTAAAACACACTTAAAATATTATTTTTTTTCATAAGAAGCCCCTTTATTATACATTTCTATATACTCATATTCAAGTTTTTTGGCTAATTCTTTAATATTAAAATAACTATCAAGAATTATTTTATTTTTATTTTTCCTTTCAACATCACTATTCATATTAATTTTTTGTATTTCATTTATCCACATTTCCAAATTTAATGGTAAATATTTTATATTGGTTAAATCAACTTCCCTAGTGATATTATCAGAAAATATACATTTTAATCCATTTGCTTGTGCCTCTACCCCTACAACAGGTAATCCCTCAAATAATGAAGGCAAAATAAACAAATCCATTGTATTATAATAATCATATGAATTGGAAACAACTCCAGTAAATTTTACACTTTTGTCAATATGATATTGCTTACACTTTTTTTCAATTGTTTCCTTTAATTCTCCATCTCCAATAAGTAATAATTTGTATTTACTATTTCTTTTACTCAAAATTCGAAACATTTCAATTATATATTCATGATTTTTTTGAACATTAAATCTACCTATATGACCTAAAACAATGTCATTATCAGCAAATCCAAGCTTTTTTCTTAATTTATTGCGCTTATCTTTATCAAATCTATATTTTATTACATCAATTGCATTAGGTATAAAAGTAAACTTTTTATTTTTAAATAAAAAATATCCTGCCTCTGTAGAACAAGCAAAATTTATAGTTGAAACATATTTATAAGGAAGCATCATTATTCTTTTTATGTGACCCTTAATAGTATTATCGGTTTTTGAATTATGACTATGTGCAATTCTAACTTTAATACCATTCTTTTTTGCAATTAAAAAATTTATAAAACCGATACTGCTCATATGACAATGAATAACCTTATATTCTTGATGTTTTTTATAAAAGTTATTTAATTGAATTATATATTTAAAAATATTATTATCATTTCTTAAAGAAAATCTATAAATTCTTCCACCCATTTTTTCTATTTCATCATCAAAATGTTTTTTTTCCGTGTAATGAACTAAAAAATCAAACTGAATCTTACTTGTGTCAATATTTCGGTATATATTCATTATTAGATTTTCAAGTCCTCCAGACTGCATATTGGGAACTATTTGAAGTATTCTTAAAGGTTCCATTTTTTCACCTACCTTAAAAATTTTAAATAAAACCATTTTCTAATTTTATTTGGCATAAGACAAACAACCGCTTGACCTCCAGCACTAATTATAAAATCTTTAAATGACATATATCCTTTTTTTCTTTGAATATTTTTAAACTTAATTACTGTTTTCATATATTTAATTCCACCGCGTCTTTTAAAAAAATCATCATTTATTCGTATAAAATATAATGATTCTTGTATATTATAGCATTTACAATGATTTTCGCAAACCATTCTCATAAACAAATCATAATCTTCATACAACAAGACATTTTGATAATTTCCGGCTTTTATAACAGCGCTTTTTTTGAACATAACTGTAGGATGAAGCAACGCACATCTTCTCCTCATAAATTTGTCTATCTCTTTATTCGTTTCAGGTACTTTATGAATCGATATTATATTATCAATATTATCTTCAAACTCTGCTTCGAATGAACCAACACAATCATAGGTATCATCATCAACAAAAATATTTAATAATTTTTCGCATCTTTTTGGAATTGAATAATCATCTGAATCCATTCTAGCAATATATTCATTTTTACAATGCTTTATTCCTTCTTGTAATGCTAAACCAAGTCCCATATTTTTTTCTAACTTTATAATATTGAATAGCTTTGGATATTGATTATTATATTTTTCTATCACTGATTCTAATTCATTTGTTAATGGACCATCTTGTACAATAACGAATTCATCACATTTTACAGTCTGTTTCATTATACTATCTATGCTATAATCTAACCATTCTGGCTTTTCTTTATGATATACGGACATTAAAACACTATATTTAGGATACTTATACTCTTTTTTCACATCAAACACCTCTTTCTAAAAAATAAGGTACACTTTCATGTACCTGTTTTTTAACAAATTAAACATTACACAAAACAACGAAAAAACTTTTTATCTTTTCTTTTCAAAATCCGATAATATTATATAATATATTACTTATTTTTACAAGCTCTTACTATCTTTTTGTTAGATTAATTCTATTATCAACAATTGTTAATACAATTAAATTTGGATTTATTTGTTTTCTTATTTTTGAAATTGAAATATCAAGCGATGTTTTTCCTAAACTACCATTTTAAATTGCAATGGCAATTGCCTCTCAGTGTGGCTTTTACTTAGCAAATTAATAATGTTAGCATGTGAAAAAAAGACTAGTTGAAACTAGTTTTATATTATTAATTATCTAAAAAAGATAAAATTTTTATCTTTTGGTTATTTTGCACCTTTTTTTAACAAAACAGCTTTAAATGTTTTAAAAAATATTTTAATATCTAATTTTAGTGACATATTATTTGAATAATATTTTTCTAGTTCTAAGC
The DNA here is from genome assembly GCA_944358265.1 of uncultured Bacilli bacterium. GTDB lineage: Bacteria > Bacillota_I > Bacilli_A > RF39 > UBA660 > CAG-433. Next base: position 3,780 of record CALVQR010000038.1, on the reverse strand, counting down.
GTTTTTCAAAAGAATTATTGCTTCTTCCAGATACCTGCCAATATCCTGTAAGACCAGGTTTAGTTTTAACTATTTCACTAAAGAAACCACCCATATCTTCTTTTTCTCGTGGTAAATATGGTCTATTTCCTATCATAGACATATCACCTTTTAATATGTTTAAAAGTTGTGGTAGTTCATCTATGGAATATCTTCTTATAAATTTACCTACTTTAGTTATTCTAGGGTCATTATGCAATTTTTTGTTTTTTTCATATTCTTTTCTGATTTTTTCATCTTTTTCAAGCATTTCAAAAAGTATTTTATCTGCGTTTAATACCATTGATCTAAATTTATAAAAATCAAATTCTTTACCATTTTTACCTATTCTTTTTTGTATTAAAAATGCGGATCCTTTTGAATCTAATTTAATTGCGATTATTGTAATTAAAAATACCGGTGAAAGCATTATTAATCCTATTAACGAACAAACTATATCAAATAATCTTTTACATACTAAAAATATTGTTTTTTTTAAACTGATACTACTTGATTTTTCTAACACTAAAGTTTCTTCTTTCATATATGTCCCCTTCTTTTTAAATTTCGAGTGTATATTATATTTTGTTTATACTATTTTGTCAAATATTTTTTAAAATTGTCAAAAATTGTCTAAACAAGTACTTTTTTAGGTTTAATTTTACCTTCATTATTTGGATCTTTTATGTAAATAGCAATTAGTTCTCCATTATAAGTAAACATAAGTTTATCATAATTATATCTATCTTGAAGTTTAGATCCATTTTTTATTTTATTAAGCAAATAATCATCTACCTCTACTTTAGGTAAATCTAATGCTTCAGTAAGTTTTATTGGTTTAGTATTTTCGTTTATTTCATCTAATTTTAGAGCATTTTCAATATTAAACTTACCTTGTTTAGTTCTTATTAAAGAACTCATAACTCCAATTGTATTTAACCTTTCACATACATCTCTTATTAAACTTCTAATATATGTACCTTTTGATACCCTACATTTAAATTTAAATTTATTATCACTTAATTCTAGTAGTTCTATATCATAAATAAATACATTTTTAATAGGTAACTTTACTTCTTTGCCTTCTCTAGCATACTCATATAATTTTTTCCCATTTACTTTAACTGCACTATAGATTGGAACCTGCATTTTATATTCTCCTATAAATGAATTTAAAACTTCTCTTAAATCTTCCTCTAAAATATTAGGCACTTTTTTTTCTTCTATAACATTGCCCGTTACATCTAGTGTATCTGTTTTTATTCCGAGTATTACTTCCGCAATATATTCCTTATCAAGAGAAATTATATCTTCTACTATTTTAAGAGCTTTATTTACTGCTAAAACAAGTACCCCTGTTGCAAGTGGATCAAGAGTACCAGTATGGCCTATTTTTTTAGTATTTAATTTCTTAGATACTATATTTACAACATCCCTACTAGTCATATTTTTATCTTTATTTATAAGTAATAATCCATCCATATAAATTCACCTATTTTTCTAAGATGTTTTTATTGTACCTTAATAATAATATCATAAATTTTGTTATAAAACAACAAAATTTCTCATCTTTAAATAACAATTAAATTTTTGCTATTTAATATAAGAGTTTGTATATGATATTTTTTTCAAAATTTTAAATAATATAGGGGTTTGTATAATTAATATATTATTAAAAAATAACGAAATAATAAATGGATTATATGATCAAATATCTAACATTATAAATAGTAGTAACCAATTGCTTTAAAATTTAATAATATGAAATAAGAATATTTTGATCAAAAGAATATTTATTATAATAAGTAAATGAATTACTATGTAATGCGTACTTAGAAGCTTATCAAGCAATCTATTTGCATCAACATACTCATATTATACAGAATATCTTATAAATAAAGTTTAGAAGGTTTTAAATGAACTGTATAATATAATCTTTTCCTTAAAAAAATTATATTAATTTTGTAAATAAATATTAAAAAGATATCAAAGTTAATTGATATCTTAATTTGCTTTTATTTGTGATATATAATTATTTACTTTCATAGCCCAGGTAGAACTCTCAGCATATTTTTTATTCATAGTCTCTGGTGTTGTTAAACCATAAGCATAATAATTATTCGCTAAATTATCTATAAATTTCATTATACCTTCATCAATTGTAGCAAAGGATTTATAAGACCCTCCTCCACAACCCGGAGATCCTTTCATTCCTCCTACATTATTACAAACTCTAGTTAAATAACTACACGTCCAGTTACAACCTGTTTCCAAAAGCATAATACCAAGAGCTAAATAGGGATCCACTCCTTTTTCAAGTGAATAACTTGCAAGTAACTCTCCTTTACCTGCGATTGTAGATTTCATAGATCTATTTAACTTTTCTGAAAGTTCACTTATAGTCATCCCATCATAAACTATAACTCTTTTTGTAACATTAGATTCTTTAGTAAGTTCTGATATAGAATCTAATTTTTCTTGCTTTTCAATATTGTTTACAGATGCAAACATATTTTCTAAAACACTTTTATCTACATTCGATAAAAAACTTGAAAAAGCAATTAGTGTTATCATTGAAACCATAAAAACAGCCATTACTTTTTCATTTATTAACCGAAATATTTTCAATATTTTCACCTCATTTGTTTTTAGCGAAACAAATAAATAATACCACATTTTACTTTTATAGTCAAATTTACTGAAGCTTAATAATAAACATTAAAATAACAATTATTATTGTCAATGTTATAATAGTAATGATTATTATATTAGATATTCCCTTGTTATTTCTTTTTATATTAACTTTTTTTTCAATAGGTATACCATTTTCAATATTTTTTTCTATAATTATATTTTTGAATTTTTCAAACTCATTTTTTATTTCTTCTAATTCACTTGTTGTTTGTAAACATATTGGTACATTAATCTTTTTTTCAACAATAATATCAAGTACATCATTTAAATTATCTAAATTAGATATTTTAACTAATTTAATTGCTTTATTAAATACTTCAAAATAGTTTAATATGCTTTCACTATCATCTTGCAGGTCAATATTATCTATATTAAATGATATTCCTATATATTTTTCTGCTTCTTCTTCATTAAAGCCAAAATCTTTAACTAAAAGTCTTCTTGAATATACAACAATATCTGTTATTTGCGAAATATTACTACCAAACATAGAATCAATATCATTTGGTTTTAAATTTTCTATTGCAACTTCTATTTTATTTGATGCGATTGTAGCAATTGAAGTTACAACATTTAAAAAATATTTTTTTTGTTCATCTAATGTAGACCATTCAAATAAATCTGAAGATAAGTTTGATGAATTAATTGATACTAATTTTGAATTAACTTCTTTTATTTTTTTCACTAAATCTTCTACTATTTTTAAATTAGATAAATCTGGATTGATAGATGGCAAATGAAATATTATATTGCCTTTATAAATTTTAGATAATGATGATATATCTGAATTTTTACCATCCGATCTTATTTGTAACACTGTATTATTCACATGAAGATTATTTGAAGTTTTACATCTTTCTAATTGATTTCCCTGAACTAAATATCCTGCCTTATATGCTATTCCTATTTGATTCATCAAATCCATTTTACTTCAACTCCTTCATTTAAATTAATTATAACTTAAATTTTTAAAATATAAAATATGTTTTTAAAAAAAAGATATAAATTTAAATTTATATCCTATTTTTTTTCATGTATTTTTTTTATTATTTTTTCTATTTTATTTCC
>CALVQR010000037.1 GCA_944358265.1 uncultured Bacilli bacterium | reverse complement strand
AGTTGGAATAGAAGCACAAGCTTCCGGACTGGAATGTATTATGTCTGAAAATATTTCTAAGGAAGTAAAAATAACAAATTTAGTGCATTTTTTACCAATAAATGATGTAAAAGAATGGGTTGATTTAATTTTAGATAAAAAAAATTATGTCAGAAAAGATGTACAAGAGAAAATTATACAGCAGGGCTATGATATTAAACAAACTACAAAAAAATTAGAAAAATTATATATTAAATAAAAAGGAAAGAAAAAATGGAAGAACTGGTATCTATTATATTACCAATATATAATGCAGAAAAATATTTAGAAAGGTGTTTAGAATCAATTATTACACAGACCTATGCTAACATAGAGATTATTTTAATAAATGATGGTTCTACAGATAATTCCATAAATATAATAAAAGAATATGCAATTAAAGATTCTAGAATAATAATTATAGATAAGGAAAATGAAGGAGTATCAGTTGCAAGGAATATTGGTATTCTAAAAGCCAGAGGTAAATATATATGTTTTGTTGATGCAGATGATTATATAGAGAAAAGCATGATAGAGAAAATGAAATGTTGTATAGACAAAGAAAATGTGGATTTAGTCAGAATTAATTATTATAATATAATGACTGACGGAAAAAAAATAAAAGGCAATATTGAAAAATATGCAAATCGAATATTTAAAAAAGATGAAATAAAAAGTGAACTTATTGAAGGAATTATATCTGGAGAATTTCCTGCTTTTGTATATTTGTTGATGATAAAAAGGGGAAAAATCAATGCAATGTTTCCTAAAGATATATCATATATGGAAGACACAATATTTTGTATAGATTTATTTTTAAATTGCAATTCTATATATTTTTTAGATGAAACTTTATATTATTATAATTTAAATGAAGGTAGTGCAACACAAAATTCTAAAAATTTAGAGAAAAATATTAATGCTATAATACTAGTGAGAGATTCTATCATTAAAATTATGGAGAAGTATAATATAAAAAATCCTAATATAATTTATATTTTAAAAAATACATTATGTAGAAGAACTATAGACTTTATATATTTGATGTATTGGAACAAACAAAACTTTTTATCAATTATAAATAACGATAATATTTTAAATATCATAAAAGAAGGAGATAGCAAATCATTACCAATATATAATCGCATTGCACAAAAATTAATTTGTAATAAAAAAATTAGTAAATTAAAAATAATTTTTTTTATGAGAAAACAAGCTAATAAAATATTAAATAATAATTAAAATTTGAAGAAAATTATTAAATGATGTTAAACTATAATGTTATTATATCAAAAAATTGCAAAAATTATAAAAAATAGATTGGAGGTTATAAATGAGCGAAAAAATTAGCGTAATTGTTCCAGTATATCAAGTAGAAAAATATGTAGTAAATTGTATAGAATCAATATGTAATCAGACTTATACTAATTTGGAAATTATATTAGTGGATGATGGGAGTAAAGATAAATCTGGACAAATTTGTGATAGTTATAGTAAAAAGGATTCTAGAATACAAGTTATACATAAAATAAACGGGGGATTAAGTGATGCGAGAAATTATGGAATTGATAGAGCTACAGGAGAGTATATATGTTTTATTGATTCAGACGATATGATTGCTCAAAATTATATAGAGAAATTGTTTAATTTATTAAAAAAAGAGAATGCAGATATAGCAATTTGTGATTATCAAGAAGTGTATTCAAAAGATGAAATTAAAGTTGGAAAAGAAGCTAAAAAAATTTGCAATTTTTCATCGTATGAAGCAATAAAAGAACTTTATAATGATAATGATAATGTGAAAATGGTAGTTACATGGAATAAGTTATATAAAACAGCATTATTTAGTCAAATTAGATTTCCAGTAGGAAAACTTCATGAAGATGAATTTACTACATATAAACTCTTTTATAATGCCAAGAAAATTGTTGTTACAAATGAAAAATTATACTATTATGTTAAAAGAGACGGGAGTATTATGAGACAAAAATACTATTTAAAGCGTTTAGATATTTTAAATGCTTATGAAGAAAGAATGAATTTTTTTAAAGAGCATCATGAAGAGGAGTTATATAAATTAACATTTCAACACTACTGTTATACGATAAATGTTCATTATGCATGTTGTAAGATATACTTACCACAAGAAAGAAAAGTACAAAAACAATTAATAAAGAAAATGAGAAAAAACTGGTTAGAATTTATACAAATGCCAATCATACCAATCAAAAGTAAAATATCTTATTCAGTAACATGTTTAATTCCCAGATTAATAATCATAAGAATGAAGAATAATTTAGAAAACTATTATGGAAAGAAGAATGGAGACAAAATGCTAAAAAAAATAAAAGAAAAAATAAAAAGATTTTTAAAAATATTTAAATTCAATATATATAATATAAAATGCAAAATAATGAGAAGAAAGCAATATATATTGTTTTCAACCCCTCTACATGGAAATTTAGGAGATCACGCTATCGCTATAGCAGAATATAAAATATTAAAAGATAATCATATTGTACCTTTTGAAGTCTCAACTTGGGAAAAGAATATTTGTTATAATTATTTATTAAAACATATAAAGAAGGATGCTGTTATATGTATAACGGGAGGCGGCTTTATAGGCTCTCAATGGCTTAATGAAGAAAATTTTGTAAGACAAACAATTCATGATTATAGTGAACATACTATTATAATTTTTCCCCAAACGTTTTATTATAAAGATGATGAAGATGGGAGAAGAGAATATGGAAAATCAAAAGAAATTTATGAGAAAGCTAAAAACCTAAATGTTTTTGTAAGAGAAGAAAAATCATATGGAATAGCCCAAAAGATGCTTCCAAATGCTAATATACAACTTGTACCAGACATTGTTTTATATTTAAAACAGTATAATTACAAAGAAAAGAGAGATAAAGTATTATTATGTATTAGAGATGATGTAGAGTCTAAATTAAAAGAAAAAGAAATGAAAGAGATAGAAAAAATTGCACAAAAATATGGCAATATAGAATATACAGATACAGTACTTAAAAAATTTGTAAAAGCAAGAAATAGGAGAAGAGCAGTAAAGAAAAAATTACAAGAATTTGCTAATAGCAAAGTGGTGATTACCGATAGATTACATGGTATGATTTTTGCATATTTAACTAAAACTCCTTGTGTAGCTTTAGGAAATTATAATTATAAGGTTAAAGGTGTATATGAATGGATAAAGGAATGTCCTTATATAAAATTTGTTAACAGTATAGATGAATTAGAAGAAAATATTGAAAAAATAATTAATATTAAAGATATTGAATTTAACAATAACTTAAAAAATGAATTTGATATATTAAATAAAGTATTAAAGGGAGAATAAAATAATGAATAGTGAAATAAAACTTAATGGTATAAAAAAAGAAAAAAATAGAATTATTTATAATTATGAAACTAATGGCGATATGTCTAATTATCTATTTAATGATAAGCCGTTTTATGTTGAATATGATGAGAATATAGAAAAAGTACCAGATTCTATTTTAATTGTACCATTTATATGCAATGTTCTTCCGATTGTTTGGATTACAGATGCTACATTAATAGTAGATAAAATAGATAAAAATTTTTATGAGTCAATCGATAAATTTAAAAAAGGATATATAGATATGTATCCTCAAATAAAATTCAAAGGTAAAATAAAATATAATAAATTAGAAGAAAATCATTCTAAGCAAAAAGATAAAATTTCTGCAGCTTTTTTTAGCGGGGGAGTAGACGCTGTTTCAACATTAGTCAGCCATATTAACGAAAATATTTTTACAATAACAATATGGGGTGCCGATATAAAAGTTGATAATGAAAAAGGGTGGAATGTTGTTAAGCAATTCATATGTAAAAACTCATTAGGAGTAGAAAATCAGTTCGTTAAATCTTCTTTCAGAGAATTTTTGGATGAATCTAAACTTACAAAATTAGTAGAAAAATATGCAAATGATGACTGGTGGCACGGTTTTCAACATGGTATTGGTTTAATTGGACATGCAGCACCGCTTGCATATTTATATAATATTGATAATTTATATATTGCATCTAGCTATACAATAAAGGATAAAGGCAAAGTTACTTGTGCATCTGATCCAACAATTGATAATTATGTTAAATTTTCCGATTGTCATGTAATACATGATGGGTATGAATATGGAAGACAAGAAAAAATTGCAAACATATGCACTTATAGGAAGAAAATTGACAAAGACATAAAATTAAGGGTTTGTTGGATTTCAGATTCGGGAGAAAATTGTAATCATTGCGAAAAATGTATAAGAACAATATTAGGAATTGTTGCAGAAGGTGATAATCCAGTTAGTTATGGATTTAATCCAGACTATAAATATATAAAAAACTATGTGGAGAAAAAATGTTATTTTAATCCTATAATATATCCAATTTGGCAGTCAATGCTTATAAGATTTAACGAAAATAAGGATAAATTAAAAGATAATGATTATATTCAGTGGATATATAATATAGATTTAGATAAACTTAATAAAAAGTATAAAGCATTTCATAAAAGAGTATTCAGATTCATTAAGAAAAAAATAATTACTATGTACAAATTTATATATAATCAATAATGTAATCTGTTTTATAAATACTGATATGGCATTAAACAAAACATAAGAAATGATTCACATTATAAAAATGATAATATTGACGAAAAAAACAACAATTGCTATAATTGTAAAAAATAAGAAATTATAAGGAGAATATCATGCAAAAAATAACTTTTGTTGGCGACATTATGTGTGAAATGCAACAAAATAAAGTAGCATTTGATGAAGAAAATAATACATATTGCTATGAAGATTGTTTTCCAGAAATAAAATCATTATTAAAAAAATCAGATTATATAGTTGGAAATCTAGAAACACCAATAGCAGGAGAAAAGTTAGGTTTTACTAATCATATCTGGTCGTTTAATACCCCAGATGCATTTTTAGTAGCACTAAAAAAGTGTGGTTTTAACTTAGTTTCTACTGCTAACAATCATTGCTTAGATAGAGGTATAGAAGGATTAAAAAATACAATTCAGGCGTTAGATAATGTAAAAATAGCTCATACTGGAACTTATGCTACAAAAGAAGAAAAACAAACATTATGCATAAAGGAAATAGATGGCATCCGTTTAGGATTTTTATCATATACTTATGGAACAAATGCAGCATTCAATAAACAATACTTGCAAAAGAATAATCAATACATGGTAAACTTATTTGCAAATCAAGAGCAAGAAATAAAAAGATATCAATTATGGAGAAGATTAAAGCGAAAATTAGACAAAAAATCACATTTGTCTTATTTAAAATATGATGTTCAGGCTATGAAAGAAAATAACGTAGATTTTATTATATTATGTATGCATAGTGGTGGGCAACATAATGCCAAGCCTGATGTATATACAAAATTCTTAATGGAACAGGCAAAAAATATGGGAGTAGATATAGTAATAGGTTGTCATCCACATGTAGTACATAATTATGAAATAACTAAAAATTTTATAGGAGCGTATTCTTTAGGAAACTTTTTTTGTACCCCAGGCACTAGTTCTTCTCCAATAGACGTTTTATCAGATTATTCTATTTTGTTACATTTTTACATAGAAAAAAAAGATAAAAAAGCTGAGATAAAAAAAGTAACCTTTTCAATAGCAAAAACAGTAATAGATGAGTTTAAATCTTCAAAAGTAGTTTTATTATGTGATTATATAAAAAAACTAGAAAATGATAAAAAATGTAAAATTTTAAAAGAAGATTACCAAAAAATATATAATATTTTTTGTGATAAAGAAGAAAAAAATGTAACTATACAAGAAGAACATGAAATAAAAATTTATTAAAGAGGGAAAAATGGAAAAAAATAAATCTAGAATATATAATTCAACAAAAAATATTGCATTTGGTTTTGGAAATCAGATATTAATTACATTATTAAATTTTGCTTCAAGATTCATTTTTATTAAAATACTAGGTGAGGAATATTTAGGCATTAATGGATTGTTTAGCAATATTCTAACAGTGTTATCTTTAGCAGACTTAGGAATAGGAAATGCTATAACTTATAGTATGTATAAACCTTTGGCAGAAGGAAATAAAGAAAAAATTTCTGCATTAATGAATTTTTATAGAAAAATGTATAATATTATTGCTGTAGCTGTTACTGTCATTGGTTTATGTATGTTACCATTCTTGGAATTATTAGTAAATACAGAACAACCAGTTCCACATTTACACATTTATTTTATTTTGTTTTTGGCAGATTCTGTAGTTTCTTACCTATTGGCAAATCGCTCAGCAATATTAACAGCAGATCAGAAATTGTATATTACGAAAGCATATCAACTTGTTTTTCAGATATTAAAGTCTATTTTTCAAATAATAGTGCTACTAATAACACATAATTTCATTTTCTATTTAATTGTACAAGTGTTATCGACTTTTGCTTCAAATGTTTGTGGTGCTATTATTACAAAAAAAATATATCCATTTTTAAATAAAAAAGCAGAGTTAAAAAAAGCAGAGTTAAAAAAATCAGAAAAAAAGAAAATATTTGGTAATATTAAATCTGTATTTATATATAAAATTAGTGGTGTAATATTAAATAATACAGATAATATTTTGATTTCTGTAATTGTGGGAACAGTATCAGTTGGTTATTATTCTAATTATACAATGATAGTAAACGCTATAACTACTTTTACAAATATTGTTTTTTCAGCAATTAATTCTAGTGTAGGAAATTTAAATACTGAAAAAAATAAAGAAAAGCAATTAAAAATATTTTATGTAATTAATATGTTATGTAATTGGCTATTTGGTTTTTGTACGATATGTTTATTAGTATTAGTAAATGATTTTATTACATTAATGTTTGGTGAAAAATATGTGTTAGATATATTTACTACTTTTATAATAGGTATTAACTTCTATATGGCAGGAAGTTTAAATCCTATATGGATATATAGAGACACTACTGGTTTATTTAAAGAGACAAAATATGTAGCAACTATTACAGCTATTTTGAATATAATATTGTCTATATTATTAGGAAATATATGGGGAATATTTGGTATTTTAGTTGCTACAGCAATTTCAAGATTATTAACTAACATTTGGTATGAACCACATGTATTATTTAAAAGTTTCTTCAAGACCAGTGCTAAGCCATATATAAAAAAACAATTAAAAAATGTAATTTGTTTATTAACTTCATATGCATTGATATCATTGATATTTTCAGGTTTAGGCAATCCAACAATTATTAGTTTTGTAGTAAAAATATTTGTTAGTGTAGTATTATCAAACCTGTTTTATTGGCTAATGAATAGAAAAACAGAAGAATATCAATATATAAAAGAAAATGTTTTGTTAAAATATATACAAAAAATAAAAAGAATTTTGCATCGTGCTTAGGTACATAATTTTTTAATAATTAATTTATATAAATTCAATGTTGAAGGTAGAGTAATCTTATAGTAGGTACAATATTACAACTTAATATCATTTCTGTTACATTTTTGTAACATTTATTGACAAAAAGTTCCATAAAATATATGATTTTTAATGTAAAATCATATATAAAGGAGCTTTTTTTAATGCAAACAACCAAATGGAAAATAGTTGCTTTCATTACTATTTTG
>CALVQR010000036.1 GCA_944358265.1 uncultured Bacilli bacterium | reverse complement strand
AAAAACTCTAACAAGATTTTTAAGATATTTGTTTTAGTTAGGAACATTCATAGTGCTAATATGAATGTTCTTTTTTTCTTTAATAAAACTTTAAATGCTACACTTATATTGTCATTATAATGTTCGATTGAGGAATTTTTAATCCTTCTTCTCTCAACATATGATCTAAAAAGTTCAACTATTTTTCATAAAATTATTTTTAGTATGTTATAATGTTTTTGAAACATATTAATTTATTAGTGAGAGAATAAATTAATAATTTGAAATTTCTTATATAAGGAGGATATACTTAATGGATAATAATATAATAAATGAAAATGATGGAAATTTGAAAAGAACATTGTTTTTAATTAGTGCATTAGTATATAACTTTACAATAGGATTTTTTAGTTTTTTAATTTTTTTAGGTATATCTTGGTCAATGATAAATTATAAAAGTTATATTGAATTTGTACTGATTTTATCATTTATAGTTTTATTAGTTCCATTAAACATATTCTTAAAGAAAAAATCAAGAATCAATTTCATATTATATATTTTTATATGTGTTCTATCATATATATTAGGTTATGGGTTTTATATATTCATTGTAAATTAATAATAAACAATAATCAGTAAGGCATATAATTACTTAAACGTTAAAAAAAGAAGAAATGAAATCAAATGGATTGTTTGATTTAGGAGGTGGAATAACAACATATGAAATCGATTTAATGGCGAATGATATGGTTTGGAATCAAAAATCAAGATTATACCATAAAATAATAAATAATAACGAAAATAACGAAAATTATGAAAAATATAAATCAAGAGTTGATGAATTACCTAATTCAGAAGAAATTGATTTTGATAAAAATTTTGTTATTATATAAAAGATGTTGAATTTTTGAATGGTATAAAATGAAAATAATAGGTATTCTTTTAATAAGAGTACCTTTATTTAATTAACAAAGAATAATTGAATTTATTTTACTTTTATACTATAATGAGGATGATTTAATAAAATGGAAGTAAAAAGATATGAAAAAAATTAGTATAAAGTTTTTATTTATTGCATTAATTATAGGAATAGTATTAGGATTTATAACAGAATATTCTTTGATATTAAATTTTAAACATTTAATAGATATTACACAGTCATTTACATTTTGGGGCATAATAATGTTAATTCTGTCTTTGTGTTCAAAAGAATATGCTACTTCAATATTTGCTCCCGCAATTACAATGACATCAATGAGTGCCACATATTATCTAATTAGATTATCAATGAGTGGATATACTAATGTTGGTGCTTGGAAAGTATATACTTTTCTAGGAATTTCAGCATCACTTTATATTGGAACATTTGTCTTTTGTATAAAAGATAAAATAATTAATAAAAAAATCAAAAATTACATTCCTAAAATCAGTTTAATTTTAATGACCTTACTTGCAATTATATTTACAGTTGTTTATATATATGAACTATTTTATAAGAATACACTTATTTTTGGCAATTACTCTTATTTAGCAAGTTGTTATCGGCATAATAATAGGTATGATATTAGGAAGTGTAATAGGAATGTATCTTAATAAAAAATCATGGAGGACTGTATGAAAAAAATAATTATATCTATAATTGCAGTTATTTTAATAATATTTTTAGCAATAATTATATTCTTTATGTATAATCTTTTTGGGGATGATATTACTAAAATAGATAATATAACAGAGAACGAAAAAAGAGAAATTATTTCACTAATGGAATTAGATGATTACTATAATGAAATCAGTTTAGAAAAAATAACAGTACCTCTTACTTACAGAGATATTTATTATAAAATTTATTTTAAATGTTCTAACGAAATTGATATAGATAATATAGAAGAAAGTCCAAACTCTGATTTAGATTTGTATTTTGATAAAATAAAAGATGACCAATATATTTGTACTGTATCAAATATGGAAGAACAAGTTGATTTACTAGAAGAAATAAGAATAAATTCTTCAAAATAATTAAAATAAAATAAAAATTTAATAAGAACAGGTTTCAAAAGTTCCTGCTCTTATTAAGTTTTTATTCTTGTCTATATTCTTCTAATAGTTTTTCCAAAGAGTTTGATAAATCTTTTTGTGATTCGTACATAGAATAATTATAGTAAGCTAGATTTTTCATATTAAAAAATAGAATGGTCATAGTTATCAATGCAATTACAAGTATAATAACAAAAGTTAATAATATTTTACTTAATTTATTCATTATTGAATCTCCCCTGTTTTTTTTAAATAGATTATGTTAAAATGAAAGTCAATATATATTATGATAATATTGAAAATCGTATTTTAGAGGAAGTCTCAAAACTACGAAACCAAAGTGAACAAAAGGTAGCATAAAAAGTGTAAAAAGAATAAAATTATATAACCTACTCTATATTTTTTATAGGGTAGGCTATTTTTTTTGCTTTAAGAATTATATTAATTGGAAATGTATTATTAATTGAGTATAATTAAAGAAAATTTTAAAAATACGATTAGAAAATTAAAAAAATAAAATAAAATGGTAACTTTTTAAAAAAAAATGGTAATATATATTTGTAGATATTTAAGGGGAGTTCAAATTCAAAATGAAAGAAAGTAATCTAATAAAAAACTATATACAAGACAATAAATTAAATATTGAAGAAGTAATGATAAATTATACACCTTACATATATACTATCATAAAAAATAAAAATCCGAGTTTGCCAAATGAAGATATAGAAGAAATTGTTTCTGATGTTTTCTTAGCTACTTGGAAAAATCAATCAAAATTAGATAGAGATAAAGAACTATCAGCATATTTAGTTGGCATTACTAAAAATTTATATAATAAAAAAATAAGGAATCAAAAAAATACAATAGACATAGAAAGTTTGAATAATAATTTATTTGAAATAGAAAGTGTAGAATATAAAATAGAGAATACAGAAAAAGAAAATTTAATTATAATGTTACTAAATAATATGAAACAAGAAGACAAAGATATATTTATGTTATATTATTATAATTCAAGAACAATAAAGGAAATTGCAAATATGTTAAATATAACAGAAAACAAGGTAAAATCTCGACTTTTTAGGATAAGGAAAAAAATAAAGAAAGGGTTGGAAAAGAGGGGGTATAGTTATAATGGATAATAACTTATTTAACAATATTATTTCGAAATCACGAATGAAAATAGCTGTATCTAAATTTGAAGGGGAGGATATAAAAATGCCTAAAAGAAATTTACCAAAATTAGTTGCTACTTTCGTAGCAGCAACAATCTTAACAGGAGGATTAGTATATGCAACAGGAAACACTATATATGAAAAAATATGGAAACAGCCGGAGAGCTATAGTATTACTCAAAATGTAACTGATGAAGAAAAAGCAAAATGTATTTCAGAAGAAGAAGCTGAGAATATAGGAAATGCATATTTAAAGAAAATTGGATTGAGTGATGAATCGATACAAAGTTTAGGTTTAACAAAAGAATTTTTTTCAAATGAAAATGTATGGAATATGGGTTCTCAAAAAGCGACTCTTACAATCGATGGTGAAACAGGTAAAATAAAATCGGTAAATATTCCAACTTGGGAATATAAAATTCCATATGATTATGGAATTTCAAGGGAAGAAGCAAGGGAAGTAGCAGTAGAATTATTGCAAAAATATAGACCAGAAGATGATGATGGAGAATATGAATTAGTTAGTTTAAAAAGAAATAATGAACAAGATGAAGAAGCATATATTTGGTATGCAGATTTTTATAAAAAATATGGAGATTTAATCAATCCAGCAGAAAGAATAAGTATTGGTTGGGTACCGACTATCAATGGATTATATTCTTTAAGTATTGATGCAAATACTTATGAGAATAATGAACAAAAAATATCAAAAGAGGAAGCTATTAAAATTGCAACAGAAAAAGACCAGCAAATAGAAACAAATAGAACTATAAAAGAAACAAAAGCTGAAATTAGAATCAAACAAATGAATGAAAATGTATATTTAAGGGAAAATTTTAAAGAAGAATATGAAAATGGAACTCTTAATATGGAAAAAACAGGGGAAAATACATATAAACTAAAAGATGGTGCAGTTATGTATAAAACTGAGGAAAGAGTTAGAAAAGTATGGTGTGTTGCTATGATATATAATTCAGATGAACCATATTATGCCTATACATATTATATAGATAGTACAACTGGAGAAATTATTGGTGGACAATTAGGAAACGATTTTTATAGTGAAGATGGATTAAGAGAAGACCCTAATAATGTAATAGAAAAGTAGTAGAAAAATAAACTTGAAATGATTTGACATTTTAAGTTTATTTTTTTAAAATTAAAAATTATTGTAGCTTTTTAGCAAGATAAAAGATGTTATTAGTAGAAAGGGATTTTAATAAAATTGGAAACAAATGAACAAAGAGAATATCAAGAAATAGTTGAAAATAAAGTTAAAAATTTTTCTAACAAAGAAGTTATTAAAAAAAATAAAAAACTCAAAAATATAATGTTAAAACCTGCAATAGCAATAATGATATTAGTTATGGTATTTTTTAGTATGCTAGTTTTAGCATTAAACATACCATCAATTTATAATTTAATGTATTTAGTGTCTCCAAAAATTGCACAATATTTTATCCCAATACAAAAATCATGTGAAGATCAAGGAATAAAAATGGAGTTATGCTACATGGAATATATTTAAGGCAAATGCTTAATATTTATATTACTCAATTGTAAATTCTACTGCTAAATATGTATGACGATTATCATATATTTCTTTTACTAATCTATATTCTCCCGGGTCGAGTTTTCCATATAATTTAGACCAATCTGTATTCATTTCTAACTGATGGTTTTCTCCTATTTTATATGCTATATCTTTAAATACATAATTATCATCAATAGGATTTAATTCTTCCCAAAATTCATTTGTTTTTTTATCTATTCTAAACCATTCTCCATAAGTATTTTCTTGCTCACTTATGTCTGATATTATAATTGTTGCACCTGTTTTAGTTATCGTATCTTTTCTTCCATGACATGTCAAATCATATGTTTTTTCATATAAAGAACTATCTAAATAGTATTAAAAAAGCATCTACCATTTGAGGTAAATGCTAATTATATATTTTGTTTATACCAAATATAATTTCTAATACTTTTTAATTACCATTACTAGAATTAAAGTAAGTAACTACTGGTATTTCATTGTTAATAGTATTTTTATCTAATTTAATTTTAATAATATCTAATGTCACATCTTTTAATTGTTCTACATATTCTACAACTAATCCTTTACATTCTATTTTTGTATTTGAATTAATTTCTACTTTTAATTCAAATTCTCCACCATCAGTATTATAGTCAGGTAATAAATCCCCAAAAGTTACAGTTAATATTGCCTTATTTTTATTTAATATTTCCATATTTGTGCCTATTGGTGAAACTGTTAAATAAATAGGGTTTTCCAATGCAAAATTCTTCATTAACTCTTTTCTTAATTCTTCACCTTTTATATTACTTAATACACTAATTACTTTTGATTTCTTATAAGTGGACGTATCTATATAATAATCAACTTTTAAGTCATTAATGTTCATTTCATCGTTCGTCCTTCCATTTATAAACTTAAAATTGCTATTTATATCTATTGAATATTTTTTATTACTTGATTGATTTTCAAAAATTATATTATTATAACTTATTTCAGTTATTATTCCATTATAACCATAATCATTTGTTTCTATATCATTAGTAATGTTTTGGATAAAATCATTATTATCAATTTTTTGGCCATCTTTATATAATGTTATATCTTGGCTAGTAACTGTGATTTTAATATTTTCGTTTGGATTTATATAATCTGATATTTTCTCTAATGAGTTAATTTCATTAGAATATCCAGTTACTCTTTTTACATGCCCTTTTTCATACTTTATTTTAGTTGTTTTTTTTGCATCAATATCAACGTTTATAGTAAGTAAACAGGCTAAATTTTCTCCATTATAAGTATTTTTATAAAATTGAAATTCTGCTTTTTTATTATTTTCTTCTATATCATATTGAGCAAAAGTTAGTTTTAATCCTTCTTCGTATTTTTGTGCTATTTTAGTAAGTTCACTTTTGATTTCTGTTAGATTATATATGTCTGACTGTATGTCATAAACTTCATAATATTCTTTATTTATATATGGTGCAAAATCATCATTGTCAGTATCTCCAACAAACATATATAAAATTATACCTAATATTATAATAAAAACAATTAACACTATTATTGATATTTTCTTTTTCATAACATACCTCAAATATTTATTACAGTAAATATAAATAATAAATAAACTTTTTTTCCTATTCATAGTATATCTCCATAATTTTTTTCTAATTATATCACACAATTAAAAATTATCAAACGTAATTTCCTCAAAATCATCATCATTTGAAATATCTTTTTTAGGTGTTCCAAAAGTTTCAAGTGGTATTTGTGTATATACAAATACCATGCTTGTTAGGACAATAAATTCCTTTTAAATTAACATATAAAATCATACCGTAATGTTTCATTATTTGCTCATAAAACCATACCACCACACCAGGAAATATGGCAAAAAAATAGAGCCTTAATTGGCTCTATAAAATCACTACCTACTAAATCTAGTCTTTTTCTTTATTCCATTCCATTACATATTCTTTTTCCCCTGTTTCCTCATCTAATTGTATTTTGGTATTTATAAATCCCATGGCAACATAAAATAGAGTAGCATTTACATTTTTCTCATAGACTTTTAATATTAATTTATCATATCTTTCTTTGCAATAATTAATTAACTTCCTTCCAATTCCTTGTCGTTGTGAGTCTAATCTTACAAATAATGCCCCTATATATCCATTTTCAAGTAAACTTATAAATCCTTTAATTTCATCTTTTTCCACATAAACATAAGTTTCAGATTTCATCAAATATTCTGTTTTAACTCGATTGAAATTCAATAACCAATAATCTTTATCAATAAAATCATGTGCTTTAAAATTTCCTTTTGTCCATATTGTCATCACTTTTGTTGTATCTTCTTCTTTAAATTTTCTTATCATATGTTTCCTCCTATTTTCTTTAGTATATATCTTAATTTCTTTTTTGCCAATATATTTGCTACATTTATTTGGAAACTTTTTACTCTTTCATCTTTTTATTCATTTTTTCTAACTCTAAGTACGACAATTCTTTTACAGAATAATAGTCACCATGACTTATACAAGAAATGATTGATTTTAAAAAGCTAATATATTCTTCATCTTTTATCATATTTCTTATTTACCTTCTTTTTTATTTATTAATTTTGATATCTTTTGGGTATAACTAATAGTGTAATATTTCTTAAAATGATGGTATCATATTTCACTTGTTAATTCAAGTGTTTTTATCTTTTTTTGTAAATATTTCCAAATGTATCGTTCGCATTATTACTGTGTTCAACATTTTTAAGCTAATTGTTATACTAATACTGGTACTTTAATAATTTATGGAGGTATAAAAATGAACTCTGTTTCTAAATCCGATATTGATAAGGTTTTTGGTAACATATTAAGAGAATTTCGTATTAAATCTGGTTTTACTCAAGAACAGATTTCCGAGCAATTAGGAATTTCTCTAAAGTATATCTCTAGAATTGAAAATGGAAATAATGGAGTAAAAACTCAAACTTTAATTAACTATATGAATATTTTAGGCATTAATCCTAACACATTATATAGTAAATTTATAACAAATTCAGAAGTAAAAGAAAATATTAAATTATCGGAAAAAATAAATTCTTTATCAAAAGAAAAGAAAGTCTTTATTTCTTCTATTATAGATTTATTAAATGATTTATAAAATACTTTTATATAATAAACCTGTAGC
>CALVQR010000035.1 GCA_944358265.1 uncultured Bacilli bacterium | reverse complement strand
CTTTCTCCTGTTGAACATGTCCATGGTGCTGTTGCAACTGATGAATCCACAGTATTAGCAGTATCAGTTAAATATTCTGTTTGTCCATTATATCCCATATGTCTTGCTTTTATTGTATAATTTTCATTTTGATATTGATTTGCAATTTCATTTAAATATCCAACAAAATTTTTATATCCTACTTGTCCACTAAAATAAACACTTACATTTGACACGTTTTCTGATACAATTTCTATTGTCCCATCATCATTTATTTTTATTACTCTCCATACATTTAATTCACTTGGATTTATTGTTTGCGTACTAGTGTATCCTGTTTTACTTATGTCTGTTATATATGACACTTTTGTTGGCGTCATTTTTATATAATCTCCTAATTTTACACTATTTGATAAAGTTACATCATCTTCTACTTTTATTGTTACATCTTCATAATGAGTGTTAGATATTATTAAAACTTCTTCTTTATTATTTATTATGAAATTTATCTTTGCAATATAAAACAAATTATTATTAGTTATTATAGGATCATCTTCTATTTTAGAAATAGTATATGGATTATCTGATAATGCAACACCATCTGGTAATTCATATATAGTATCTTTATATGTAATATAATTTTCATCTTTATTAAACGTTATATATTCATCTATTCCTTTTATAAAAATTGAATTATTTTCAGATATTATTTCCACACTGCTTTCTTTATCTTTTAAATCTTTATTTATTTCGTTTAATAAAGTTGATGCAAATACATTATATTCTTGATGAACTAATAATTCTTGATTTTTATTATTTATTACGACAATTGTTCTAAGTAAATATACAATAACTATCATCATTAGCGAAAAACTAGCTATAAGTTCTACTATTGTAAATCCTTTATTATTTTTCATATTTTCACCCTTATTCATAACAATCTACCCCAATACCTTATTCATAACAATCTACCCCAATAGTAGAATAACTATTATCATTAAATATAACAATATATCTATATTCACATAAATTATTATCATACTTTAATGATTTTAAATCTTTTTTTATAGATGAAGGTACATTCAAATCATTTATAAACGAACTAATATCATAAGTTGTAAAGTAAACTTTTTTAATACTTAGTTCATTAAAAAAATCTTTTTTTAAAGTAATATTATTTTTTTCAAAATAATCAAATACACTTAAATATTTATTAGTTTCTATTTCTGATATAAAATTATTTTTTTGTTTGTTAAAATAATTTCTAACATCTTCGGCAATATATATACTATTTAATGTATTAAATTTTGTAATATCATTTTTTTGTTTTATATATGTATTCATCGAATTAACATATAGTACAGTTATTGCAATTGCAATAATTGTTATTGCAATAATTACCTCAGGAAGAAAATAACCTTTGTTATTATTTTTTATCATTATAATTACTCCTTTACCCCTTGCTATTATTATAAATTTATTATATAATATTTTTAAGATAAATACTAGGGGTAAAATGTATTTAAAAAATAAAAAGGATAAAGAAGAGGTTGATATCATGTTAAAAACATTCGATTTTGAAAAATTGCCTATTGTTGAAATTGTAAACGAAATTATTATAGATGCAACTAAACATAGAGCTAGTGATATACACTTTGATCCTCTTTCTGATTATTTAAAAGTTAGAATAAGAATTGATGGAACTCTAATAGATTATTGTGCAATTCCTAATGAATATAAAAAGAACTTAATAACAAGAGTTAAAATAATTTCTGGTATGAACATAACAGAAAATAGACTACCTCAAGATGGTGCAATTAAAACAACTTTAAATGGTATTCCTCTTGATATGCGTGTATCTTCTCTTCCAACCAATGCCGGAGAAAAGATTGTTATCCGTATTTTAGATTATTCTATGAGTATTGAAGGGCTTGAAAAATTAGGCTTTACAAAGGAAAATTATGAAAAAATATTAAAAATGATTAAATTACCAAATGGTATTATTTTAGTAACAGGTGCAACAGGTACTGGTAAATCAACAACTGTATATTCTATTTTACAAAAATTAAATAAAGAAGAGTCTAATATAATAACGGTTGAAGATCCAGTTGAAATGGACGTTTCAGGAGTTAATCAAGTACAAGTTAGTAGTGAAATAGGATTAACATTTGCAAATGTTCTTAGATCAATATTAAGACAAGATCCAGATATTATAATGATTGGAGAAATACGTGACAATGAAACTGCAACTATTGCTGTTCGTGCATCAGTTACAGGACACTTAGTTTTATCTACACTTCATACAAATGACTCACTTAACACCATTGAAAGACTTCTTGATATGGATGTTGAAAGATATTTACTTGCTGCTTCTCTTTCTGGAATTATATCACAAAAACTTGCAAAAAAACTATGCCCTTATTGCAGAAAAAAAGTCCCAACAAATCAGTATCAAAAATATTTATTTAAAAAGAATTTAGGTATAGATTTAAATGAAATATATGCTCCTGGGGATGGATGTGGACACTGCATGAATGGATATAATGGACGTATTGCAATACATGAGGTATTATTAATAAATGAAGATATTAGAGATGCTATTTCTAATAGTGTAAAAAAAGAAGAATTAAAAAAATTAGTATATAAAGGTGATGTAAATACATTACTTCAAGATGGACTTATTAAAGTAGCACAAGGATTAACTTCATTTGAAGAAATAATAAAATTAATTGAATTAGATGTTGAAGATATTATAATTGATAAAAATCAAGATCAAGGAAATCAAAATCAAACTATAGTAAATAATAATAATGATAATAATATAAAATAAAAAAAACATTCAAATGAATGTTTTTTTAATATAATAAATTTAATAAAAAATTAAAATCAATCTTACAAATAAATAATATTAACGCCGCTACTGCTAAATATGGACCAAATGGTAATACATGTTCATTCTTTTTATACATATTAATTATTGATAACGGCAATGCTAAAAAAGATGCAATAAATACTACTACTATTGATAGTTTCCAACCTAATATGAATGATACGTAGGTCATCATCTTTATATCTCCACCACCCATTGAATCTTTTTTAAACAAAAAGTTACCAATTAGTCTTATTAAATACATAATAATAAACATTATTAATCCATCTTTTAATATAAATATTAATTCATATCCTAAATCTATAAAATTATTGATATTTTCAAGTTTATATGAAATATATAATTTCAATATAACTAATATTACTGAAAAAAATATTAATACTTCATTAGGTATTATCATGTATTTTATATCACTTATCATAATTATAATCATAGATGAAGTAAAAATAAGTGCATATATTATATTTAATACTTCAGGATATGTATCTTTAAAAGATAAATAACATACTACAAATAATACTCCCGTTATAAATTCAAATATAGGATAAAAAATTGATATTTTTTCTCCACAATGTTTACACTTACCTAATTGAAATATATAAGAAAATATAGGAATCAGTTCTAATTTCCCAAGTTTATGATTACATTTAGTACAATGTGATGGAGGAAAAGCTATAGACATATTATTAGGAAGTCTATAACCTACTACATTAAAGAATGATCCAAAACAAATACCAATTATAAATATTAAAATACTATATATAATAACTTCCATCATATTCTCCTTCTATACAAGATTTTCATACATACTAAACATTGGAATAATAACAGCAAGTAATATTATACCTACAACAACTGTAAGAAAAATAATTAATAATGGTTCAATAAGTGCTTTAATTCTTGAGATTGCATTAGAATGTTCTTCTTGATAATAATCCGCTACTTTTTCCATCATTGTTCCTAATTGTCCTGTTCTTTCACCGGTTACTATCATTTGATAAGCAATATCAGGGAAAGCCCAATGATCATTAAATGCTGATGAAAGAGGGTCCCCTTTTGACAAACTTTCAACTGCATCAAATATTATATTTTTATATATTTCGTTATCAGTAATTCTACTTAAAATATCCATACTATCTGTAATAAATATATTATTATTTATAAGCGTTGCAAAAGTTTTTGAAAACATTGTCATTTCGTTATAAATGATTATGTTCCCAATAACAGGAAAATGCATAAGTAAAGTTTGTACATTTAACTTAAATATTAAGCTCTTTTTAAATAAAATTACAAATAATACTACTATTGCTAAAATTACTAATAAAATTATTAAATAATATTGTTTAAGAAAATTACTTGAAGATATTAATGCAGTTGTTATCCATGGTAATTCTGCTCCTATACTATCATATATACTAACAAATTGAGGTATAACAAATAACATAATATATATAATAATTATTATTGAAAATAAAAATACAAATATTGGATATAGCATTGCATTAACCATTTCTTTTCTTGATTTTTCAGTTGATTTATAATATTCAACTTGTTCATCCAGTACTTCCGGCAAATCCCCTGTCATCTCTGCTGTTTTAATCATATTTATCAATAATCTAGGAAAAACATTCCCACATCTATACATTGCATCTGATAATGTTGATCCCATTGTTAATTCATATACAACTGATTTCCAAATTGTTTTTGTAGTTTCCTTTTTAGATTGATTAGTTAATATTTTAATTGAATCAACTATTGGAATTCCTGCTTTTAAATATGTAGATAATTGAGTAATATAAAATATAAGTAATGATTTTTTCATTGGTCTATTTAATCCAATATCTGTATTAAATATACTTGCTTTAGCCACTGCTTTTATTTCATATACCTCATATCCTTCAGATAACAAATATGAATGTACATCTAGTTTTGAATATCCTTGAAATTTACCCTTTTCTATTTTTCCGTTTGGATTTTTACCTATATATTTAAATATTATTTTTTCGGTACTTCTTTTTGCATCTTCCGCATTAATATCAAGAGTTAATATTTGTCTTTTTCTATCAAGTTTTGCTTGTTTATTTCTTGCAAATATATTTCTTTCTTTAAATTCTTTAAATATATTTCTTTTTTCTTTTTTTTCTTCTTCTTTTTGTCTTAACTTTTCTCTTTTTATTTTTTCTTTAGCAGCTCTATGTTCCTCTCTCTGCTCTTTTCTACTTAATTTTCCTTTCTTTATTTTTTCAGTTTGTGGAGTATCTTTATCAAATTTAAGAATATTACCCTTATTTTGCTTTATATATTCTTCAGCTCTTTGTTTTTCCTCTTCTCTTTCTTTTGCTCTTTGTTTTTCTTTTTCTTCTCTTTGTTTCCTTTTTTCAGGAGTTTCTCTTATCATCCATTTCATCATATAATAAATAAATAGATTTAAATATTTAAACAAATTAAAAGGAAGTAGTATTATAAACAAAAATACGTTATATATCCCTATAAATATTTTTTTTAAAAAACTATTATCTTTTTTATTTGCTTTTTTACTCATATGCACACTTGCTCCTACCTATTATTATTTATATTGTAATTATACCATAACTAGCTATTTTTTTAAACTTTTTTTTAGTAATTCATATAATAATACAAGGAGGTATACATATGTTTAATCCAAATCAATTTTATATGCCCGCAAGAACTCTTGCACCACTTGCAAAAAAAACTATAAATTGGGCAGGATTACTTACAAACACCCAAAAAACTCTAAATATCGTAAATCAAGCAATACCTATTGTATATCAAGTAAAACCTATGATAAATAATGCTAAAACAATGTTTAGAATTGCAAGTGAATTTACTAAAACTAATTCAAATAATAATAGTAAATCTAATTCAAATAATTATACAAAATCTAGTAATTATAGTAATTTATCAAACTCTGATAATAATGAAGGACCTAGTTTTTTCATATAAAAAATTTATTTTTACATAATTAAACCTCTAGATTTTACTAGAGGTTATATTTTTTTAAATTAACTCTTCTTCAATTATTTTAATTAATCTTTTATGATGTAATTTATTTACTATATCACTATTTGGAAGTTGAAGTAATAAGTTTTGATATTTAAGTAATTTTTTAGAATAATATTCTTTAAATAATTCGTTTTTATTTTCAAGTATTTTAGGGCCAAAATATATTTGTTTATAATCATATTTTTCTTTTCCCTTAACAAATTTTATTACCGTATAAATAATATCTTTATCTTCTACTAAAACTTCATCTTCTATTTTATATCCTAATTTAATTACAAATTTTCTCATTTTTACTATATCTGTATTGGATTGTATTATTATTTTTTCTACATTTTCTAATTTATCTTTTTCATTTAAAATTTTTACAATATTATAATATCCTATACCAGAAATAATAATAGTATTTATTTCATTATTATTAACAACAGATAAACCGTCACCTAATCTTAAATCAATTTTTCCATCAAAGTTATATTTTTCTATATTTTTTTTTGCCATTTTAAGTGCACCTTCATGCACATCTGATGCAATTATTTTCATATCTTTATATGTATCTTTTAAATATATATCTAAAAGTGCATGATCACAACCGATATCAATAATTTTATCTTTTTCATCTATAAATTCAGCTATTGCTTTTAATCTCTTTGAAAGTCTCATATTAATCTATTAAATAATCCTTTAATTTTTTACTTCTTGATGGATGACGAAGTTTTCTAAGAGCTTTTGCTTCTATCTGTCTAATTCTTTCTCTTGTTACTCCAAATATAGACCCTACTTCTTCTAATGTTCTACAAGTACCATCTACTAATCCAAATCTTAGTTTTATTACTTGTTCTTCTCTTTCAGTTAATGTTAAAAGCAATTCAGATATTTCATCTTTTAACACCTCATTAATTGCATATTCTTCTGGACTAAGTGAATTTTCATCTTTTACAAAATCACCTAAATGACTATCTTCCTCTTCTCCTATTGGTGTTTCAAGTGATAATGGATCTAATGATATTTTAATTATTTCTCTAACCTTTTCTTCTGGTATTCCTAATTCTTTACTTAATTCTTCTTCTGTTGGTTCTCTATCAAGTTCTAAAGTCATTTGTCTTTGAACTCTTTTTAATCTATTAATTGTTTCAACCATATGAACTGGGACTCTTATTGTTTTTGCTTGATCTGCGATTGCTCTTGTTATAGCCTGTCTAATCCACCATGTTGCGTATGTAGAAAATTTATATCCTTTTGATGAATCAAATTTATCTACTGCTTTCATAAGCCCTATATTACCTTCTTGTATCAAATCTAAAAATGATAAATTTCTACCTACATATCTTTTTGCAATAGATACAACTAAACGTAAATTAGATTCAGCAAGAATTTTTTTAGCTTCTTTATCTCCCTCTTCAATTCTATTAGATAATTCTAATTCTTCTTCTAAAGATAAAAGACTTATTTTACCTATTTCTTTTAAATACATTCTAACAGGATCATTTATACTTAAATTTTTAGGAAGAGATAAATCATCGAGAGATAAATCAGAACCTGATCCTTCCTCAGATGAACTATCTTCAGATATTTCAGTATCCGCAACTACCTCTATATTATTGTCATTTAAAAAATTATACAAATCATCTAAACTTTCAGAATCCATTTCCAATCCTTTTAGATTTTCTGCAAGCTCTTCAAATGTTAAATATCCATTCTCTTTTCCTTTTTTTAATAACAATTGTTTTCTTTCTTCAAAAGTTTTTATTTCATTCATATTACATTCTCCTTCATCTTTAAATCTACTATTTTTTGTGCAATTTCTTTTCTTTTTATTTCATTAGTTTCTTGTTTTAATTTATTGGTTAAATTTTTTATTTGATTATCATATAGATATTCTTTTATAACTTTAAAGCAATCATCTAAATTGTTATCTATTTTTTTATTTAAATCAAGTCCATCAATATCTATGGCCAAATTAATTAAATCTTTTTTTTCATTTAGATAAACTATAAAATCATTTAAATTAAAACTGTTATATTTTTTATAAAACATTATAATTTCGTTTGCTAATTTTCTATCTTTTTCAAATGGTAAATATGATAAATTATTATAGTAATTAATTATTGCATTATTATCATTAATCATTTTATATAAAATATATTTTGATGCTTTTTCATATTTAGAAGTTTTAATATTATCATTTTTAAATTTACTTATATCTATTTGTTTAGTATCATTTGCTTTTACTTTAGATTTTATAATATCAATATCTACATTTGTTTCTTCTGATAATTTTTTTATTTCTAAATTTCTAACTACATCATCTGATATCTTTTCTATTTCTTTTACCATTAAATTAATATAATTTGATACATCTTTACTATTTGAAAAATCTATATTTTTTTTGATATTAGATAATTTATAATCATATACACTTACTGGATGCGATAAATGATAAAGCATTTTATCTTTTCCTTTTTTTAATATATATTCATCAGGATCT
>CALVQR010000034.1 GCA_944358265.1 uncultured Bacilli bacterium | reverse complement strand
GAATTATCATCAAAATGTTCTAAAAAAGCATTTGTTGCTTTGTCTCCAGCATCATCCCCATCAAACATAAGTATTATATTTAACGCAAGTTTTTTTATTAAAGATGCTTGATATTTTGTAACTGCAGTTCCCATTGTCGCAACTACATTTGTAATCCCAATAGTACTAAGTCTTATTACATCCATAAAACCTTCAACCACTATAATACATTTATCTTTTCTAGATTCTTTTTTTGCTATATGATAATTATATAAAAGTTCTCCTTTTTTAAATATATCAGTTTCTTTTGTATTTATATATTTACTTTCATCAGATTTAAAGTAAATTCTTCCTGAGAAACCCACTACTTTACCATCAAGATTATATAGAGGAAACATTATTCTATTTTTATATAAATCATAAATTCTATTCCCTCTTTCAACCGCAACTGCACTAGATAATATATCTTTATCAGTAAATTTCTTACTTTTTAAAACATTATATAACTCTGAATCAGATAATGATAATCCTATATTAAATAATTTAATTATTGAATCATCAATTTTTCTATCATTTAAATATTTTTTAGCTTCTTTGCCATAATTAGTATTAAGATTATTTTGATAAAATTTATTTGCTACATCATATATATCATATAATTTAGAATAAGTATTATCTATTTTTTTCTCATTTTTATTTTTTATTTCAATATTTATTCCTATCTTATCGGCAACTATTTTAACAGCTTGAATAAATGTAATATTTTCGTATTCCATTACAAAGTTAAATACATTCCCTGCATTTCCACATACAAAGCATTTATATATTTGTTTTTCTTCTGATACACTCATACTTGGATTATGATCATCATGAAATGGACATATTCCAAAATAATTTTTACCTTTTTGAGTAAGCGGAACATAATCTTTTATAATATCAACTATATTTACTTTTCTTTGAATACTTAATATTTCTTCATATGAAATACTAGAGTTTTCATTCATAAAAAACCACTTCCAATATATATATTCTCCGTTTTTATTCAAAATTCCACGTTTTTTTACCAATTTTTTTGATTTTTTACATATTTTACACAAATTTAACTACATTTTTAGTAAAAAATAAATTATTTCTAATTTTATACTGAATTTTATATTAAAAAGAAATAGATAAAAATATCTATTTCTTTTTAGTTTTACTTCCCTTTTTTATTGATTCTATTTTTATTGTATTAGATAAAGTATCTATAACTTCTGGGGTTTCTTTTTTATTTTTTCTTTTTTTAAATAATTTCTTTAACACTTCTTTTTTACATACAAAATATCCTAAAATAATACCTAAAGTAAATGTAACAACCATACTTATAGAAAATAGTATCCATTCCCTTGAAGTTGTTTCATCAGGGCAAGTTTCAATAACTTCTTTTTCTTCCTCTTCTCTTAATACAGTTAACACATATGTATTTTTATTCTCTGTATCCTCACTAGTTACTACAATTTTAATTGTATTTCTGCCAACTTTTAAATTAGTTGTACCCTCCATTTCTATTGTAGCGTTTGGATTTTCAGCTTCTGCAATTATATTTATTTTATCTGTTTCATATGGTACAGTTAAAGTATATTTTTTTAAATCTTTTGTAAAATCTATATCAAAATTTTCAACTTCTAAACTTTTTAAATCCGCATTTGATTTTAGAAGTTCTTCTTCTGTTGGTGTTAAACTAAGTGTTACTTTTATAATATATGTTTTAGTAGTTATTCCATCTTCTGCAGTTACTGCGATTTTTATTTCATTTTCACCTTCAACTAAGGCTTTATAGTTTTCGGATATCATTATTTTTGAATTAGAATCAGTTGCAGTTGCATTTACAGTAAGTTCAGTTATATCTGTTATCGAAGCTGTATATTCAAGTGTATCTTTATTAAATTTAGGGCTTAAAGTTACATTAGGTATTTTAAGTGAACTTAATGTTGCATCATTTGATAAAGAAATTACTTTAACCATTGATGATGTATTAGTTGCAGTAATTTTTTTACCACTAATTGTAGTAGCATCTGAACTACTTAATGTAAAATTTGCATCTCCTGCCTTTGCATTTGATTTAGCTACAAAAACTATTGTTGCAAGTGTCATATCAGAACTAATTGTTCCTTTATCATTTTGAATAATGATTGGATTCCCTGCAGTTATTTTTGCTATATCACTGCTTGAGGATTTATAATCAAGTTTTGATGAATCATATTCTAAATTTACTTGATATTGTTGTATAGAATCACTCGCATCTACATCTGTTGCTTTGATATATACAGTTACCTCTCTAGATGGTTTTATTGTATCAACTGATTTTTCTACTTTAAATGTTAATGCATAGGCATTATTAGGCAATATTATGAGTAAAAATACAAATAATATTATTTTTTTAAAAAACCCTTTATTCATTCTTTTCCTTCTTTCTTATATCAAAGATGTGCGAGTATATATCCCAACACCATCTTTTACATATAATTCTAATATTGCTGGTTTTGTAATTTTTATAAAACATAAACCATTGACTACAACATCAGATTCTCCAGTTACTTTTATTTGAGTAACTTTTAAGTTTTTTCCTCTAGCATTTGTTGTAGTGTTTATTCTATCAACTATTATATCATTAGATAAATAAAAAGTAAAACTATTTTTTTCTCCTTTTACATATTCTACCCTTAAAAGATCTTTTATCAAAAGGGTTGTCCCCTCATATACTTGATATGTAATAGGTCTTATCTCATTATTTGGCATTATTTTTTTTAATTC
This sequence comes from uncultured Bacilli bacterium, assembly GCA_944358265.1. Classification (GTDB taxonomy): domain Bacteria; phylum Bacillota_I; class Bacilli_A; order RF39; family UBA660; genus CAG-433. The sequence goes on along the minus strand of CALVQR010000034.1, from coordinate 6,371 downwards.
TTTAGCACTAATGAAGTTAGATATATTATCTTTTTCTATAAAACCCGGAGTATCTATAAAAGTTAATTCTTCATTTATCTTAACCTCATTTAAATTAATTGTAGTTGATGGCAAAATACTTGTTGTTATTTTAAGGTCTAAATCAGAGTAATTTTTAATAAATTTATTAATTAAAGTACTTTTACCTGAATTAGTATTACCTACTACATACACTTTATTACTAGTTTTGTTTTTCAGTATTTTTTCATACAACAAATCTATATTATAATTAGTCTTTGAACTAACTAAAATAAAATCTATTACATTTTTATTAAAATTATATTTTTTTATATTTTCTAGTATTTTATATTCTTTAACAGATTTAGGTATTATATCAAATTTAGTAATAACAAGTATTATTTTATTATTTATATATTTATTAATCATTTCTATAGAATTATTTATATTAAATATATCCACTAAAAACAATACTAGATCATCAGTTTCATTTATTTTCTTATATATATCTATATATTCTTCTCCTTTTGTTACAACACTTTTAAACTTTCCATAATTTATAAGTTTAAAACATCTTTCACAATAATGAGCAGTTTCATATTTTTCTTCTCTTATATATCCTATTTCATCTTCATTATTAAATTGAAAAATTGCGCCACATCCTATACATTTTTTATTCATAATACTTCCTTTTTTCAAATATATTTTTCTTTTTATAATATTTTAAAATAAACTTTTCAAAAAATCTCCAAAATTTTGTATATATTGGTTCATTATCTTCTATTTTATCTACTAAAATAACATACAAACCATTTCTTTTCGCACCTATTACATCAGTCATAAATTGATCACCTATAAAAGCACACTTATTCTTATCATACATATTAATTATTTTTTTATAATTTTTTTTAAGAGGTTTCATCGATCCATAATATATATCTATATTTAATTTTTCTTTAAATGGTTTTAATCTATCATAATGTGAATTTGAAAAAATAAAACACTTAAATCCCATTTTTTTTAAATTATTAAATAAATCTATAACTTTATTAGGTACATCTTTTTCACTATAACTAATAATAGTATTATCTAAATCAAAAAATAAATATTTGATACCATTTTCTTTTAATTTTGTATAATTAATACTATATATATCTCTTTTATACATGTCTGGTTTTAATTTATTCATAAACATCTCCTTTTAAATTATACGAATAAATGATTATAAAATCAATATTTATATTTTATAATTTCATTATATTCATTTTTAGTCATCAAATTTTTATATTTTTCATTATTTATAAATTTTTCATTAAGTTTTTTAGAATTTTTTATATATATTATACAAATTATATAAACTGGAATGAAGAAAAGAAGTAATAATAGTATAAATGTCATATCATTATTTAAATTAGATATTAATTTTGATATTATAAAATTATATAAAAAGTGAATAATTGTAGGAACAATTAATGCTTTAAATAACGTAAATATTCTTCTTTTTGTTCCCCAAGAGAATTTTTCAACTCCCATATAATAACCCATTATAATACCGCATACTAAATGTAGAGGAATTGTAGTAACACTTCTTAATATTGCAAGTAAAGTCATTGATGAAAAATCTGGTTCTCTTAAAACATAAATAAAAGATTTTAAAACTGCGAAAGAAAGTGCGATTAATGATGAATATACAAATCCATCATATATATCATCAAAATTTCTATTTTTAGAAATAAATAAATACAAAGTAAATAATTTTGCATACTCTTCAGTAAGTGCTAATATAAGTGTTCTTATTATATTATTTGTATTATAACTAAACAGTTCAGAACCAATTATCTCTAAATTAGGCAATATTATATTCCCAATTAAAAGTGTTAAGCATATAGTAAAAATGCCTGAAATTAAGCAGATAAAAACCATATGAAGAGGTTCTCTTGATTTTCTATCCGAATATAAAATCATATATACAAATATTACTGTAGTTATTATAGAAAAAAATATTACTATAAGATAATTTAATAAGTTCATAATTAGCCTCCTACTGGTTTTATTATATCATTTTACATAATATTTATAAAGAAATAAAAAAAACAGATTGTAAAGTTTACAATCTAGTTTATTTCTTCTAATTTTACACTTACAAGTTTTGATACACCAGATTCCTGCATTGTTATTCCATATAAAACATCTGCATATTCCATTGTTTTCTTTTTATGTGTAATAATTATAAACTGAGTATCACCTTTAAATTTAGATAAAAATTTACCAAAATTATCAACATTTACTTCATCAAGGGCAGCTTCTACTTCATCCAATATACAAAATGGTACTGGTCTTACCCTAAGTATTGCAAATAAAAGTGATATTGCTGTTAATGTTTTTTCTCCTCCTGATAAAAGTGATATATGCTGAAGCTTTTTTCCTGGTGGAAGAGCAACTATATCAATACCTGTTTCGAGTATATTATCAGGATCAGTTAATTTTAATTCTGCATTCCCTCCACCAAATAATATTTTAAAAGTCTCAGAAAATGAATCTTTTATTTTTTCAAAAGTTTCTTTAAAATTAACTTTCATAACTTCATCCATTTCGTTAATTATCTCTAAAAGCATATTTTCTGCATTTATTAAATCTTCTTTTTGTTTTTGTAAAAAATTATATCTTTCAGATACTCTTTCATATTCTTCAATTGAAGATACATTTACATCCCCCAGGGATTTTATTTCTCTTTTTAAAGTACTTACTTCATCTCTTGCAGTATCTTCATTTATATCAAGAATATATTTTTCTTTTGCTTTTTCATAAGTAATTGAATAATCTACAGTTAATATATTAAGTAAACTATCTAATTTAACATCTAATCTATTAACTTTTATTTCATGAGATTTTAATTCATTTTGAATTTTATTATATTCAGAATTGGTATTCTTTAAATAAGATTCATTATTAGTTAATTCTTCTTTTTCATTACTTAAATTTTTTACTATTCTATCTATCTCTACAGTAAGAGTTTCTTTTTCTTTTACTTTTTCATAATAATCGTTTAATATCTTTTCCTCTTCAGTAGATATTACATTATTTACTGTATTTAAATTATTATTAAGTTCAAGTTCAAATGACTTTTTATCTCTTTCTAATTCTTCTAAAGAATTTTTCTTATTTTTTAATATTTCACTATTAGATTCTACACTAATTAAAACACTTTTCTTTTCATATTCTAAATTAGTATATTTCTCATCTACTTCATTTATTTTATTTTCTATTTCATTTATTTCACTTTGCGTTACATCAATATTTTTAAGTACATTTTCTAATTCATATTTTTCACTTAATATATTACTTTTCTTTAATGATCCTCCAGTAACACTACCACCAATATTAACAACTTCGCCAGATAATGTTACTACCTTATATCTATTATTAATTAATTTAGATATTATATTTGCATTATCAATATCATCTACAATTATTACGGAACCAAGTAAATTAAGTATCGCATTTTTATATTTTGTATCAAAATTAACTAAATTAGATGCAATATCAATAAAACCTTTTGATGATTTTAATATATTATAAGAATATTCATCTATCATTCTTGGTTTCATTACATTTAATGGAAGAAAAGTAGCTCTCCCTAAATTATTAATTTTTAAGTAATTAATCGCATTTTTAGCATTATTTATAGTTTCACAAACAATATGTGATACAGAACTCATTAAAGCTACTTCAAGTGCTTGAGAATACTTTTCTTCAAATTCAATTAACTTACCTACTACGTTATATATTCCTATTAATTTAGGATTATTTAATACATTTTTAACTGAGTATGGTAAAGATGAATTATTTTCTATTGAATCTAACAATACATCTTTTCTATGTTTTAAATTCGTAATTAATCTTATTTTTTCATTTATTTTATTATTTAGTTTTTCTTTATCATTTTCTATAAATTTTAATCTATTTTCTATATCATTTAATTTATTTGATATATCTTTATTACTTATATTTTCACTTTCTATTTCTTTAGTAATTGTATTTATAGAAGTTTCAATAGATAGTATTTTTTCTTTTAAATTTAATATATTATCATGTAATTTTATATCATTTGAATTATATTTACTTCTTTCTGAAATAAGATTTTTTTCGCCAGATAACCTTTCTACTTCACTACTTATTTTAACTAATTTCTGTTGTTTTAAATATAAGTCATTATTTAATTTATTTATATTATTTTTTATAGTTTCTATTTTTGCTTGTTCTTTAGAACTATCAGATAACATTTTTGTTATTTCATCTGTTAAAGATTCTATTTTGTCTTTACTAAATTTATATTCAAAATTATATTTTTCAATATCATTAACCGTTAAAGCAATTTCTATATTTTCTAATTTAGATTTTTTATCTAAATATATTTTAGCAGTTTCACTTTGTTTTTTTAGTGGAATAATAGTAGTATTTAATTCGTTAATAATATCATCTACTCTATTCATATTATCATGAGTTTTAGATAATTTTCTAAGTGCTTCTTCTTTTCTCTTTTTATATTTTAATACTCCTGATGCTTCTTCAAATATTACTCTCCTATCTTCTGCTTTACCTGACAGTACATTTGCAACATCGCCTTGCGAAATAATATTAAAAGATTCTCTAGATGCTCCTGTATCCATAAACAACTCAAGTATATCTTTTAATCTACATTTTTCATTATTTATAAAATATTCATTTTCTCCTGATTTGTATATAATTCTTTTAATTGATACTTCATCAAAATCTATATTTAAATATTTATCTGAATTATCAAAGATTAATGTTACTGATGCAAAATTTGAAGGTTTTCTACTCTTACTTCCAGAAAATATTACATCACTCATTGTTCCTTCTCCACGAAGTGATTTAACTGATTGTTCACCTAATACCCAGCGTACTGCATCTACTACATTGCTTTTCCCTGAGCCATTAGGTCCAACTATTCCAGATATACCATTTGTAAATTCTATATTTGTTTTTTCTGCGAATGATTTAAAACCATTTATCTTAATTTCTTTTAAGTACATATTATCAACTTCCTACCTATTTTTGTACTTTTATATTATACAATAAACAAAAAAATAAGGCAATAAGCTACATTTTTTTCATATATTTAATTAAGGAAGTGATAAATTGTTTTTAAGTATAATTAGTGAGCTAATTAAAAGTATGTTTGCATTTACTGGTAGTTATTCTAACAATATTTTCCCTGATCCATTATCAAATGAAGAGGAAGAGAAATATTTAAAATTATTTTTAAATAAGAAAGATAAAGATGCAAGGAATAAACTAATTGAACATAATTTAAGATTAGTAGCTCATGTAGTAAAAAAATATGAGACAAATAAAATTGATACTGATGATTTAATTAGTATAGGTATTATAGGTCTTATAAAAGGAATAGATACATATTCATATAAACATGGAACTAAACTTGCAACTTACTGTGCAAGATGTATTGACAATGAAATTTTAATGTATTTTAGAAATGATAAAAAAAATAGTAAAAATGTAAGCATCGAAGAATCTATTGGATATGATAAAGATGGAAATGAAATAACTTTTATGGAAATATTAAAAACTCCAAAACCTGATTTTGCAGAAGACATTCATATTCAAAATAATATAGAATTATTAACCAAATATATGTGCGTATTATCTGACAGAGAAAAAGCTATAATAACTAAAAGATATGGACTTAATAATACTGATGAATTGACACAAAAAGAAATAGCAAAAGAATTAAATATATCAAGAAGTTATGTATCAAGAATAGAAAAAAGAGCTTTAACTAAACTTTTAAGAGAATTTATAAGAAATAATCAATATACAAAATAAAAAATACCATTTTTGGTATTTTTTATGCAGGTAAAACTGATTTATTTGAATTTAAACTTAGTTGTTTTACATTCCCTGCACTTGAAGTTAATGATTTTAATTCTGCTTTTTTCTCTTCGTATAAGCGAATTTCATGATCAGTTAATCCTCTAGATAATTTTTTAGTTTTTAAAAAAGATACATATCCTTCTAAATTCTGTATTTGAAATTTTCTTAATTCTTCCATTGACATTTTTTATACCTCCTTTTCGGGCAACGAAATAAATACTAACATATTATATTTCAAAAGTCAAACAAATTGACAAAAAATTTCAAATTTCGACATAAAAAAGTATAAATTTTTTATATTTATACTTTTATAATATTTAATAACTAAAACATTTATCAGTATGATATATTGTATAATTTCACTTGTATCTTTTGCTGAATAATTAAAGTAATAACATATTTCTTTTACTTGTTGTCCATCTACTTGTATAACTTATTGTTTTATTATTATCTGCGCT
>CALVQR010000033.1 GCA_944358265.1 uncultured Bacilli bacterium | reverse complement strand
TATGGAGGAGTTTTATCTCTTTTCATATATTTATAGTGTTCAATCATCTTTTCTTTAGTATTATCTGATATTTTAAAAGATATTGTCATAAGTTTTCACCTCTTAACTAATATTTTATCATAAATCTTTATTTTTTTCTCAAAATATAATATAATTAATTATATAAAAGGTAAGGGTGATATAATGTTAGATATTATTATAATAATGTTTATGCTTTTTGGTGCGATTATCGGTTTTAAAAGAGGAATAATAAAACAAAGTGTTATTACTATAGGAATGATATTAGTTTTAGTTCTTTCATTTATACTTAAAAATCCTGTATCTGAATTAATGTATAAAAATTTACCATTTTTTACATTTGGAGGATTACTTGAAAATACTGCAGTTTTAAATATACTGTTGTATGAATTGATTGCATTTTTCCTAGTTTTTAGTATTCTTAGCGTTATATTAATAATATTAATAAAAATAAGTTCTATATTTGAAAAACTACTTAAAGCTACAATAATTTTAGCGATTCCATCTAAAATACTTGGTGCTATATTTGGTTTTATTGAATATTATTTAATTGTATTTGTAGTTTTATTTATACTTATGCAGCCTACATTTAAATTAAATGAAGAAGATTTTTTTACAGATTCAAAACTAAAGGATATAATATTAGAGAAAACTCCAGTTATGTCTGGATTAATTGAAAAGTCACTTGATACATTAAAAGATTTAGAAAATTTATCTAAAAATAGTAAAAATTTTAGTGATAGTCAACTTAATTGCGAATCGATTAATATTATGATTAAAAATAATATAGTAAAAAAGGAATCGATAATTTATTTATATGAAAAAAATAAAATAAAAACTAAATGTGAGATAGGAGAATAAATATGGTTAAATTAATAAAATCAGAAGAATTTAATGAAATAATAAAAAATGGAGTAGTATTTGTTGATTTTTTTGCTAAATGGTGTGGACCTTGTAAAATGATTTCACCAATTATAGATGAAATTTCAAATGAGTTAGAAGATGTTACATTTGTTAAGGTAGATGTAGATGAATCTAATGATGTTGCAAGCATGTTTAATATAATGAGTATCCCAACGTTATTAATTTTTAAAGATGGGAAATTAAAAGGTAAAAACGTTGGATTTATGAGTAAAGGTGAGATAATTAGTTTTATAAATCAAAACAGATGATTAACATTCATCTTTTTTTGACAAATTTATTTTTGAGTCTTATACTATTAAACCATAAAAAGAGTAAATTTTTATGAAATATGAAAATATAAAAGATGAAAAATAAAAAAATTATTAGATGATGCATTAATAATTTATAATGAAATTAAGAATATGTGTATCATTTAATATATTATATTTAGAAGAAAAATATCACTTAATAATATAATTAGAAAGTTAAAGAATGTATATAATCTTGAAATAGTAACGAATAATTTAAATTTTTTTAGAAAAAACTTAACCGAAAAAGATTTTTTATTATCTGAATTTAACTTCTTTTTTCTAGAGTATAATTTTGATAATGAAGAACTAACTATAGATGAATTTTTAAAATTATTAATAAAAAATAAAAATATCTTTTTGATATTTTTTATATTGCTCTCATGTTATTTTGATTTTTATAAGGATTTCTTTTGTCTATTCTATCTGGGAATAATATACCTTCTAAATGATCATATTCATGCTGAAATATAACAGATAAATCTTCTCTTAATCTCATTTCATGTTTATTACCTTTTTCGTCATAGTATTCAACTTTTAATCTAGCATATCTTGGAACAATGCCTTCAACTTCTCTATTAACACTAAGACATCCTTCACCACCTTCAACATATATCATTTCTTGTGAATTACTAATAATTTTTGGATTTATAAATACATAATTATCAAACTTCCCATCTTCATATTCATATACAATTACAAATATTCTTTTAGTTAATCCTACTTGAACTGCTGAAAGTCCAGTACCGGGTCTTAAATTATATTTTTCTGCTTCTTCTTCAATTTGACTAAGTGTAAGCATTTCTATCGCATCATTTATAAATTTTTTATATTTATCTTCAAGAGGGAATTTAACATCAGTGCTTTTTTGTCTTAATCTTTTATCTTTTTCGTCTAATATATCTTTATTTCTAATCATATTGTCACCTCAAAATCCATACATATTTTATCATATTTTTATTAAAAAGTAAAAAGATTCATCAATCGATGAATCTATAAATAGTTAATTTACTCTATTAAAGAAACCAGCACCAATAACTATTACAAGTAATATAAATAATACTAATATGATCGCAGAACCAGATCCTGAACCATAACCATATCCTTGGTTTATTGGATATACATATCCACCTTGATTTGAGCAGCATGGATTATTATATCCATATCCACCACTGTATCCGTAATAATACATACTAAAACCTCCTTTTTATTTTCTATTATATTTTATTAGTAATGTAAATAAAATGTTATTTAATTTACCTAAATATAGGTAAATTTATTTATTTGTGTTATTATTATAAATAGGGGAGGTAAATATTATGATTAGAACTTTAAATAAAATGGATAAAACTTTATTACTTTTAACTATTTTTATGTTTATTTTTGGTTTATTTATGATACTGGATGCCTCAAGTATGAAATCTTTTTTAGAATATGGGGAAAATACTAAATATTTTATTAAACAATTAATTGTTTTAATAGGTAGTTCAATAATATCATTAATAATATTTAAAATTCCTATAAAAAGATATAATAAATTAATTTACATTATATGCGGAATAATTATATTTATGCTTATAACGTTATTAATCGCAGGAGAAGCCACTAATAATTCAAAAAGCTGGTTTTATATCGCGGGATTTGGAATTCAACCTAGTGAATTTGCTAAAGTAGCTTTAATAGTTTTTACAGGTATTTATTATCAGATGAATATAAAAAAATTAGATAAACTTATATATGCAGTTATCCCTCTTGGATTAGGTGCAATATTCACATTACTTACTTTACTTCAACCAGATGGTGGGACGGGTCTTATATTATTTTTAATATCATTAATGTTATTTTATGCATCTCCCGTAACAAAAAAAATAAAAATAAATGTTACTATATGTGGACTTGTAATTGCTGTTATTGGATTATTAATGATTTTAATTACTGGTAAAAGTCCACTTTCAAGTATGCAAAAAGGAAGATTCAATTATTTAAATCCATGTACAAGATATCAAGAAGATTCAGGTTATCAGGTATGTAATGGTTATATAGCGATAAATAATGGGAAACTATTTAGTATACAGCCGGGGAACAGTAAACAAAAGTATTTATATTTACCAGAAGCTTATACAGACTTTATATTTCCAATTATAGTTGAAGATATGGGCTTAATCACAGGAATATTAATGATTCTTATATATATGATAATAATTATTAGAATTATAATAATTTCACAAAAATCTTATAATTTAGTTAATGCTTTAATATGTTATGGAATTGCATGTTATATATTTTTACATGTAGTAGTAAATTTAACAGGTGTACTTGGGATATTACCTCTAACGGGAGTACCATTACCATTTTTGTCATATGGGGGATCATTTGCTTTAACTCTTGCAATTGGACTTGCATTTGTTCAAAGGGTATCAATAGAAAATTATAATTATATGCAAAAAAAAGTATTAAGATAGAAATAAAATTGAATAAAAAAGTGGGAAAACCTTCTAAAATAGATAATATATATTTTAGGAGGTTTTTTATGAAAAATTATAAATTTTATTTAGCTATAGTATTTTTAATATTAGTTATAGGGACTTTTTTAATATTATTTTATTATAATTACAATGATAAACCAGATGAAATAATTATAAATGGTAAAAATGAAGATAACACTAAAATAGAAAAAGAAGATAAGAAAGAAAAAAATATTAATGAAGAAACATTTTATTATGTTGATATAAAAGGCGCGATTAATAATCCTAATGTATATAAGATTAAAGAAAATTCTAGAGTTATTGATGTTATAAATATGGCTGGGGGATTAAAAGAAGATGCGGACACTAGTATTATTAATTTAAGTAAAAAAGTAACAGATGAGATGTTTATAGTAATATATACGAAAGATGAAATAAAAAAATATAAAGAACAAACTATTTCAACAGAAGAAATACAAAAGAAAATAGAAGAAGAAATATTAGTTATAGATAAAAATAATGATGCTGAAGTAATACATGAAGAAAATAATGATAGTAACCTTGTAAATATTAATACTGCGACTAAAGAAGAATTGCTTAAAATAAGTGGAATAGGAGATAGTAAAGCGGATTCTATAATAAAATATAGAAAAGAAAATGGTAATTTTAAATTAATAGAAGATATAAAAAATGTATCTGGTATTGGAGAAGCCTTATTTGAAAAAATTAAAGAATATATTACAGTGTAATTATATCTTTTACATATTATTAATATTAAGTGTTTTATATGTGTTTATAAATATTTCGTATATAGATTCAAAGTCAAAATATACTGGGAAAGAAACTAAAATATATGGTTATATAACTGATTATAAAATTGATGGAGATAAATTAACAATTACGTTAAAATCAAAAGAAAAATTAATTGTAAATTATTATTTTAAGACTAAAGAAGAAAAAGATAACTACAAATTAAATATAGGAAATTATATATTAGTTGAAGGTAAATTAGAAATGCCAAAAGATAATACTAATTTTAATTTGTTTAATTATAAAAAATATTTACTTAGTCAAAAAATAAAATATATATTTAATGCTGAAAAAATAAAATTAATTTGTAAAAACAAAAATATATTTTATACTTTAAAAAATAATATTATAAATAAAATTAATAAATGTAAAAAATCAAGTGGATATATAAAGACATTTTTATTATCAGATAAAAATAGTATAGATTATAATGAGTATTTAAATTATCAAAAAATAGGAATTAGTCATTTACTTTCAGTATCTGGTTCTCATGTAACACTAATATCAATAATGTTATTAAAAATATTAGGAAAATTAAAAGAAATAAATAAATACATATTAATATCTTTAGTACTATTTTTTTACTTGTTTTTAACTAATTTTGCTATATCAATGTTAAGAGCGTATTTACAGTTTGTATTATTTTCCATAAATAAGATATTTAAATTTAATATTAAAAATTCTAACATTGTAATATTATTATTTTGTTTAATGCTTTTTTATAATCCATATAATATATACAATATAGGTTTTATTTTTTCTTTTGTTATAAGTTTTACATTAATAACTTTTAGTAAAATATTAAATAATAAAAATTTTATTTATCAAAATTTTATAATTTCATTAATATCTTTTTTAGTTTCAGTTCCGATAGTTATAAATAATTTTTATAATATAAATTTATTAAGTATTATATATAATATATTTTATGTTCCTTATGTTACATACTTATTATTTCCAATTTGTACAATTACAATTTTGTTCCCATTTTTAGATGGTATATGTTATTTTTTTATTAATATTTTTATTTTTATAAGTAATCAATTATCTAATATAAATATATTATGCTTTGATATAGCAAAACTAAATATATTATTAATTATTATTTATTATCTGGTATTAATATTAATTTTAAAACAAAAAAAGCATGGAATAGTAAAAATGAAAAATATAATGATTTTTATATGTTTATTTGTTATCTTTATTAATTATAAAAGCATAGTATTTTCTGATAAAATAACCTTTATTGATGTAGGTCAAGGAAATTCAATATTAATAAGAATTAAAGGTAAAAATATATTAATAGACACAGGAGGAAAAATAAAATATGAAAAAGAAAAGTTTAGAGAAAGAAGTAAAGAATATAACATTTCAGATACATTAATTAATTATTTTAAAAAAGATGGAGTAAAAAAATAAGATTATCTAATATTAAGTTATGGAGATTATGATCATAAGGGAGAAAGTATTAATTTAGTTAATAATTTTAAAGTAGAAAAAGTAATATTTAATAATGGAAAATATAATGATTTAGAGTTAGAACTTATAAAAATACTCGAAAAAGAAAATATACCATATTATCAAAATATAAAAGAAATAACTATAAATAATAATAAATTTTATTTTTTAAATTACGAAATATATGATAATGAAAACGATAATTCAAATATAATTTATGCGCAAATTAATAATATTAAGTTTTTATTTATGGGAGATGCTTCTGTTAAAGTAGAAAGAGATTTAATAGAAAAATATAATCTTGATAATATAGATATATTAAAAGTAGGACATCATGGATCTAATTCATCTTCAAGTAAAGAATTTATTGATATGATAAATCCTAAGTATTCAATTATTAGTGTAGGAGAAAATAATATATATAATCATCCAAATAATGAAGTGTTAGAAATTTTAGAAGATTCAAAAATTTATAGAACAGATCATAATGGAAGTATAATGTTTGAAACTAGAAAAAATAAATTAAAAATAGAAATATGTTCACCATAAAGGGTGACAAAATTATTAAAGAAATAATATATATAAATTACTTTAATATAAAATACTATTCAGGAAACGAAAATAATTCAAGTAAATATTATGAAGTAGTGGGAATTTTATTACAAATAGTGGTAATAATATCATTAGTTAATATTCAGATAAACTAATGATTGGAGTTGGAAAAAGTATAATAGAAGAAAAATATTTAGAATGAAACAATTTTGTAATGTATTTAATAATCAAAAAGTATCGAAAATGATGACATAATTAACATGGAATCATTTTTGTGAATTATTATCAATGAAATATTCTAATGAAATAAAATATTATATAGTCATACACAAAAAAGTATAATATGAATATATTATATTGAATATAAAATAAAAAATATATGAATAATTTTATACAAAAAATATATATTAAAAATGAATATAATAAAAAATTAATAATATAATTAATTTGGGTACGCTTTAGCTTTAAGCGTTTATATAGATAAAAGGAACTTCTAAAGTTTCTTTTCTTATAAAATCACATAATTTACACATATTTATAATATATAATATTAACGGTGAAGAAAATGAAATTTAAAATTAAACTTTTATTAATAATATTAATTATTGTTATATTTATTACTTTAAGTGTGATAGGATTTTTAAAATTAAGAAACGATACTATAAAAAATAACATAAACGATGTTGAGTGGTTAAGAAAAAATATTAATATAGTAGAAAATGATAAAATGGGAGATAACATTAATTATATAAGTACAAAGGATTATGTAGATATATTTAAAATAAATTATCAAGATGTAGTAGATGAAAAAATAAATGAATTGTTAGAAAATAATGCTTATACATTTTCTAATCCATTAATTATATATAATCCTTATGGTACAAATAAATTATCTTTTAATTTATATTTTAATTCATCGAAATTAAGTTATTTAGAATATAATATTCATGTATCAGATGATATAGAAGATTTTTCTAGAATATTATATAATGATGGTGATAATAATTTGACTACAAGTCATAGCTATCAAATTATTGGATTAGTTCCTGGATATGAAAATATATTAACTATAACACTTAAAGATGAAAATAATAATGTGATTTCTGAAAAAGAAATAAACATAGATTTAACAGATGTTAAAACAGATTCTCAAATAAGTTTAGAAACAGAAACTGGTACTTCGGAAGAAGAGTTAAGCAGTGGATTATATACTATTTTAGGTAATGATTCAGATGACAATGATTATGTAGCATTATATGATAATAATGGGATAATAAGAAGTGAAATGCCTATAATAGGATATAGAGCACATAGTATATTGTTTAAAGATAATTATATGTATTATTCTATTTCACAAACAAGAATTGCAGAAATTGATAACAAAGGAAAAATAAATCAAATATATAGAACAGGTGATTATCAATTACATCACGACTATACATTTGATGATGATGGGAATTTATTAGTACTTGCGAATAATACTTTAAAAGATACAGAAGAAGATTGTATTATAAAGATAGATTTAGAAACAAAAGAAGTTACAGAAGTTATAGATTTTGAGGATATGTTTAAATCATATGTAGAAACATGTGTGTTAGATACAGAAAGTGCAAGAGATGAAGGAGAAGATGGCCTTGACTGGTTACATTTAAATTCTATTGAATATATAGATGGAGATGTAATACTTAGTTCTAGAGAAACATCATCTATTATAAAAGTAAATAACATAGAAGAGAATCCTACTATTGAATATATATTATCTTCTGATAAGATATGGGAAGATACAGAATTTAGTGAATATGTTTATACTCAAGATGGAGATTTTAAAATACATGCTGGACAACATTATGTTAGAATTTTAGAAGAAGAAAGTGATGGAGTTTATTATTTATCATTTTATAATAATAATTATGGAAAACAAACTTCTAAACCAGATTTTGATTATTCTATTATTGGAATAACTAATAATAATGCTTTTTCAGGAGATGAATCTTATTATTATGTGTATAAAGTAGATGAAAATAATAAAACTTTTTCGCTTGTAGATAGTTTTTCTTTTGAATACTCTGGAATAGTAAGTAGTGCTCAAGTAAAAGAAAATGGAAATATAATTATAGACTCCGGAACAAAAGGTATATTTGCAGAATATGATAGTGAACATAATCTAATTAAAAAGTTTACTATAAAATTAAATAAATATATGGTATATAGAGTACTAAAATATGATTTCAATAATTTTTGGTTTAAATAAAAGAAGCAAAAAAATTTGCTTCTTTTACATTTTTCTATATAAACCTATTGCTTTTCCAACTATACTAACCTTATCTAGTATAATAGGTGCCATTGTATCATTTTCAGGTTGAAGTCTAAAATATCCGTTTTCTTTATAAAATGTTTTAAGAGTAACTTCATTATCTTCAGTCATAGCAACTACAATATCTCCATTATTAGCAACTTGTTGTTTTTGTACTATTACAATATCGTTATCGTGTATACCTACGTTTATCATAGATTCACCATTGACTTTAAGTGCAAAAACTTCTTTTCTAGCAGGAATTAAATAAGTCGGTATAGTAAAATATTCATCTGGCATTTCTATTGCTTCAATAGGATTTCCTGCGGTAACTTTACCAAGTAAAGGGATTTCAGTTGCATCATCAGTTTCATATTCATTTTTTACAAGAAGTTCAATAGCTCTGTTTTTAGAGTTATTTTTTCTTATATATCCTTTATCTACTAATGTATTTAAGTGTGCATGTACAGTTGCGGGTGATGATAAATTAAGTGCACTACATATTTCTCTTACAGTAGGAGGATATCCTTTTTTTGCTATAAATTGCTTTAAATAATCTAAGACTTGGTTTTGTTTACTTGTTAATTTTTCCATAAAATCAACTCCTTTTTCTATTTACAAACTAATATTAACATATAAGATGTAAAATGTCAAACAATTGTTCGAATTTGTATTGACACAAACAATTGTTCGCAGTAAAATAAAATCAGAAAGAAGGAGGAACTATGAAGAAAAGTTTAGGATATGTAATTATAGTTATAATAGGGGTAATAAGTATAGCAAGTATGATGATTAGATCGGAGATGGTTGATAATAATTTATCTAAAGAGCAAAAAATAGGAGAATTTTATATATAAGTAATATAAAATTTATAAATATTATTATAAGTATTTATTCTTTTCTTTTTTTTTGATATAATTATTAATAATAAAGGGACTGGTGATATAAGTGGATAATAGATCAATTGCAGTATTAAAAGGATTAGCACTTGACATGATACAAAATTCAAATGGAGGGCATCCTGGAATAACGTTGAGTGCGGCACCTATTTTATATACATTATATACAAAGCATTTAAAAGTTAATCCATCAAATCCAAATTGGATAAATAGAGATAGATTTGTAATGTCCGCAGGCCATGGCTCTGCACTTTTATATTCTATGTTATTTTTAAGTGGATATCAGCTAACTATAGATGATTTAAAGAATTATAGAAAACTTAATAGTAAAACGCCATCTCATCCTGAAATGAGTACTTTAGGTGTTGATGCATCTACAGGACTTTTAGGTGAGGGTTTTGCGACAGCTGTAGGAATGGCTATTGCTGAGAAATTTTATGAAGAAAAATATAATAAAAAACCTAAAAATAAATTTTCTAAAAAAAC
>CALVQR010000032.1 GCA_944358265.1 uncultured Bacilli bacterium | reverse complement strand
CTAGATGCCCTGATGTTTCTATTTTTGATGAACCAGAAGCGGGAATTGATCTATGGAGTTTTAAATATTTAACCGGCATATTTAAAGAATTAGGAACTAAAGCTACCGGAACAACCATTGTAATATCCCATCAAGAACGTATTTTATCCATCGCCGATGCTATAATTCTTTTAGAAGCTGGAACAATTAAAGAAATCGGAACAAAAGCTACTATGCTAAAAGGCATGTTAAATTCTGATTGTAATGCTGGAGGTTATCATGAATAATGTCGATAAAAATTTATTAAAAGAAATTAATGAAACTCTAGATGAAAAAACTGAAGTTTATAACATTCGTAAAAATGGGGAAAGTATCAAAAGAAAAGTGAATTCTTATATTGATATTGTAACCAAAGAAGATAAAAGTGGTCTTGATATTTATGTCAAAGAAAATACTCTTTTTGGTATTGTTCACATACCAGTTATTATTACCGAAAGTGGTTTAACTGATGTAGTTTATAATGATTTTCATATTGGAGCCAATGCTAATGTTATTATTATGGCCGGTTGTGGTATTCACAATGATTTACATAAAAATTCCGAACATGATGGTATCCACCGTTTCTATTTAGAAGAAAATGCTAAAGTAAAATATGTGGAAAAGCATTATGGTGAAGGAAAAGGTAAGGGTAAAAAAATTCTTAATCCTACAACTGAAATATATATGAAAAAAGGCTCATCTATGAACATGGATAGTGTCCAAATAAAAGGAGTAGATGATACTATTCGAATTACAAAAGCTACTCTTGATGCTAACACTACTTTAGAAATATCCGAAAAAATTCTTACAACAGGTAAACAGACTGCCAAAACAGAATTTATAGTAGATTTAAATGGCGAAAATGCAAGTGTACATGTAACAAGTAGAAGTGTTGCCGAAGGTTCATCTACTCAAGAATTCACCTCAAATATTACCGGCAATACTAAATGTTATGCTCATGTGGAATGTGATGCCATTATTAAAGATGAAGGTAAAGTTAAAGCCATACCCGAGATATATGCTAAAAATATTGATGCTAATTTAATACATGAAGCTGCAATCGGTAAAATAGCCGGCGAACAATTAAATAAATTAATGACTTTAGGTTTAAATGAACAGGAAGCTGAAGAAGTTATTATTAAAGGCTTTTTAAAATAATTGGATAAAAAAATGTGAAACAAAACGTATAAATAAAATCAAAAATGTTTCACATTTTTTTCGTCTTATAGTATAAAGCAAGGTGTATTTATATGAACAAACACTATGAAGCAATAATTATTGGTGCCGGACCTTCTGCTAGTTACTTTTCATTTCAAGCAATATATCACGAAGTTCCATAGCTCGCTCAAAATCCAAATTACGAGCTGCTTCTTTCATTTCTTCTTCTAATGTAGCTAAAATATTTTCTTTCTCTTTCTTACTCATTTTTGTCTTTTTAGCTTTATTTTCAATCTCATTAGATACAACTTCTTTAATATCTTTAACAATAGTTTTCGGAATAATATGATGCTCTTTATTATAAGCTTCTTGTATTTCTCTACGTCTAGCAGTCTCTTGAATAGCTTTATCCATCGCTTCACTCATAATATCAGCATACATAATAACATGACCATTTTGATTTCTAGCAGCTCGACCAATAGTTTGAATAAGACTTCTCTCACTTCTTAAGAAACCTTGTTTATCAGCATCTAATATACAAATAAGACTAACTTCCGGAATATCCAAACCTTCTCTTAAAAGGTTAATACCTACAATACAATCATAAACACCAAGTCTTAACTCTCTAATAATCTTAAGTCTTTCTAAAGATTTAATTTCACTATGCAAATAAGCAACTTTAATACCCATTTCTTTCAAATAATTAGTTAATTCTTCACTCATACGAATAGTTAAAGTAGTAATTAATACTCTCTCATTCTTATCAATTCTTGTCTTTATTTGGCTAATTATATCATCAATTTGCCCTTCGGTTGGTTTAACTTCAATAGTAGGATCAAGTAAACCAGTAGGTCGAATAATTTGTTCTACATATTCCCCGTGTGTATGTTCAAGTTCATAATCACCAGGTGTAGCACTAACATAAATAGCTTGATTAATCTTACTTTCAAATTCTTGGAAATTAAGAGGTCTATTATCTAGGGCACTAGGAAGACGAAAACCATAATCTACCAAAGTTTGTTTTCGCATTCTATCCCCATTATACATACCTCTAACTTGAGGTAATGTTACGTGTGATTCATCGACAATAAGGAGGAAATCTTTAGGAAAGAAATCTATCAAACAAGTAGGAGTCTCTCCAGGACCACGTAGTGCAAGATGTCTCGAATAATTTTCTACTCCATTACAAAAACCAGTTTCTTTAAGCATTTCAATATCATAATTTGTTCTTTCCCGTAATCTTTGTTCTTCTAATAGCTTTCCTTGATCTTTTAACTCTTTTAATCTTTCATCTAATTCTTGTTCTATTCTTTTAATAGCTTCTTCTAACTTTTCAGGACTGGTAACGAAATGACTAGCAGGGGAAATCGTAATTGTTTTTTTATCGCTAACAATGACACCCGTTAGGGGATCAAAAGTAGAAATTCTTTCAATTTCATTTCCAAAAAGTTCTATTCGAATACCATGTTCATGTTCATTTGCAGGTATAACATCAATAATATCACCCCGACTTCGAAAAGTACCTCTATGAAAATCTAGATCATTTCTTTCATAAGTCATATCAACCAAACGGTTTATAATATCATTCCTTTTAATATTTTGTCCAACACTTAAAATAAGCATTGATTTTTCATACTCTTCTTTTTCTCCAATACCATATATACAAGAAACACTTGCTACTACAATAACATCTTGATAACTAATTAAAGAACTAGTTGCATAATGCCTTAACTCATCAATCTCATCATTAATAGACGCATCTTTTTCAATATAGGTATCACTTGATGGCACGTAAGCTTCCGGTTGATAATAATCATAATAGGAAATGAAGAAACAAACGTGATTATTTGGAAATAACTCTTTTAATTCAGCATAAAGTTGTCCAGCAAGTGTTTTATTATGAGCTAAAACCAAAGTAGGTTTATTAACATTCTTAATTACATTAGCAACTGTAAAAGTTTTGCCTGTACCTGTAGCCCCTAATAATACTTGTTCTTTTTTACCATCTTTAATTCCTTTAACTAATTTTTCTATAGCTTCCGGCTGATCCCCACTCGGTTTATAAGGTGAAACTAATTCAAACATAGACCCATCTCCTTTTAAAATAGACACTTAAATAACCATTTATACTTCTTTATCTCTTATTATGATTATATTAAGTAAAAAACATGTATATCAAAAAACAAAATGTTTGTTTGTAAAGCATCTTTATTCTATCATTTCTTATATTTAAAAACAAGCGAACATTACACAAAAAAACAAGAAATTAATCTTGCTTATAATCTTTATTTTATTAAATGAAAACTATCAAAAATATAATCTGTACCATTTTTTTTAAATACATATTTATAAGTACTAGCTTGATCTATATAATCATTTATATTAATATTTAGTTCACCATTAGAATTACTACTATAATTTAATATAATATCCTTATTTATTATATTATTATAAATTGTAATATGAGGATTATTAGCTAAAAAGTCATTATATACATAAATAGATTTTTCAAAAATAATAATTTCATCATTTTTCAAAACAGCATCAACTATTTTTCGATAAAATTTTGCTTCCATGCTTCCACTGCAGCCAGGTAATATTTCATATCGTTCTAATTTGGGATTATAATCAAATCCACAGTACCCATTATTAAAAAGATAAGTTTTTTTATGAGAAAAAGAAATATTATTACCAAATATTTTAAAAATGTTTTTCTCAACATCATCTTTAGAAATATATTGTATTGTTTCACTATAATTGTTAAGATAATTTTGTATAGCAACCGCCAAAATATATTGATTATCAAATGAATCAAAATCCTTGTAAAGTAATTCTAATACCATAGCATCATCAAAAGGATTAGCCATCTGATATAAGCTTTGAACATCATTAGAATTAATATTTAAAGATACACTAGATTCTTCACAACCACAAAGTAGCAAAATAATAATAAACATCAATATTTTCTTCATTTAAACACACCATATCTTTTTATAATTATACTATATTTATTTTATTGAATCCACAAAAAACAAGAATTACTCTTGTTAAATTCTTTGTCCATAATCTTGAGAAACCAAATCTTCACTTAAAACCGTCGTTAAAGCTTGATTAATGATATCATTATCCAAAGTAACTCTTCTTGTGTAGATTCTCCATTCATTTAAAATGTAGAAAAAATGTTGTAAGTAAGGAAAAGCATGTTCAAACATTTCCAAATCAATTACTCCTGGATAAGCTGATAAAAAGACTGATGAAGAAAAAAGCAAATCTTCCATATCTTTAAAAGTTTCAAATGTAAGATTATCAAAATTATGGATATTGTCCTTTTCATAAACAACAACAAAAGCATATTTTTTCCGAGAATATCTCTTTAAAACTGTATGATTTTCACCGTTAAAAAATCTACTAACGTATTCTTGATGATCCGGCACTTCGCAAATAATTTTTTTACAAACACAATCTTTATGCTCAAATTCTTTAATTAAAAATGATATAGCATTACCTAAATCTTCTGTAAAGTTAAAATCGTTATAATATTCATATTCTGCCTGTAATATTTGCCTTTTATTACGTAACAAAGTTTTCTTTTCTCGAATTTCCTCTAATGTCAACTTCCACATACCTCCCAATTCCATTATAACACATATCTAAAACAAGAAAACTATTTTTGCAAAATAAAATAAAATTATTGACAAGCGTCTAAATAACACATATAATATAAATGAGGTGAACAAATGGAAAAAAATAATCCCTTATACAAAAATCAAGGCATTCATCTTCTAGCAGCTATTTTTACCATTGAAAAAGGGGTAGCCAAAGTTTTATTAGTAAAAAGAAAATGTGAGCCATATAAAAATATGTGGTCACTACCAGGCGGTGCTCTTTACAATGATGAAGATTTATTAGATGGCCTACAAAGAGAAATAAAAGAAAAAACTGGATTAACCAATATAGAATTGGATTTATGTAATGTTTATGGTAACAAAAATCGATCAAAAATAATGCGCATGGTTGGTATATCATTTTTAGGAGTTATATCTAGCAATAAAATTGATTCCTATAAAGAAACATTAAAAACTAGTAATTGTGCTTGGTTTGAAATTGAAGATATTCCTGATTTAGCATACGATCATAACTTAATAATTAATGATAGTTTAGAAAAATTAAAAAAGAAAATTTTAAATAGTAACATTTTAAAATCGCTATTTCCACAGGGATTTACTTTACCAGAACTGCAAAAAGCATATGAAATAATATTAAACAAAAAATTTGATCGTCGTAATTTTCGGAGAAAAATATTAAGTTTAGGTTTAATTTATGATACTTTAAAAGAAGTTAATTTTGAAGGAAAGAAAAAAGCTAAACTATATAAATTTAAAGATAAAATTGAAGATAAAAATGTTTTTTAATAAACATTTTTAAAAAAGAACAATAAGCGTCAAAAAGACGCGTAAATATAGGAGGGAAAGCTATGATATATTTAATGAGACACGGTCAAGATGAAGAAAATAGAATAGGAGGTTGGAGTGATGCCCATTTAAGTGAAGAAGGAAAAAGGCAAGTTATAAATACTGTAAAAACTTTAAGAAAATTAGAAATTGAAAAAATTATTGCTAGTGATATTTTAAGATGTCAAGAAACAGTTGCAATTATTAATTTCTATTTAAATAAAAAGGTTCAATTTACACCCATTTTAAGAGAGCAAAATAAAGGAAAATTAAATGGGCTGCCAATAAAAATAGCAAAGAAACAATATAAAGATTATTTAAATTTACAAGATGTTTTAACAAAATATCCTGATGGCGAATCATTAACAGATTTATATAATCGTGTAGAAAAACTTCTCCCATGGTTATTAAAACAAGATAAAGCCTTAATTGTTACTCATCGAGGAGTAATCAATATGCTTTATTATTTATTGCAAAAAAAAGCTTTAGATATGAATAAAGAACAATTTAATGTAACTTATGCATCTATTCATGAAGTAGAGCCACTAAAATTATTAATAAGGAAAAGAAATTAAGAAAGGAAGAAATAATATGGCTAAAATAGTAGGTAAAATAGTTTTAACAGGAGGACCATGCGCAGGAAAAACTACTGCCTTGGTAAAAATTGAACAAGATTTAGAAGAAAAAGGATTCTATCCTTTAATAATTAGTGAAAGTGCTACAGAATTAATAAAAGGAAGAATAAAACCGTTTGGTAATCAAGCGATAAAAATGCTTGATTTTCAAAGATTAATATTAAAATATCAATTAGATAAAGAAGCAATTTATGAACAAGCTGCTAAATTATTACCCGAAGATTTAAAGTGTGTTTTAATCTATGACCGTGGTATTATGGATAATAAAGCGTATATTACAGCTCAAGAATTTGATAAAATTACTAAAGAATTGCAACTAGAACAATTAGAATTACTAGATAGATATGATTTAGTAATTCACTTAGTAACGGCTGCTGACGGAAAAGAAGAATATTATACCTTAGAGAACAATAATTCAAGAACAGAAACAAAAGAAGAAGCAATTATATTAGATCGTAAAACTTCAAAAGCATGGAATGGTCATAATAATTTAGTTATAATAAATAATAACGTATCTTTTGATGAAAAAATAGCCAAAGTATTATCAACAATTCACAATTTTTTAAATACTCCAGTTTCATTAAAAAGGCAACAAACATATATTGTTGATATTGATTTAGAAAAATATATTATTTCCAAAGTTAATCCCGTTTTAATAGAACAATATTATATAAAGGATGAAGATAGTGAAAAAAGATTAAGAAAAAGAACATTAAATAATCAAACAACTTACTTTTATACAGTTCAAAGAAGATATAACAATGGATTAAGCAAAATATTTGTTGATAAAAAAATATCGGCTAAAGACTTTTTTGATATTAAAGAAAGTTGTAGTATTGATAGACAAATAAAAAAAATAAGATATTGTTTTGATGAAAATAAGCAATATTATAAATTAGATATATATCCCGATTTAAATTTAACTATTTTGCAAGTTGATGCTACAATAGAAAACCCTAATATCACAATTCCTAGTTATATTAAAGTAATAAAAAATGTCACCAATGATAATGAATATCAAGGATATTCACTAGCAAAATCTAATTTAAAAAGAACATTAAATAATTAAAAAACTATGTTACTTCTTAAAGACAAACAATTTACTAATTACATAATTACCAATAACAACTAGTATTTGCGCTACGACTGTCCAAATAACAACCCATAAATTGCTATCCAGTTTAAGTAGAGTAACAAAAAACCACATAATAACCATTTCCATAATTAATGTTGCAATTCGTCCAGCTACAAAACCACTAATTTCTTTTAAATACTGCTTTGATTTAGAATGAAAAACAAAAATTCGATTAGCAAAATAAGCAAAAGCTACAGCTACAATCCAAGAGACAATAACTGCTACTTGTAATTCTAAAGCATCACTAGCGTCCATCACTGTAAATAATAATCCATATTTAACAGCTAAACTAATAACAGTTGTCAACCCACCTACAATAAGATAATTAATAATTTCTTCATACTTATGATAAAGATCCCAAATTTTCTTCAAATTATATCACCTAAACACAATTATACATAAAATAACCCTAAAAGAAAAGTTTATTCTTTCAAAAAAGTAAAATTCTGCTATAATAATGAAGTAGGTGAGGAGCATGTTAAAAAAATTAAATATCATATTATACTTAAGTTTCCTAGTAATTTATCTAGAAGCTTTAACTAAAATATTTATAACCAAAAGTTCTAGTGGTATTTTCTTAACCATTCTTTTTAGTATACCTTTTATTTTAATCTTATTCTTATTAACAAATATTTTTAAAAACAAAGGAAACAAGATAACAACTTATATTTTAACTATTCTTTTAATATTTTATTATGGCTTTGAATTTTTCTTCCATCGTCTTTTTAGTAATATATTCTCTTTTAATACTTTAGGATTAGCCAGTAATGCTCTAGACTTTACCAATATCATTGTTGATATAGTATTAAAAAATATTTGGGTGGTAATATTATATTTTATTCCTCTAATTCTTTTAATAATCCTAAATAAAAAACTAAACTTTGAACGTGCTAATTTAAAATGGCTTATTTTAAGTTTTATACTAGCCTTAATAATCTATATTACTTCTTTGTTTTGTTTATTTATAAATAAAAATGCAACATATTCTCCTTATAATTTATATTATAATATTAATAGTGAAATCAAAACTGTTGAAACCTTTGGTTTATTTACATATACAAGACTAGATATCAAAAGAGTATTATTTGGTTTTGATGAAAAATTAAATATTAAAGAAGAACTTCCCCAAGTAGAAGAAGAAACTCCCCCTGTAGAAGAAGAAGTTACTTATAATGAAATAGAAATTGACTTTGATACTTTATTAGCAAACGAAACCAATGAAACAATTAAAGATATGCTTGAATACTTTAAAAATAGTGAAGCTACTAATAAAAATGAATATACGGGCATGTTTAAAGGAAAAAACTTAATCTTTTTACTAGCTGAAGGCTTCAATATGATAGCGGTCGATCCCGAATTAACACCAACTTTATATAAACTAACTCATGAAGGATTTGTCTTTAATAACTTTTATTCTCCTGTCTTCTTGAGTACAACCGGAGGAGAATTTCAAGCGACAACCGGTCTTATTCCTACCCAAGAAACATTATCGAATTGGAAAAAGTTAAAACCAACAATATCTTATGCTCTAGGTAATGCCTTTACTTCCCTAGGATATACGGCTAATGGTTATCATAATTGGACATACACTTATTACAGTAGGCAAAAAACTATGGAAACTTTAGGTTTTACTTCTTATATGGGCTGTGGTAATGGTATGGAAGATTTAATTAGTTGTTCATGGCTTCCCAGTGATGTTGATATGATTAATGCTACGCTACCACTATATAAAGATAATACTCCATTTGTTACCTATTATGTAACTGTATCAGGTCATGCCCCATATGCTTATAATTCCACTGGTAATTCCATTGCTCTAAAAAACATTGATTATGTTAAAGACTTACCATATTCTAATAATGTTAAAGCTTATTTAGCAACGCAAATAGAATTAGATAGAGCTTTAGAAGCTTTAATTGAAGGATTAGAAGAAGAAGGAATATTAGAAGATACAGTAATTGCTTTAGTAGGAGATCACTATCCATATACTTTAACAATTGATGAAGTAAATGAATTAAGTGATTACAAGCGTGATGACATAGTAGAAGTAAATAGAAGCAATTTTATTCTTTGGAATAGCGAAATAGAAACAACCCAAATAGATAAAGTCGGAAGCGAGATTGATGTTTTACCAACTCTCTTAAATTTATTTGGTATTGAATACGATTCTAGACTAATTGTTGGAAAAGATATTTTAAGTGATACCCCAGGTTTAGCCATATTTTCCAATCGTAGCTGGGTAAGCGACTATGGTACTTATAACAGTGGTAAGTTTACTTTAAAAGATGGTGTAACACTAGAAAATGAAAATGAATACATCAAAGAAATGAACACATTAGTTTCTAATTATTTTACTTTAAGTAGCAACATAATTAAATATAACATGTATAAATATTTATTAGGATAATTGGTAAAAAGAGGTTTTATAAAACCCAAGTAAGTGAATAAAATAAAAATATGTACTACAGGTATTACTTATGTACATATTTATATCTTTGATCTCAATCTAATATTATAAGTATTAACGATTTCGAAGAGTAATATCTAAAAGGGGGGCTTAAAGCCTCTTTTTTGACAACTTTTGACAAGTTTTGTCGAAAAGCATGAATTAAATTTAAATATATGTTAATATGTTTACGGTGATTACATGAAAGAGGAAATTTTAATTAGTGATGTCGTAAAAAACATTGATGAAGTATTACTTAATTTAGAAGTATTTTGTACATTAAAAAATATTAAAGAAAAAGCAAATAATTAGAATTATTATTGAAAATAATTAGAATTATTATTGCTTGCCAATCTATTTAAAATATGTTATATTAAATATGTAAGTGTTATCCAGTTTGGATAGCACCTGCAAAAATGTTTTCAGGCGCTACTTTCAGCGTCTTTTCTCATTGATATCTTTACAGATAATCAAGATTATTATAATAAGTAATAAAGTCATATTACTCATTTGCATCCCTCCTACTTTCATAAAACCCCCTGAATAAATTCAAGTAGTTATTACTACTCATAAAAAGAAAGCAGGCGCTT
>CALVQR010000031.1 GCA_944358265.1 uncultured Bacilli bacterium | reverse complement strand
CAAAATAGTAATGAAAGCAACTATTTTCCATTTGGTTGTTTGCATTAAAAAAAGCTCCTTTATATATGATTTTACATAGAAATCATATATTTTATGGAACTTTTTGTCAATAAATGTTACATAAATGTAACAGAAATGATATTAAGTTGTAATATTATCTTATATATTTTCATAATGAGACCATAGTGAAATTATTTTAATAATTTGTTTATCTTCATCTACTTTATATATTAATCTGTGTTGAATATTAATTCTACGCGAATATAATCCTTTTAAATCGCCAGTTAATTTTTCGTATGGTGGTGGTGTTTGGTAGGGATTTATTTTTATTAAATCTATCAAACTTTTTGCTTTCTCTGAAAGTCTATTTTCTTTTAGTTTCTGTATTTCTTTTACTGCTTTTTTATGATATTGTATTTTATACATGTACTACCACTTAACCTCACTTTCGTCTACATATTCTTCATCATTGTCATTTTCTCTTTTAACAATTTCATCCTTTAAGTTAGGGACCGACATAATATATAAAGTTTCCATTATGCTATTATAATCTTCTTCTGATATCACAACAGCATTTCCATTTTTTGTTGAAATGTTAATAGGTTCATTATATTTAATTGTATTTTCTAATAAATTATATATATCTTTTCTAAAATTAGTTATATTCGTATTAGTCATAGTATTCACTTCCTTTCTCATCTATATATCTAATTATAGCATACGTATATGCGTACGTCAATATTTTATAAAATATTTTTTAATCTATATAATATGTTTTAATATACTCATTATTATGCAATAATAGAATTAATATTTTATTTCTTATATAAACAAATTTGGAAGTTATATGAAGTTTTTTGGAAAATGATTTAGATAAAATTTAAAAAATAAAAATTCTTACTTACTATAATAATGCATAAGTGCATATAAATCAAGTATTTTCATATTCTAAAATTTTACAAAGTTATACATTGTTTTTTATATTAAATGTTTTGCTTAAAAATAACTTACGACAAATAAAACAAAAACAAAGAATCTCTAAGCTTGCTTATCGTATGCAAACTAAAGATTCTTTCATTATAAAATTGTCAAACTTGAGATTTTATATTTTATGGAACTTTTTGCCAATAAAAGCTACGTAAATGTAATAAAAGTGTTATAAAATTGAGATAATTAATATTAATCTGTCACAAAATTATTTTCTATTTTATATTTCAAATAACCATCATAATCATCTTGATGAATTTTCACTAAGTAACTATCGCACAGTTTCTCTTTACTAGTATATAAGCCCTCCACAGTATTATTATATAAATAAACTTCAGAAACATTTCTATAATATGAGATATAATCTATATTATAAGCATAAGATAATACACTACTTGTTTTTAAAACATTATTTGCAAAAGCGCAACTAGAGGCATTTATATTTATGTAGGAATTATTTAATATATTTTTTTCAATACAAGAATTTATAACTCTTGTTAACTCAACACTACCATTCTCTATAATATTATTATTTATATTAACTTTGTTTAAAACAAATCCTTCATTTTGAAAATTATTATTGGAATAAGCTATAATACTTCCATCTTTTATGTTATTATGGCTAATAGTAACCATTTCCTTTGCATCATATACTAAAATACTTCGATTAATTTCATTATTATAAACATCAACAGAATATATATTTTTTTGAATTTTTATTGCATAAGTGCCTCCAAAATTATATAACTTGTTACTATATATTTCTACATTATTTATATTTTGGGTACTATCATTTGATTCTAAATCAATAGCAGATTGTGGATTCTTACCATAAATATCATGGATTTCATTGTTATATATTTCTATTCTTTCTCCACTTATAATAGAAATCCCTTGTCTCATAGTTTCAAATATATTACAATTAGAAATTCTTATATTATATGGGTTTTCTTTTATTTTTGAAATATATATACCATCACCTATCATATCACATATTTGTATATTGTTTACTTCTATATCATAAGAATCTTTTATTGATATTCCAAATCCCCATTGATCATTTTCTGTAACAAAAGTATGTTTTTCTTTGTCACCAACAATGGTTCCATTCTTTATAATTACATTATTAACATTTTGTATTGTGATAGCAGAATAGTATGGTGAATTATTTTCCTTAACTATTAACTTTGATCCATCTAGGTCGAATTCAATGTTAGATTTCATTATTATTCCTTTTTCTTCATCCATTAACCCTACTGAATCAATTAAATAAGTATCTCTTTGTAATTTTATATATGATATGTTATTTTCTTCAGCATACTCTATTGCTTTATTAATTCCGTTTGTTACTTTTTTAGAATTTTGTGGTTGAATGTCAAAATATTTATTATTTATTAATCCCGTAGATTTGTCTATAGGCTCTCCAAATTGTTTAATTCTAATCTCTTTCATTATGTTTTGTATAGTTTGCAAATTAAATATTATACCTAGTAACAATGCACAAATAATTAAGAACATAAAAAATATTTTTATTTTCTTTTTATTCATCTTTACTCCTAATAATTTTATTCTTGTATTTATTAAAAATCTTCATAAACAATTCATCTTTGCCAACAATTAATAATGTCAAATATATTAGCACACCTAGTGTACATTGAATAGTGATAGATAAAATTGAGTTTGTGATAAACATTCCAACAATGTAACAAACAGTAAACATTATTAATCCATATATTAAATATTTAATAAAGATTTTTATTATATTATTATAATCTATTTCTTTTCTAACAAAAAATAATTGTACCATAAACACAGTTAACTCTGCAAAAACAGTTCCTATTGCTGCTCCAATAGATCCATAGCTTTTTATTAAAAACCAATTTAATATAAAATTAACTATTGCTCCTGCAAAAACAGATATTGTGTATTCTTTTTGTCTTTTTGTAGGAATTAAATATTGAGTACCTATTACATTGCTACAACCAATAATTATTACAGTTAGGACAATTATTTGCATTACATAAATAGTTCTTTCATACTCATCTCCAAAGAAAATAGGTACAAAGTCCTTTGCTATTAAGATTATTCCTAATGCTATTGGTATAGAAACTAAAAAAACAAAGTTAAAAGAATCTTTGATATTCTTTTTTATTTTATCTTTTTCACCTTTTGCAAAACTATTAGCCATTCTTGGCATCATTACAGTTCCCAAAGAAGTAACAATATTTAATAAAATCCTAATAACTTTTTGAGCCTGTTCATAATATCCAACTTCTAGAACAGTAGATATACTTCCTAGCATAGTTTTATCCAAAACAGTATAAACTTGTACTGCAATTTGTGGGACAAAAAAACTTATAGTGTTTTTTACATGTTTTTTTATATTTAAATATTTAAATTTAACTTTATTAATATATTTTGGTAAGTATAGCCATAATGATAAATTACCTAACAATAAATTTACTACATAGATTAATATATATATTGCTAAATCATTACTAGATTTTACAAATAAAAATATAAAAACAATACCAATTAATTTAATAGCAACATTTCTCATTACAATTTTCTTAAATTCTTCTATCCCTTGGAAGAACCAACTTATATCAAACATATTTGCTATTAATTCTATTATTAAAATTCTATAATATATTGCATATTCTCCATTAATACAAAAAAATACTATAAAAAATAAAACAGATATTGTATTTGTTATTGCTCTAAGTCCATTTATTTCCCAAAAGACTTTACTCATTTTTTTTCTATTATCTTGTACATATGCAATTTCTCTTTGACCATATTTTAATACCCCTAAAGCTCCAAGTAAGGTGAAATAAGATAGTATTGAACTAGTATAACCATAAATTCCTATGTTTTCTGCTCCTAAAACTCTTGATAAGTATGGTGTAGTAATTAATGGTGTTATAATAGTAACAATTTGATAAATTAGATTATATATATAATTTTTTACAATATTTGCTTTTGCCAAAATTATTTCCTCTTTTCTTGTCATTTATTAACTGTTTCATTTAATTGATTAATTTCTTTTATTATACTATTTGGAATTATTTTTAATAAATTATTTCTAATTAAATTCGTTTTAATAGGACGAATATTAATAAAACTCAATATAAACATCTTAAATAACTTTATATTTAGTTTTGTTGAAATTCCTCCGTATTTTTCTACTATTTTTTTCACCATTCTATAAGTAGAATATTCTTTATTCTTTATAGATGAATATAATACTTCTAAATATTGCGTTTTTTTAAATTTTTCTTTTTCCTTTTTAGTTGAAAAATATTTTTCAAACTCATTAATATATTTTTCTTTAACTTTTAATAACTTATTAACATCTACTGTATTGCTTCTATCATCATTGCATTTTATAACTAAATATTCATTTAAGTTATAGATTTTATGTTTTTCAAAAAATCGTACCATTATCTCTAAATCTTGATGTCTAATAAATGTCTCATCAAAGCCTTTTAAATCAAGTAAAGTTTTTCTTCTAAAGAATAAATTACTTCCTGTTCCAAATTCAAAATTTTTCATTAATAAATCTTTTTGTAAATCTCCCTTTTGAGTTGCAGGAATAATTTTATTAACTTTATCATTTAAACAAATTATAACTCCTGTATAAATTGCGTCATATTCTCTTTCTTTGTTCATTATATTCGTTAACTTTTCAAGTCTACTACTAATAAAAAAATCATCATCATCTAAAAATGTTATATAATCTCCATGTGCATGCCTTATTCCAGTATTTCTTGCTGCTGCTCCATTTTTGTTTTTTTTATGTTTTACATAAATGATTTTTTTATTATTTTTATACTTTTGCATCTTTTCTTCCATTATTTTTCTATCTTCAGAGTCTTCATCATTATCATCAACTACAATTATCTCAAAATCTTGATATGTTTGTCTTAGCACACTATTAATTGCTCTATTTATATATTTAGCTCTTTTGTAAGTTGGTATTATTACTGTTACCATTATTATACTCCTTATCAATCATTATATCTTTATTTAACATTGCCAATACAGACACTGATAAATACATCCAGAAAAACATTTCTTTCCAAAATTCATATGAAATAAACAACCTAATTATTGAAGCACAAAAAAGGAAAATTACAAAACTTCTCATATTTTTTGAAATATTTTTCTTTGCTAAAATTGTATAAAAGCCATAAATTGCAGGTATAATTATAGGTATTAAAAATAGTAAACCACCTTCATACATTATTTGTAAAATAAAATTATGTGGATATGTATTATATTTTAAATTAAAACTTCCTATTCCATTTCCTATAATAAAACTTTTGTTAATTCCTTCTATTGCAATTGGATATATATTTTCTCTTCCATTAGACACGTCACCTTCTTTTAATAATCTTAAATTTTTTTCAATAATTTTAAAAGATATATTATGAGAATTTAAAAAATCATTAATAAACGTTAGAATTGGAATGATGTTAATAAGTAAAATCATAATAATACATATTATCACACAGAAAATTAATAATTTCTTTGTAGTAATTCCATTAACAATTTCACAAAATAACAAACACAAAAGCAGTGCCAAATATACCCCTCTAGAACAATATACTAATAAAAAGTATATATATGGCAATAAAATTACCATACAAATTAAATGTTTCCAGGTAAATTTATCTTTTAAAGCAAAAAATTTTATTATAATAGCAAGAAACAATGGTAAAATATCATAGCTTACAGCCATTAAGTCACCTGTTAAATATAAATCAAAGTCATGCATTATAAATGGAACACCAAATATCATATATATAATAATTAATGTATTTATAACAATTTTTATGTTATATTTGTGTTGTAATATCATATAAGCAAAAATACCATAATAAATAAAAAGATTTAAGTTTCTTCCAAGATAATCATTGTTTCCGAAAATTTGCCAATTAAAATAAATTATTAACCCTATAATAAATATTAAAACGTCAGCAATCAGATATTTAATATTAATTTTAAATCTAAAATTAATAACAAATAACAATATTGAAATTAACAATACTGAGATGGTTGTAATTTGAGATATATCTAAACTCATACTGATTATTTTGGAGGCTAAAACAATACCCAATAATATACTATTTATAAAAAAACTTTTTTCTTTTAACATTTCTTCACCTTAAACATATTTCTCTTCAAGTTCTTTAATTGTAGAATTTATATCATAACCAGCATTAACTACTTCTTTGTAAGAATCCTTTCTATCATATTTCTTATATTTTAAAATGTTCTCTGCCCAATATTTAGCTGATTTATCTAATGAAATAAATTCTACATTTCCTGTTAAATCAACTTC
Source organism: uncultured Bacilli bacterium (assembly GCA_944358265.1). Lineage (GTDB taxonomy): Bacteria > Bacillota_I > Bacilli_A > RF39 > UBA660 > CAG-433. The sequence goes on along the minus strand of CALVQR010000031.1, from coordinate 4,165 downwards.
TTTTGTAATAGTATCTGATAAAAAACATTTTAATCCTGTACATTGAGCTTCAATTACTGATACCGGAAGTCCTTCTTTAAATGATGGAAAAATAAATATATCCATTGCCATTAGTAATTCATTTACATCATCCCTAATACCAAGAATTCTAACTTTACTTTCCATATTCAAATTTTTTATCTTTAATCTTATTTCTTTTCTCTCATCTTCTTTTCCAATTAAAACTAAAATGGCATTTTTGTCTTTTTCTAAAATTTCTTTATAAATGTCAATTATAAATGTGTGATTTTTAATTTTATCAAATCTTCCAACATGTCCTATTACAAAATCACTTTCTTGTAAATTTAGCTCTTTTCTCTTATTCATTCTTATTTTTGTATTAAAGATATATTTCTTCGCTTCAATTCCATTTTTTATAATTTTAACATTTTCTAACATACTTTTTTTGTATGCAAATTCTGCAGCTACCTCAGAACAAGCATACATGTCTGTTACATATTTATCAACTATCAGTTTATGTATACTATGCAACACTTTATGATATATATTTTTTGGAGTAGTTGTACTATGTATATGTACAATGATTTGCTTGATATTACTTTTTTTAGCAAATTTGATTGGGTTAATATCCGATAGAGAACTAGTATGATAATGTATTGTGCTAAATTCGGTATGCTCTATAAAAAAATTTTTCCATATTTTACTTTGATGTAACATGTTAGTTCTCCTAGAAGGAATATAATAGATTTTACCTCCGAGTTTTTTTATCTCCTCATCATAATAGCATTCTCTATTTACTCTCACTAGGAAATCAAATTGAATTTTGTTTTTATCAATATGCCTATAAATATTCATAATAAAAGATTGAATTCCACCCATATCCATGGCATAAACAATATGTAATATTCTTTTCATAATTTTCGTTCCTTTTTCATTTAGTTTTTAATTTTTCTGTAGATTTGCTTAAAAAAATTCTTTCTTCTTTCGTTTAAAATATCCTTTGTATAATTTTGGGCTTTATGAAAATTCTTTTCTGCTTGATCTATCATTATATCTTTATCTTCTAGTAACTCAGATATCTTTTTTGCAATTGATTTATAATCTTTTCTCTTGCACACATATCTTTCATCCAATAGTTCAGGAATTCCTCCTGTTTTAACTCCAATAGCAGGACATCCTCTACTCATTGCTTCTATTAAAGCCCTTGGCAATCCTTCTTGAAGGCTAGGAATTAAAAAAATATCTAATTCATCCATCCATTTATATACAGGTTCTCCTGATGGCAACACTCCGTCGAAAAAAACATTTTCTTCGACATTACATTTTTTTATAAAAGGTATCCACTTATTTTTATCTCCTGCTCCTAAGAAATGTAATTCTACATCGTATTTTTGTTTCAATAATGATAAAGCTTTAATTGCTGTACTATGTCCTTTAAAATTAACATTTAAAGAGCCAACCAATCCAATTCTAAATTTACTTTGATTTTTCATATGTTCAATTTTTTGTATTCTATTATTTAGCACTTCATCCTTAACTTTCTGTATATTCACATTTGAACAACTAATTTGATTACCTTTTGTAGGATAACGCTCTTGTAAAAATTTTTCAGAAACATATATTACATTTTTTGCGTCTTTTACTTGTTTTTTGGTTTTCATATAAATTATCGGTGCAAATAACTTTGCTTTAATTCCCCCATAATTCCACAAAGAATCCCAGGGACATGCTACCATTTCAATAATATATGGTATATTTTTTTTCTTCACTTCTTCTAAAACAATTGAACCTAGCATACTTTGTAATCTAATAATACAGAAATCTATATTAGTTAGTCTTGCATTGACTTCTTGTCTTAACTTTCTTTTTTTTATATAATAGTCAATTGGCTTATGATATATATTTGATGGTTTACAAATTACATTGTTTCCATTTACTTGAATTAGTTTGTTTTCTTTATCAGTTATATTTTTTACTCTTGTATATACATATATTTCATCATCTTTCTCTAAGTATCTCTGAAATACTTCATTAGATAGCCCACCTGTTGAAAAAAAATCATTATTATATTTTCTCATTACATGATCATGAACAAATAATATCTTCATTTTTATCATCCAGCCTTTATCTCTTTAATAATCTTTGCTGGTATTCCTCCTAAAACTATATTTTTTTCTTTAAAACTCTTAGTTACTACAGCACCTGCTGCAACTATTGTTCTATTATAAATATGCACACCTGCTAAAATAATACATTGAGCACCAATCCATACATCATTCTCTATCATAATTTTATTCTTTTCCATTGGATTGTACTTAATTGGTATGGAATTATCATTCCATGTATGATTAGTTGAAATTATGCTTGTATTATGCGCAATTGATACATCATTCTGTATTATAATTTCTCCCTCTGCATCTATATAAGAATCTTTATGTATTGATACATTATCTCCTATTGTTAAATTTTCCATTCCTTTAAATTCAACATTAGTCCCTACATATACATTCCTACCACATTTTTTTATTAATGTATACAGTAAACAATATCTTAAAAGAGCAAAAATTTTTGATTGTCTATAAGTAATTAATTTAAATAAAAATATTCTAATCCTTTTAGGAAAAATTCTGATAATTTTTATTATTATATTTATAAATCTTTCATGTTTTGAAAAGAAATCTCTTCCTTTACCCATTATTCTTAATCCCTCTACTCATATAGTTCTCTATTTTTTTTGTACCAACTTACAAAGTTCTCTATTCCTTCTTTAAAACTTGTCTTAGGATTATATCCAATAAGATTTTTAGCTTTTGTAATATCAGCATAAGTTCTGTCTACATCACCTGGTTGCATTGGTTTTCTATCTATAATAGCTTTTTTACCTACAACTTCTTCTATTGTTTCAATCATTTGATTTAGAGTAATAGGTTCAGATTCACCTAAATTTAAGATTTCATATACATCCTCATTCTCTTCTACATATTTTAATGATTTAGTAATGCCATCAATAATGTCTTTTACATATGTATAATCTCTTGATGTAGTTCCATCACCAAATACAGGAATTGGTTTTCCTTCCATAATAAATCTTGTAAATTTATTTATTGCCAAGTCTGGTCTTTGTCTCTCACCATATACTGTAAAAAATCTTAACATTATTACATTAAAACCAAATAATTTGTGATATACATGTGCCATTACTTCATTTGCTTTTTTAGTTGCCGCATATGGACTAATAGCAAAATCTACAATATCTGTTTCTTTAAAAGGAACTGTTTTTGTGTTTCCATATACAGAGCTAGAAGAAGCAAATACAATGTTTTTTACATTATATTTTTTCATCGCTTCAAATATAATTTGACTTCCTAAACAGTTTACCTCTTGATAAAGTATTGGGTTTTCAATAGAAGGTCTTACCCCTGCCATTGCAGCTAAATGCATTATATTATCTATTTTATTCTCTGCAAATACTCTATTTACTTCTTCTTGATTTCTTATATCAATTCTTTCTAATTTATAATTTGGATTGTCTAAATTATGTTTTATATTATTTTCTTTTATTTTTGGATTATAAAAATCATTAAAGTTATCTATAACTACAACCTTATTACCATTTTTTAATAATTCATCAGCTAAGTGTGAACCAATAAATCCTGCTCCACCTGTTATTAAATATGTTTTCATTTTGTCTCTCCTATCTTCCTATTGAATAATATTCTATTCCGGCATCTTTCATTTCGTCTAAATCGTATATATTTCTTCCATCATACACAAGAGGCGTTCTCATTAACTTCTTATATGTTTCTGGTTTAACAGCTTTAATTTCATCCCATTCTGTAAATATAAAACAAACGTTAGCATCTTTTAATGCCTCATCTGGATTTGCTACATAATGTATTTGTGTAGGATACTTCTTCTTAAAGTTTTCTTCTGCAACAGGATCATATGCATAAATATCTGCTCCTTGTTCTAATAATAATTCAACATTATCTAGAGATGGAGCTTCTCTTAAATCATCTGTTCCCGCTTTAAACGCTAGTCCTAATACTGCTACTTTTAAGTGATCAAATGTAATTAATCTATCACTAGCTTTTCTAAATAATTTTGTTTTTTGAGCTTTATTTACATCTACTGCTGCTTGTACAGTTCTTAAAGTATAGCCGTT
>CALVQR010000030.1 GCA_944358265.1 uncultured Bacilli bacterium | reverse complement strand
TATTTTATTTCCATATTCTATTGATTCATCAAACACAAAGGAAAGCTCTGGAATTTTTCTCATTTCAAGTTTTCTTTTAATAAGTTCACTTCTAATAAATCCTTTTGCTCCATTCAAATCATGAATACATTTGTCCCTAGTTTCATCATTAAGGGTTGTACAATAAACTTTGGCATATGATAAATCACTAGATAAGTCAATATGAGTTATCGTTACAAATTTTATATCTTCATCTTTTATTTCAGTCATTAATATTTCACTTATTTCTTTGACTAATAAATTAGCAAGTCTTTCAGTTTTTATACTCATTATCATCACCTCTTACTTTAGCTTATATGTATTCTTTTTCACATTTTGATTATTATTAACTGCATTAATCAAATTTTCTAAAAGATTATTACCTACAATATTGTTAAATTTATCATTAACATCATTAAATGTTTCTTTAAGCTCTGTGAGATTATTAACATACATATTCTCATCACTAGTTTGTATCCCAATTCCAAGATATAAAACATCTATTTTAAATGATATTTTTGAATCATTATATCCAATATGATCAATCATTCCATTTCGCATCGTAACCCAGAAGTTTTTTCCTTGTAAACCCAAAAATCTATTAGAAAAATCATTTTTACAATCCACTACACCATTATAACAATCAATATTTACCTTTTTGTCTTTTATAATTGTATGAAACATAGTTTTAGTATTTTTTTCTTTATCTTTGCCAAAATATATAGAATTAAGATCCATATTAACAACTATCTTTTTATCTTTTTTAAGGAAATAAAGATTAGTTCTTTCGATAGATAGCGTCCCAATTACTTTGTCATTACTAAGTATATTAACAGATTTATAAAATGGAATTTCACCCGTTTTTAAATCTAGTGTATATCCTAGTAATTCTAATAGTTTTTTATGCTCCATTAATGTTTCTAATATTTCCATATTATTTTCTCCTTTGAGGCTTCAGCACTATCTTTCTATTTCAACCATTTCATATGCTTCAATAACATCGCCTTCTTTAATATCATTGAAATTAACAAGAGTTATTCCACATTCAAATCCTTTTTTAACTTCTTTTGCTTGATCTTTTTCTTTTTGAATAGTATTTATTTCGCCATCATAAATTACTACTCCATCTCTCATAAGTCTTGCTTTTGCATTTGCTTTTATGATGCCTTCTGTTACCATTGAACCTGCGATAGTACCAACTTTAGAAAACCTAAATAATTTTCTAACTTCTGCTTCTCCTATTACTTTTTCTTCATATTCAGGATCAAGCATACCTTTCATTGCGGATTCCATTTCCTCTACTAATTTATAAATAATATTATGCAGTCTAATATCAACATTATATTCTTTTGCAAATTCCATAGTTTTAGAGTTAGGTCTTACGTTAAATCCAACTATTAAAGCATCTGACGCATTAGCTAAAACTATATCACTTTCCGTAATAGTTCCAACACCACTTCTAATTACTTTAATTCTTACATCTCCAACTTCAATCTTAGAAAGTGCATTTTTAACTGCTTCTTCAGTCCCTTTAACATCTGTTTTAAGAACTACATTTATTTCTTTTATACCCGATTGTATTTTATTAAATAAATCATCTATTGATACTGCATTATTAACTTTACTATTTTTTAATTTTTCTTGTTCTTTTCTATTTTCTGCGACCATCTTTGCTTCTTTTTCTGTTTCAAAGGCCATAAATCTATCTCCTGATGAAGGGACAGAAGAAAGTCCTGTAATTTCAACTGGTGTAGATGGCCCTGCTTCCATCACTTCTATACCTAAATCATTTTTTAAAGTTCTAACTTTCCCATATGTTGTTCCTACAACTATAGGATCTCCTAATCTTAATGTCCCATTTTGTACAAGTAATGTTACTGTTGAGCCTACATTTTTATCAAGTTTTGATTCAATTACAGTACCAAGTGCATATCTGTTTGGATTTGCTTTTAATTCTTGCATTTCCGCAACCAATTGAATATTATCAAGTAATTTATCGATTCCTTCTCCTGTTAAAGCAGAAATATTATTATAAATTACATCTCCGCCCCACTGTTCTGGAGTTAAATTGTGTGTCGCCATTTCAGTCATAACTTTTTCTGGATTTGCTCCTGGCTTATCTATTTTATTTATAGCAACTATTATTGGAACACCTGCAGCTTTAGCATGATCTATTGCTTCTTCAGTTTGAGGCATTACTCCATCATCAGCCGCTACTATTATAATAACTATATCTGTTACCTTTGCCCCTCTTGCTCTCATTTCAGTAAAGGCAGCATGTCCTGGAGTATCTATAAACGTAATTTTCTTTCCATTTTTTTCAATTTGATACGCTCCGATGTGTTGTGTTATTCCCCCAAATTCTCCACTAGTAATATGACTATGTCTTATATAATCTAAAAGGCTTGTTTTACCATGATCTACATGTCCCATGATAGTTACAACAGGAGGTCTTTCTTTTAGATCTTTTTCATCATCGTTTATTTCAAATTTTTCAAAATTTGTCTTATCTTGAGACTCAAAACTTTTTAATGTTTTATCATAATCTATTACAATCATTTCTACATCATCAAAACTAAGCGAATTATTTAAACTTGCCATAATTCCAAGATTCATTAATTTTTTAATTACTTCTGTTCCTGAGACATTAAGTTCTTTTGCTAAATCGCTAACCGTCATACCTTCTTTATATATTATTACATTTTCATCTTGTAAAGCTTCATTTTGAGTTAGTTTTTCTTTATTCTTATACATTTGTTTTCTTTTTGCATTAATATCTTCTTTTGTAACTTCACTTTTTTTCTTTAACTTTTGTTTTTTTTCTGAATCATTAAATTTTAAATGTGAACTACTTGCAAGTTTTTCTGCTTTATCATCTAATTCTTCTTCCAAGTCATAATCTTTTTCGTCTGTTATTTCATCTATATATGTTGTTTCATCTTCTATTTCTTCTGCACTCATAACAAGAACATTATCTAAATCAATAACTTGATCTTCAGACAAAATATCATCCTCATTTTGAGCATACCCTAATTCTTGTGCTTTTTTTAATACTTCCCCAACATCCATATTAATATCTTGTGCATATTCTTTAACACTCATCATAGGTAATCACCTCTTTCTTTAATTTTTACTATTAATTATATTCGAAAGTTCTTCATATATTTCATTTGGTACTTCTATTTCTAAATGTCTATCTAATGTTTTAGATTTTTTTGCTTGTTCAAGAACTTCTAAACTTTTTTTGATATAGGCTCCTCTCCCGTTTGCTTTACCAGTTAAATCTACAAAAACCTTATTTTCTTTATTTTTAACAACTCTGATAAGATCTTTCTTTTCGCATTTCTCACGTGTTACAACACATGTTCTAAGTGGTATTTTTCTTTGTTTCATAAGTACCTCCTTATGCTTCGTAATATTTATAAATATTTATTCCTTCTTCTTGAACTTGAGATGATGTTTTTACATCAATTTTGCATTTTGTAAGACGTGCTGCTAATTTAACATTTTGTCCTTTTTTTCCAATCGCAAGCGATAAATTATCACCATCTGCTACTGCTAATGCTTGATTATTTTTAGGATCTAATATATATACTTCTACATCTTTTGCTGGAGATAATGCATTTTTAATAAATGTTGTTAAGTCTTTGTCATACTCAACTACATCTATTTTCTCTCCATTTAATTCTTTAGAAATATTATTAATTCTTATCCCTTTTTCTCCAATACATGCTCCTACGGCATCTACTTTTTCATTTTCTGAATAAACTGCAATCTTGCTTCTGCTCCCTGCATCTCTTGCTACACTATAAAGCATTACTATTCCTTCATTTAATTCAGGAATTTCAAGTTCTAATAATCTTTTTACAAATCCATAATGACTTCGCGAAAGCAATATTACTGGGCCACCTTTTTGTCCAAGTTCTATTTTTACTACATAAACTTTAATTTGAGATCCCATTGTAAGTGTTTCTCCTGGTATTATTTCAGATTTTGGAAGTATGCCATGGGCTCTGCCTAAATCCACATAATAGTTTTGTTTATCTTCCCTTGATAAAGTCCCTACAAGTAATTCTCCTTCCTTATCTTCAAATTCATTCATTATACTTTCTCTTTCAGCTTCTCTTATTTTTTGTGTAAATACTTGTTTACATGCACCTGCAGCAACACGTCCAAAGTCCTTTGGAGTTACTTCTTTTTCTATTACATCTCCAACTTTATAATCTTCTGGATTATCAAGTTCCTCTAATAAAAGTTGTGCATCTTCATCGTCTTCCATATTTATTTCATCTACTATTTTTTTATAAGAAACTACTTTTATATTTCCTGTATCTTTATCTAATATAACTTTTGAATTTGTTGCTCCACCATAATTTTTCTTATATGCAGCATTTAAACCTGTTTCTATATCTTGAAATACTTCTTCTAATGTTATTCCCCTAACTTCTGCAAGTTCTTTTGCAGCTCTTAAAAATTCTGATCCATTCATTTTATTCCTCTCCTCCTTTTGAACATACATTAAGTACGTAACTTTCTTCAATTAAATCAGCTTTATCTAATATTGGATTAATTATATTAGTTGCAAGAACACACGTATCAATATCAACATATGGCTTTTTATCAATAATAATATATAGATTGCTTACTCCGTTTTCATTTTCAAAATATACATCTACAACTTGTATTTTCTCTTTTTCAAGTGGAATTTCAACCATTTTTCGTATTTTTTCAAGCATATTTACCTCCATTATATTTAAAGAGCGAGGGATTACCTCACTCTTTGTTGTTATAAATTTACAAGCTTCATATAAATTATAACATAAATTATTTATTTTTGCATTAAAATATTTAATTTTTTGGTATAATTATATAGAAAGTAAGTGATAAATTTATGATAGATGGTAAAAAAAATATGAAAAAAATAATACTAAAGAATTCCTTTATGTTTTTCTTTTATTTTGTCTATGGTATTATTCCTTTGACTATACTATATATGTTAAATATAAATACTAATAATTTTAATAATTTAGAAAAAAACATATATTTAATTTCTACTAAACTTATTTATTTACTTTTTGCTATTTTGGTATATAGAAAAGAATTAAAAGAAGACTTGATAAAACTAAAAGGAAACTATGTTAATAATATAAATAAATTCATGCCTATATATATAATAGGTGTACTGCTTATGGCAATATCAAACACAATAATATCAAATATAACTGGTACTAATTTGTCAGGCAACGAAATTACGATTAGAAATTCTATAAAATTATTCCCTGTATATATGACATTTTCCACAGTAATATTTGCACCCATTGTAGAAGAAATAACATTTAGAAAGACATTTAAAAATATAATAACTAACAAATACTTTTTTGTAATTATAAGTGGTATTATGTTTGGTATTGTTCATGCTTCTAGTCCATTTGGAATAAATGAATATTTAATGACTATTCCATATGTATTAATGGGGATGGTACTTTCTTATATATATTATAAAAGTGATAATATATTCATTAGCATGACAATACATGCATTACACAACTTAATACTATTATTAATTCAGTTTATAGGAGGTTAATATGAACAAAGAAATTGATGAAGAAATTTTAGATATAGAAAAAGTAGAAATAAAGAAAAAAACAAAAAAAAGACCTTTTAGAAAATTATTTTTTATTATTATCCTTATTTTAATAATTACAGTCATTTATGCTAGATATGTTGGTACTACAGGATTAATAGTAAAAGAGTATTCTATTAACAATAAAAATGTTACAAAAGGATATGATGGATTTAAAATTGTACACTTTTCTGATTTTCACTACGGAAGAACAACTGGTATGGACGAACTAAAAAATTTAGTCGAGAAAATTAATTTAACTAAACCTGATATTGTAATTTTCACCGGTGATTTCATAGATAAAGATGTAAAAATATCAGATCAAGAAATGTCTAAAATAATAGAAGAATTAAAAAAAATTAATAGCATTTATGGAAATTATTACGTTAATGGTAATCATGATTTAAAATTTGATAAGTTTTATGAAATGTTTGAGACATCAAATTTTATTAATCTAAACAATACATATGATGTTATATATAATAAATCAAATGAAGCATTATTATTGAGTGGATTATCTACTAATAAAAGCACTGATTTTTTAGATGAATTATTTGAAAATTCAAGTTTTGTTTATAAAATTAATATTATGCATTATCCTGACTATTTTAATAGCATTAAAAAATATGATTTTGACTTGATTCTAGCAGGTCACTCACATAATGGACAAGTAAGAATTCCTTTTTATGGGGCAATCGTTACACCCACACTTGCAAAAAATTATTATAAACCTTACTATAAAATTGATAATACTGATTTTTATATTTCAAGTGGCATAGGAACCTCTTCATATAATTTTAGATTATTTAATAGACCATCATTTAATCTGTATAGACTTAATTGCATAAAATAAAATGACAGTTTAGCACTGTCATTTTTTGTTATTATTTTTTTAATTCTTCAATATTTTTAAGTAATGTACTTGCATTAGGACCAAGAATAATTTTTAATTGATTATCTATTTCTACAATTCCTTTTGCTCCCATTTTTTGAATTGCCTCTTTATTCACCTTAGTTACATCATTTAATGTTACCTTAAATCTCGACATATTAACTTCCATCGAAATTATATTATCTTTTCCACCTAAGTAATCTACCAATTTATTTGATTCTATATAAAAATCTTTTTTATTTGCCTTTAGTACTATTATTACTATAAATAAGAGTACTGCAAAAATTATTAAATATTGATAGTTCATCATTTTCATCACCTATTATAATTATACTATAAATTATCAAAAAAACAAGCAAATACCTACACTTTTAATTATTACTCGAATATCTTATAGTAGAAAATAAAATAAAGGAGTGGAATACATTATGTGCAAAAATAATTGTAATTGTATTAGTGATATTTTAAAGGTTATCTATTTACTTCAAAAAAATGCAGATAGAGAAGAAGATTGTATAGAAAGTTGTGATAAACCTAGTTTAGGTCAATTCTCATGTTTATTCTATAATACAAGACCTGTTATACTATATACTTGTATGAGTAATGGTGTAACACCATGGAGCGCTCCAACTCAAAGAGTTGTAGACCCAACAGCTACTTCTACTGTATTTAGAGTTGAAAAAATAGATGATTGCTGCGCAACATTCAGGGTTTTAATTGCAAATGAAGATGGTACTTTTACAGCAACTGAATCATTCTTTACAATGAACTTAGAATGTATCTGTAGTATAAGATGTTTAGGTGATACTTTTATAGAAAATGTTTAGTTATAACTTAGTCTAGAAAATCAATTTGACTAATTTTACTTACATCTATAAGTTCATCATCTATTGTTATAAGGCTATTGTTGGTTCTTCCTACAATAGTTTTTTTTATATTTTTGCCATCTTGCATTGTAATTGATACATTTGCTTTATAAACATAATTTGGCGAATTAAAAATATCTTTAATTTTTTTATTAACATTTCCTTTACTTGTAGTATATGTAGAATCATCTATCTGCTTTAACTCATCATTATTACTTAGTATAATCTGTCTTTGATTTTTGTTTATATTTTTAACTATGCCTTTATATATTTCTGGCAATTTCTTTTTCATAAAAAACACTCCTTTTTATTAATTTTATGCTTATTATGACAAATATTTACTAAATAATTGACTATAATAAAAATGGTGATTTGTGTGAATATAAAAAATAAAGCAAATTTGATATCTAATTTTAAAATTTTAGTACCTATTTTTTTATTTATGTCAATAAGTATAATAAGTATTTACAGTAGTCAAAATTTATTATCATCATCTTATAACAATTTATACATAAAGCAGTTAATTTGGTACTTAATAGGATTTGTGTGTATAATTATTATCGTTAAATCAAAAAAAGAAATTTTTTTTGATTATTCATATACTTTTTATATGATTGGAAATATTTTATTAATTTTAGTTTTATTTATCGGAACTGAATCTAACGGTGCAAAATGCTGGTTTACAATCCCAAATATTGGATCATTTCAACCAAGTGAATTTGTAAAAATTTTTTTAATACTCGTCTTATCGAAAGAATTGCATAAATATGATATTTGTAACAAAAAAAAGAATGTAAAAAATGAATTAATCGTAATTTTAAAATGTTTTGTAATAACCTTCATTCCGTCTTTTCTTATATTTTTTGAACCTGATACTGGCATTATTTTTATATTTTTTTCAATAATGATTGTAATGTTGTTTGTATATGGAATTAGATATAGATGGTTTATTTCAATAGGAATTTTGTTATTAATATTGATTGGAATATTTTTAATATTATTTTTTAACTATCAAAATTTATTTATAGACATTTTTGGAACAAATTTTTTTTATAGAATGGATAGACTTTTGGACTGGAAAGAAGGATCTGGAATGCAACTTACGAATGCACTTGCTGCAATAGGTAGTGCAAACTTATTTGGTCATGGTTATATGAATACTCCTATATATTTTCCAGAACCACATACTGATTTTATATTTTCTGTTTTTGCAAGCAATTTTGGATTTGTTCCTACAATTTTATTATTATTTCTAATTTTTTATTTTGATATGCAGCTTATTAAAATAGCTGTAAAATGTAAAGGTCAATATAAATATGTAATATCAGGATTTCTTGCAATGTTAATCTTTCAACAAATTCAAAATATATCAATGAATATTGGACTATTACCGATAACTGGAATTACACTGCCTTTTATAAGTTATGGTGGATCAAGCCTGCTTAGCTATATGATAATTATAGGAATTATTTTAAAAATAGAAAACAAAAAACTCTACAATAAGTAGAGAAATAGAACTATAATTTTTCTTGTTTTCGAGTTTTATTTAAAAAATAAAAACGTTGATATTTCAACGTTATTTTAATATTGGTGGAGCTTAGGGGATTCGAACCCCTGACCCTCTGCGTGCAAGGCAGATGCTCTAGCCAGCTGAGCTAAAGCCCCATCTATTTGCAATTTTTCAACTGCAAGTAGATTATAGCATAACTTTAAATAAAAAGTCAACTATTAATTTTCACTTGTTAGCTTTTCAATCACCGAGCAAAGTCTATCAAATTCCTTTTCATCATCTATGCTAACTAACATATCACCTTGTTCAGTAGATTGAACTTCAAATATATATGCATTTTCATCATTGTCAAGATCATTAGCAATTGCATAACTTTTCTCACCATCATCAAATGACCCAACAATTTGTACTTTTACTTTTTCACCATCAAGATCTTCCATCTCTATTATTAATGGTTCTTTATTTTCACAACTGCAATGTTTATCAATACAGTTATTATTTTTTTCACATGTACACTCTTCTTTGCTACACTGACATTTTTTTTCTAAATTATCCATTTTTCCCTCCAATACATACTTATTATAACATATTACTTTAATATTATTAAAATTTTATTTAGTAAATATTACAAATTTTGTAGAACAGAATAATCTATTTATTCTAGATTCATCTTTTTTCTTCTATTTCTACCAATTTTTTTGTCAATTTTATCAGGTAATTCTACTGCTGCACCCAAATGATCTGGTTTTAACAATTTATATGGCTCTATATTTAAAGCATTTGCCAGTACCTCAATTTTCATTAAACTTGGCGCAAATTTTCCCCTTTCTAAATCACTTATATATTTAGGAGTCAAATTGCTTAACTCAGCTAATTTTTCTTGCGTATAATTGTTTTTAAATCTATACCATTTTAAATTTATAGAAAAATATTCTCTTAAAACATATTTAGTTTTTGATTCAGTATTCATCTTATCACCTACTAACATAATAAGTATACTTTAAACATAAAAATATAAACACCTAGTCAAAACCGATATTACATGATATAATAAACTTGGGTGGTTAACAAATGGATAACAAAAAATTGATGGTTGAAGCATGCAGAATTGCTAATGAATTAATAAAGATACAAAAAAGTAATAAAGATTTGGATACATTATTCAACGAGCTTTTGAATAAAAAATTTCAAACTAAATCACTTAATGTAATGCTTTATTTAACTGACATATTAGCAGAAAAAAATTATTATATCAATAAAGTTTCACCATTTGAACTAAAAAAATGATTCTTAGGAATTATTTTTTTAGTTTTTTTATTAATTTAGTGGTTTTTTTATTACTTTTGGAAAATATATATTTTAGAAAGGAAGGATAGGAATGGATGATTCTTTACAAGAATTGTTAAAAAAGACAAATGACGTAATAAAAAAAGGATGGATTAAAAGTTCTTATAATGGTTTCGGGGGAGGTGGTGGTACTTTTGAAAATGCAATTGGACTATCTAACAATAATTTTGAAATTCCAGATTATAGTGGAATCGAAATAAAAACTAAAATTTCTTTTAAAGAAAATCACATAACGCTCTTTTGCTCAGCCCCGGATAGTTTTTTATTTGAAATTCAAAGAATATATAATACATATGGTTATAAAACAAATTCATCTAAAAAAGTATTCAATATTTCTGTTTATGCAAATAGAATTATATATTATAAAGAAAATTATTATCAATTAAAAGTAGATAAATTAAGAGAAAAGATTATATTATATATATACGATAAAAATAAAAAATTAATTGATACTGACGTTTCTTGGTCATTTGATATATTGAAAGAAAAAATAAACAGAAAAATAAAAAATTTATTTTTAGTTTTTGGAGAAAGAAAATATGAGGACAAAACTATATATTTTAAATATAATAAATATCATTATTATATTTTTAATGGATTTGACAGTTTTATAAATGCTGTTGAAAACGGCTTTATAAGAATTTCATTTTCTATTGGAACGTATAAATCCGGAATAAAAAAAGGTCAAATTTATGACCATGGTACTAGCTTCAATATTGCTATTAAAAATTTAGAAAAAATATATACAAAAGTAATTTAAAAAGTCTTGATTTCACATAATTTAAAACCAAGACTTTTTATACATAAAATGGTCGGGAAGACAGGATTTGAACCTGCAACCTCATGGTCCCAAACCACGTGCACTGCCAAGTTGTGCTACTTCCCGTTAATATGGTGCGCTCAAAGGGATTCGAACCCCTGACCTTTTGGTTCGTAGCCAAACGCTCTATCCAGCTGAGCTATGAGCGCGAATGAACGCACGATTAACTCAATATTAATGGTGGCTCCGGGCAGGATCGAACTGCCGACACCGAGATTTTCAGTCTCGTGCTCTACCGACTGAGCTACAGAGCCAAAAAAAATAATGGCGGTTCCGACGGGACTTGAACCCGCGATCTTCTGCGTGACAGGCAGACGTGTTAACCACTGCACCACGAAACCAAAAATACTTAAATTGCTATTTAAGTATACAAATTTTTTCATAAAATGTCAATATTTATATTATTTTTTTAATTTTTTTTAGACATTTTATATGTAATCATAAACGAGATTATCATAAAAATTATTGAAATAAATCCTCTTATATTTATCTCTACTCCTGGATATATTGCAAAAACAGATCCTATTACAAACCCAATAATTACGCTATAGGTTTTTGAAAAAAATCTATTAAATAGATAATTTATTAACCTTATAAGTATTAAGAATCCAAATAATATTCCACAAAAAAATGGTATTAATAAAATTATTTGATTAATTGTAAGTGAAAATGGATTTGATATTAAATTTAAAATATATTCGTATAACCCAAGTATCATTAAAAATAATGAACTGCTTATTCCAGGTATTATTTTCCCCGCTATATACAAAAAACCTGAAAAAAACAGATTAATAGGATTAAATGGATTATTTATATTAAAGTTTAATATCTTCGGAAGAATTATTAATGTAACAGAAATAAATATACTTATAAAAACATATTTTTTATTTATTTCTTCACCTTTTTCTTTTTTTACTTTACTAACTAATAAAGGAATTTCACCTAATATTAATCCCATGAAAATATACATCATTTCATATTGGAATTTATCATATAAAATCAATAGTATATTCCCAAATACAATAACTCCAAATGATATTCCAATTAATAAAGGTAATAGTTTTAAAAATTTTTCTTTAAAATTTAATTTTACATTATTTAACGTAAAAATTATATAATCGTATATCCCCATTATTATTGCTATAACTGATCCACTAACACCTGGTAATACCACTCCTGATCCTACAAAAATTCCAGAAATAAACAAATAAATATTATTCACCTATTTCCTCTTTTAAATATTTTTTTGCATCATATCCACTATCAAAAATTATTCTATCAACACCCATTTCATATAATTTTTTAATATCGTGCTTATTTATTATTCCCCATGCGCACACAATAAAATTGTTTTTCTTTAGTATTTCTACTTCTTTTTTTTCTAAACATATTGACGTACATAACACATGATTTAATTTAATATTCTTACAATCTTTTAATACACTTTCATTTAAATCATATATTAACCATCCTAAATTTACATCATCAGATAACTTTCTTAATTTTTTTAATACATCATATTTAAATGAAATTAATGTTAAGTTTTTTAAATTATAATTATTAATTTTATCAATTATTAATTTCTCATATCCTGATTCTTTTATTTCTAAATAAAGTTGTATTTTTTTATCGCCAAAATTTTTTAAAAATTCTTCTAACTTTACAATTTTTTCATTACTATATTTCTTGTTTCCAAAATCCATGTTTAATAAATCTTTATAATTATAATCTATAATTCTTCCACTATAATTTGATGTTCTGTCAATTGTTTTATCATGAATTAATACTAATTCATCGTCACGTGTCTTTCTTAAATCTGTCTCTATTCCATCACCATTAACAAAATATGCTAAATAGAATGAACTCATCGTATTTTCTGGCGCATATTTTGATTCTCCTCTATGAGAATATATAATCATAACTATCACCAGTAAATTATATGAAATTTAAAAAAAAAAAGACTTAAAAAATCTTTTTTTTATTATTTTTGTTGTATAAGGATTTGAAATTAAGATATTTGTGTTATGATTCTTATT
>CALVQR010000029.1 GCA_944358265.1 uncultured Bacilli bacterium | reverse complement strand
AAGAAAACCAAATATTATATGATAACTAAGATATTCTTGGTTTTATAGTTTTTAAAAATTTTTCCCATATAATGTCAATATTCATTATACCACCGCCCCTTATTTTAGATAGTATATACGTTTAAGTTAATTATAACTTATTTTTTATTAATTTCAACATAAAAATTAAATCAACAACAATTATAAACAGCAAAAGTGGAAAAAAAACATTATAAAATAAGATTATAGTTATGTTTTCAACAATTTCCACAAATTTGATTTTAACAGTATTTTTTATAAACATAGTTTTTTATCAACATATTTGTTGAAAATGTTAATAATTAATTTTTGTTATATATTATAATAAAAAAATTTAATTTTTTCCACAAAAAAAGTGAATTAAATTTTCACTTTAAAAATTTATTTGATTTTATCCACAATATTTATCAAATTCATACCATGAGATCCTTTTATTAAAATAATATCTCCACTTTGTAAATAATTGTCTAAAAAATCATATGTATCTCTTTCTTTTTCAAAATAATATATTTTATTTACATCAAACTTATTTTTTATTAATTCTGTCTTTATATAATTTACTTCCTTACCTACTAAAATAATTCCATCAAAATTCATATTACTTATATAATTACCTATTTTACTATGAATTTCTTTAGAAAAATTACCTAATTCTAATATATCTCCTAATAATAGTATTTTTCTTTTATAGTTTGATTTATTTATTATATTAATCGCAGCGATTATAGAATCATAACTAGCATTATAAGTATCATTTATTATAGTTACTCCCCTTTTATTAATTATTTTTTCCATTCTATTTTGAGATAATTTAAATGATTCTATTCCTTTAATAATATCTTTTTCATATATATTTAAATATTTGCCAATTGCGAAAGCAACTAAACTATTATATATAAATGGATACCCGCCTACATTAACTTTAATTTTATTATTGTTAATAAAAAATGTACTTTCAAAAATATTATCAATTATATTTTCTGCTTTATAATCACTACTATTTTCTATTCCTATTGTGATTGTTTTTACTTTTTTATTTATTTTATCAATATTTTCATGTAATAAATCATTATCATTATTTATTATTAATACTCCATTTTTCTTTAATCCATCTAATATTTCTAATTTAGCCTTTAAAATATTTTCTCTAGAACCTAAATTACCTATATGAGCTGTTCCAATATTTGTAATAACAGCAATGTCAGGTTTTGCAATATTACTAAGTAAACTAATTTCTCCTAGAGAATTCATTCCCATTTCTAAAACAATCGCATTATGATCTTTTAATTTTAAAATAGTTAATGGTAAACCTATTTCATTATTATAATTACCTTCAGTTTTCAAAACTTTATATTTTTGAGAAAGAACACTCGCAACTATATCTTTTGTACTAGTCTTCCCTACACTTCCTGTAATAGCAATCACAGGTATATTATATAAAGAAAGTTTATATTCTGCTAATTTTTGGAGAGCTTTTATTGAATTATCAACTAATACAATAGTTTTATTTTTACAATTATCCTTATCTATATTTAATTTAATGAAAGACTCTCTTTCTAATATACATGCACTTGCTCCTTTATTAAAAGCCTCATTAAAAAATTTATTTCCATCAAAATTTTTACCTTTTATACCTATATAAATATCATCTTTTGAAATTTTTCTTGTATCATTAGAGAAAGAAATGCATTCAAGTTCATTATTTCCACAAAAAAGCTCAGCATTGTAATCATTGCATACGTTTATTATATCTTTTATATAAATTTTATTCATAATAATTCTCCTTGTATACCATAAATATATTATAATTATATCATAAAATATTGATTTTATTAATAAAATCAATTATAATACTCATAGGGTGTTTGATATGTTAAAAGAAGAAAAAGAAATTTATGCAAATAAAGAATCACAAGAAAATTCTAAAAATATTTCAAATGAAGATGTAGAACTTGTTATAGATAAAATATCTAAAAAGTATCAAGAAAAAACAGGTGGATATGCTGTATCTAGTTTCATGGAAGGTGGATGTTATTATTTTGCAATTATGTTAAAAAAAATATTTGGTGATGAGGCAAAAGTATATACAAGTATGGCATCATATGGCGATATTCATGCAATAACAAAAATAAATGAAAATTATTACGATATAAATGGGAATATAAATAAATTAATAGACAGAGATGGATATAATAGAGTAGGAATAGATATAAGTAAATATTATGAAGCAACTCAAGAAGATTTATATTATTTTATTGATGTTTGTCAATTAGGCGTAAGTAGTCAACATATAAAAGAATTTGAATTATTATGCGATGAAATAGTAGATGAAATAAAAGAAGAACAAAAAGAAAATTATCCAAAAATTTTATAAAATGATAAAATAGTTTGACTTTTTTATTAAAAATATATATAATTGTAATGTTTTTATGAGCTGGAGGTGTAAAGATGAAAAGAACTTTTCAACCAAATAATAGAAAAAAAGCAAAAAAACATGGATTTTTTTCTAGAGTAAAAGGTAAAGTATTAAATAATAGAAGAAAAAAAGGACGCAAAGCTTTATGTAAATAATTCCACTTTATTTTAGTGGTTTTTTTTGTAAGTAGGTGAAAAAATGAAAAAATCAAATATTATTAAAAAAAATTATGATATAAATAATATAATAAAAAAAAGAAATATTAACAAAAATAAATATTTTTATATATATGAAAATAGAAATAATTTAAATAAAACAAGATTTGCAATATGTGTTTCAAAAAAAATAGGAAATGCAGTAAGAAGAAATAAATTAAAAAGACAAATAAAAGATATTATTGATAAAAGTAATTTAATATTTGAAACTTCAAATGATTATGTTATAATATTAAAGAATGAAATAAATGATTTAAATTATAATCAAATAAAAATCAATTTAATAGATTTATTTTCAAAAATATTAGATTAGGAGAATTATATATGAAACATAAATTTAAAAAAATATTTATATTTTTGTTTGTGATATTTCTTGTAACAGGTTGTACTCAAACATTAAAAGATCCAAAAACAAATAAAGTGGTAACATATGAAGATGATAATTTAAAAATAACTTTAAATGAAAATATATTATGTAAACCTACAGATGAAGGATTAAAAGAAAAATATGAAGAATATAAAGAACAAATAGATATATCTAAATTACCAGAATGTTCAGATTTTTCTATAAATGATGGAAATTATAATAATTTATGGGAAACACTTGTAGTAAAACCACTTGCTTGGCTTACAATAAAAATAGGTGATTTGGTTCATAGTTATGGTATAGCATTAATTATCTTATCTATTTTAATAAGAATTTTACTTGCTCCTTTTACAAAAAAAACGGCAGTTCAATCAGAAAATATGAAAAAAATGCAACCAGAAATGGAATTAATTAATAAAAAATATGAAAATAAAAATGATCAACAATCTATGAATCAAAAATCAATGGAAATGATGACATTATATAAAAAATATAATATAAATCCTTTTTCAAGTTGTTTATTTGCCTTTATACAAATTCCATTATTATTTGGTTTCTTAGAAGCAGTAAATAGAGTACCAGTAATATTTGAAGAAAATTTATTAGGTTTAACTTTAGGAACAACTCCTCTAAAAGCAATTACATCAGGCCATCTTGAATATGCAATAATAGTTATAATAATAATATTAACAACATTTATATCACAAAAATTAAATACAACAGCACCAACACCACAAACTAATGATATAAATCCAAATACATTTACAAATTTCTTACTTATAATAATTGCAATATCATCACTTAATTTTTCAGTTGCAATTTCTCTTTATTGGATTGCATCAACATTATTTACAATTGTTCAAAACTTAATAGTTAAGAAAATTGCTAAGAAAGAGGTAAAATAGTATGAAAACATATATTTATGAAGGAAAAAATGAAGAAGAGTTAATATTAACAGCATTAAAAGAACTTGATGTTAAGGAAGATGAGTTACTTTATGTAACAAAAGAAGAAACTACAGGGTTATTAAAGAAGAAAAAAATAACATTAAAAGTAGTATTAAAAAGTGATGTATTAGAATTTTCTAAGAAATTTATAAAGAATATTGTTTCTGGAATGGGTCTTGAAATAAAATTAGAAACTAAGAGAAAAGAAAATCATATATTAATAAAATTGCATTCTAATAATAATTCAATACTTATTGGAAAAAATGGGAGAACATTAAATTCAATTCAAATAATACTTAGACAAGCAATATATGTAAATACAGGAATTCATGCTAATATTGTGTTAGATGTAGAAAATTATAAGGAAAAACATCAAAGAAGTATAGAATATCTTGCTAAAAAATTAGCAAAAGAAGTTCTTCAAACAGGAATAGAAATAAAAATGGATTCTATGAATTCTTTTGAAAGAAGATTAGTTCATGAAGTTTTAAAGAATTTGAAAGGTATAAAAACTGAAAGTGAAGGAGAAGAACCAAATAGATGTGTTGTTATAAAACCATCTAAATAGTTCTTTTTTTCTTTGACAAAAAATATATTAAATGTTAATATATGCATCACAAAGGTGATATTGTATGGAAGAAATTTATTATAGTAAGAAAGATTTTGAAAAAATGTGGAATAAATTAATATATTTAGGCTCAGCATCTGAAGGCATATGTAAAAGATTAAATCAAAAAGAAGTTATGAAATATTTGTGTGGTCCAGATAATAGAGGTTTAAAAAAAGAAGATATATTAAGGTATAAAGATATAAAAACTAAAACTTATTTATTTGGATATAAGATATTTTTTATTGATGAATTTTTATCAGGATATATAACAAAATATTCAACAGGTAAAAATTTAATAGAAGTTAATAGAGATAAAATATTATTTGATAAAATAATAAAAGGATGTTATGCTGTAGAAAAAGATACAAAAATAATATCAGATAAGGGAATAAAGGTTTGTGATGTACTTTTTAATATATTATATAAAAATGGCGTATTTAATATAATTGATACGTGTGAATATAGTAATAGTAATACAGAAACGATAAAATTATATAAAGAAAATATAAGTAGTTTTAATTACAGTTTACTAGAATTTTTAATAAAAGATAGATTTTATAAATTTGTATTTTCATCTAAGGAACTTAAAGAATATTATAATAATGTAGAAAATGGAGAATCTATTATAGGTTTTTTAAATTTATTAAAAAAAAGGTTAAGTGAATATTGTGATAAAGAAATAACAACAGTAGAATCTGCCAAAAAAGCAGTAACACTATGTCATAAATCTGTATATCCAAAGTATTTTTCTAAAACTTAATTATATAAGTTTTTTTCATTATGATATAATAATAAAAATAGGAAGTGATAATATGAATGATACTATATGTGCAATATCAACCGCAGTAGGTATTGGAGCTATATCTATATTAAGAGTAAGTGGTAATGAGGCAATAGATATAGTTGATAAAATATTTGATAAAGATTTAACTAAAAAAAGATCTCATACTATTAATTATGGACACATTATAGAAGATGGAAAAATAATAGATGAAGTATTGGTATCAATAATGAAATCACCAAGGTCTTTTACTATGGAAGATGTTGTTGAAATTAATTCACATGGAGGTATTGCCACAACCAATAAAATATTAGAACTTTTATTAAATAATGGAGCAAGGCTTGCAGAACCGGGAGAATTTACAAAAAGAGCATTTCTAAATGGTAGAATAGACTTAATTGAAGCAGAAAGTATAATGGATTTAATAAATTCTAAAACTGAAAGTTCTAGAAAACTTGCAATTAATGGAGTAGAAGGAAAAATATCTAAATTAATAAAAGACATAGTAGATAAGCTTATAATGGTAAATGCAAATATAGAAGTAAATATAGATTATCCAGAATATGAAGATATTGAAATTGTTACACAAAAAGAAATAGAAAAAATATCAAAATATATAAATAAAGAATTAACAAAACTTCTATATGAATCAGAAAATGGAAAAATAATAAAAGAAGGTATAAATACTTTAATTTTAGGAAAACCAAATGTAGGAAAAAGTTCTATACTTAATAAATTAATAAATGAAGAAAAAGCAATAGTTACAGATATTGCAGGAACAACAAGAGATATTGTTGAAGGACAAATAAGAATAAATGGAATTTTACTTAATATTATTGATACCGCAGGAATTAGAAAAACAGAAGATACTGTAGAAAAAATAGGTGTTGAAAAAAGTATTAAATTAATTGATGAATCAGATTTAATAATATTAGTATTTAATAATAATGAAAAATTAACAAAAGAAGATATAGATTTATTAATAAAAACAAAAAATAAGAAAAGAATAATTGTAATAAATAAAATGGATTTAGAATCTAAAATAGATTTTGATACATTTAAAGAAGAAAAAATAATCAAAATTTCTGCCTTAGAAGATGTAGAAGAGTTAAAAAAAGAAATAAGTGATATATTTAAATTAGATGAATTAAATAATAAAGATTTTACTTATTTATCAAATTCTAGACAAATATCACTTGTAAAAAAAGCAGTTGCGAAGGCAAAAGAGTTAGAAAAAGCATTAGAAGATGATATTCCTATAGATATCTTAGAGATAGATATAAAAGAAATTTGTGAAATATTAAATGAAATAATAGGTGAAAGTTATGATGATAAATTAATAGACACACTATTTAGTAACTTTTGCTTAGGAAAGTAGGTTAAAATGAATAATATAACAATAATAGGTAGTGGTAGTTTTGGATGTGCACTTGCATATGTACTAAGTAAAAATAAAGAAAATAATATAAAAATCTGGTCTTTTAAGAAAGAAGAATCAGATTTAATTAATAATGAACATAAAAGTATATATTTGAAAAATTTAAAATTAGATTCAAAAATAAAATGTTATACAGATTATAAAAATGCTTTAGAAGGATCAGAATTTATTGTAATAGCGTCTCCATCAAAAGTAATAAGAAAAACTTGTGAAGAAATAAAAGAGTATATAGTAAATCAAGATATAATAATTACATCTAAAGGCATAGAAGAAAAAACAAATAAAATACTAAGTGAAATAGTAAAAGAAGAATTGCCAAATATTAATGTATCTGTAATATCAGGACCTTCTCATGCAGGTCAAATAGTAGATGAAATTCCAACAATTGTAGAATATTCAGGAAATAAAAAAATAGAAGAAATTTTTAATACAGATACTTTTAAATTAAGATATACAGATGATATGATAGGTATACAAGTAGGAGGAGCACTTAAAAATATTGTTTCAATTGCAAGTGGGATTGTTGAAGGATTAGAATATGGGACTAATACATTATCATATATAATAACTGAGGGTTTGAATGAAATAAAAGAAATAGGTATAAAGATGGGAGCAAAAGAAAGTACATTCTATAATTTATCAGGTCTTGGAGACTTACTTACAACGTCAATTGGAAATGAAAGTAGAAATAAAAGAGCAGGAATGCTTTTATCACAAGGTAAAACAAAAGAAGAAATACAAAAGGAAATAGGTATGGTAATTGAGGGATTTGATAATATAAATAGTACATATGAATTAATGAATAAATATAATTTAGATTTAAAATTAATAAAAAACTTATATAGATTGTTAAACAAAGAATTAGATATAAAAAATTTTATAAAATTAATACTTATTTAAAAAATTTAGAAAAAAAGAATATTAATCACATATTTATTATGTGTTTTTTATTTGGATAATTGTATAAAATTTAATCTTGTAGTATAATACATTTGCAAAAAGAAGGTGCAAAATATGCAATATGAAGTTATAGTTGTTGGTGGAGGACATGCAGGATGTGAAGCTGTTTTAGCATCTGCAAACAAAGGACATAAAACATTATTAATAACGGGTTCAAAAGATACAATCGCAATGATGCCATGTAATCCATCAATTGGAGGTTCTGCAAAAGGAATTGTTGTAAGAGAAATAGATGCACTTGGTGGATATATGGGTAAAGTAGCAGATAAAACATTACTTCAAATGAAACTTTTAAATAGTAGTAAAGGTCCAGCAGTAAGATCTCTTCGAGCTCAAGGAGATAAAATTTCATATCCAAAAGAAATGCTTAAACTTTTAGAAGAACACAAAAATATAGATATAATTGAGGAAATGGTTGAAGATTTAATAGTAGAAAAAAATAAAATCAAAGGAGTTAAGTTATCCACAGGAAAAGAAATAATGTGTAATGCAGTTATTCTTACAACAGGAACATATATGAAAGCAAATATTCTTGTTGGAGATAAAAGAACAGTAAGTGGACCAAAAGGAACAAGGCCTTCATTATATCTAAGTGATAATTTAGAAAAATTAGGTTTTAAATTATTAAGATTAAAAACAGGGACCCCACCTAGAATAGAAAGAAACAGTATAGATTTTTCAAAAACAAAAAGAGAAGATGGAGATGATAAATTATATACTTTTTCTTTTGATAATGAACCATATTATACTGTGGAAGATCAAGAACCATGTTATTTAACTTATACTACCGAAGAAACACATAAAATAATTAGAGATAATTTAGATAAATCAAGCATGTATGGTGGATTTTATGAAAAATTAGGGACAGGTCCTAGATATTGTCCATCTATTGAAGATAAAGTTGTAAGATTTGCTGATAAAGAACGTCATCAATTATTTTTAGAGCCAGAAAGTAAATATTATGATGATATATATCTTCAAGGTTTTTCAACAAGTATGCCATATGATGTACAAGATAAAATGGTTCATAGTCTTCCTGGTCTTGAACATGCAAAAATACTTAGATATGCATATGCAATTGAATATGACGCAATAGATTCTAGAGATTTATATCCTTCACTTGAAACAAAGATAATAGATAGTTTATTTACCGCAGGGCAAATAAATGGAACAAGTGGTTATGAAGAAGCCGCAGGGCAAGGATTAATCGCTGGTATAAACGCATCTCTTAAATTAGAAGGTAAGGAACCATTAATTTTAAAAAGGGATGAATCGTACATTGGAGTATTAATAGATGATTTAGTTACAAAAGGGGTAAAAGATCCATATAGACTTTTAACATCCCGTGCAGAATATCGTCTACTTTTAAGACATGATAATGCAGATCTAAGACTTAGAAAACATGGTTATGAAGTAGGATTAATAAATGAAGAACAATATAAAAAATTAATAACTAAAGAAAATAATATTAATGAAATAATAGAAAAATTAAAAAATATAAAAATAAAAGATGAAAAAAATATAAATGCATATGACTATATAAAAAGAACAGAAGTATCTATAAATGATGTTAAATCAAAATTGTTTAAAGAATATAATGAACTTGAATTACAACAAGCAGAGATAATGATTAAATATGAAGGATATATAAAGAAAACAAAAAAAGAAGCAGAAAAAATGAGAAAATTGGAAAACAAAAAAATACCAAAAGATATAAATTATGATAAAATTCCTAATTTAGCAAGTGAAGCAAGAATAAAACTAAAAGAAGTAAAACCTGAAAATTTTGGACAAGCAATAAGAATAAGCGGTGTAAATCCATCAGATATATCTATACTTTCAATTTATATGAAGAGGTATTTTAATGAAAATTAATGAATTTATTGAAGAATTAAAAAAATTAGGAATAATTATAACTGATGAACAATTAGATAAATTAAATAAATATTATGATTTACTAATTAATTGGAACAAAAAAATAAATTTAACTACAATTACTAATAAAGAAGAAGTATATCTAAAACATTTTTATGATAGTTTAACTCTTATCAAAGCATATGATTTAACTAAAAATATAAAAGTATGTGATGTAGGAACAGGTGCAGGATTTCCTGGAGTAGTTCTAAAAATATTGTTTCCAAATCTTGATATTATACTTGTTGATGCATTAAATAAAAGAGTTATATTTTTAAATGAAATTATAGATAAACTAAAATTAAAAAACATAGCTGTTGTTCATGCAAGAGCAGAAGAATTTGCAAGAGATAATATAGAAGTATTTGATTTAGTAACATCCCGTGCAGTTGCAAAGTTAAATATATTAAATGAGATATGTATTCCTATGGTTAAAATAGATGGATATTTTATTCCAATGAAAGCAAATATAGATGAAGAATTAGATAATTCAAAAAAATCATTAAATGAATTAGATAGTATAGTAGAAGATGTAATATCATTTAATTTGCCAAAAGAAAAAAGTAAAAGAAATCTTATAAAAATAAAAAAGATAAAAAAAACAAAAGAAAAGTATCCTCGTAAATTTGATAAAATTAGTAAAAATCCATTGTAAAAAATGGATTTTTATTGTAAACTTAATATATAAGAATAAAAGGGTGAGTAGTATGAATGGAAGAGAAAAAGAAATAATTGATGTAGCACTAGATGACATAATTCCAAATAGATTTCAACCAAGATTATCTTTTGATGAGCAAGGATTAAATGAACTTGCAGAATCTATAAGACAACACGGTATAATTCAACCATTAGTACTTAGAAAAATAGGTGATAAATACGAGATAATCGCAGGAGAAAGAAGATATAAAGCAGCGTATATAGCGGGATTAACTACAGTTCCTGCAGTAATTATAGATTTGAATGACAATGAATCAGCAGAAGTCGCTATTGTGGAAAATATTCAAAGAAGAGATTTATCTCCAATTGAAGAGGCAAAATCTTATAAAAAATTACTTGATAGAGGATATTTAACCCAAGACCAGCTCGCAAGTAGAATGGGAAAAGCACAAGCAACTATTTCAAATAAATTAAGACTTTTAAATTTAGATCAAGAAGTGCAAGAGGCACTTTTAAATAATAAAATATCAGAAAGACATGCAAGAAGTTTACTTAGATTAGATGATAAATATATGCAAAGAAAAGTGCTAGAAGAAATATTAGAAAAAAAATTAAATGTTAGAGACACAGAAAATTTAATATCCAGTAAACTTAATACTCCTGTTGAAGAACATGAAATTATTAACTCATCAAGTAATAATAATCAAGAAAAAAAATTTGATTTCCCAGATTTATTAATACCTAAAATGAAAGAACCCAAAAATCCAGATAATTTAGATACAAGGTTAAACAATATAAATACTGAAATAAATATACCAAGTCTTGAAGAAGAAATAGAAGTAATTGAAGATGAAAAACCTGAAGAAACTATAATAAGTTTAAATGACATATATAAATTAAGACAAAAAGATATTAATTTAGTAATTGAAAAAATAAATAATGTTTTAAATGAAATAAAAGAATTAGGTTTTGATGCAAAAATAGAAAAATATGATTTTGATGAATTATATGAATTTATCATAAAAATAGAAAAATAAAAAGATAAGTTTTTATATATTGAACTTATCTCTTTTTTATTCTTCAGAATCAAATTCAGTGGGTTGAGTACCTTTTAAATAATATATTAATTTTTTCTTAGGAGAAGAATTTGTTGCAAGTTTTCCACTTAAAGGATTTACAATAACAGATATGACATTTTTGGGTTTGTCATACCAAGAATCCTCTTTTTCTCTTAAATAATTTTCAATAGTATCAGCCCAAATATTTTTTGAATATTTCATATCTTTATTTTGTATTTCTTTATTATTATCGTATCCGATCCATACGCTTAATGTATAACTTTTATTATAACCCATTGTCCAAGAATCAGTATTAGTAGTACCTGTTTTAATCGCATAAGTTTTTGTAAGTTTAGGTCTAATGCTAAGACAAGTAGGTGTTGTATAATCAGTTAGAGTATTATCATAACAATTATTAAGTAAAGAACTAAGAATATATGTGTAATTTTTATCTAAAACTTGTTTAGAACTATTTTTATGTTTATATATATTTTTACCTTTTTCATTTTCAACTTTCCTAATTAGATACAAATTATTTCTTTTTCCTTCATTTGCAATAGTAGCATATGCCTTAGTAAATTCCATAATATTAAGTTCTGTTGTACCAAGAGGAAGAGATACATTAGTAGGTAATTGTGTAGTAATACCTGCTTTTTTAGATACATCTATAATAGCATTTTCTCCTAAAAATAAATGAGTTTTAATAGCATAAATGTTGTCTGAATAAGCTATAGCAAGCATAAGTGGAATAGGATAATTTGGATAAATATTTCCGTAATTTGCTGGAGTATAAGTTTGGTTATTATCTAATGAAAAAGTAGTAGGTTCAGATAAGAAAGTAGATGATGCAGTAAATCCATTTTCAAGAGCAGCATAATAAAGAAGAGGTTTCATAGTAGAACCAACTTGTCTTTTAGAATATAAAGCTCTATTATACTGACTTTTTTCATAATTTCTACCTCCAGTAAGAGCAATTACCTTTCCTGATTTATTTTCAACCATAACACTGGAAACTTGTATATTATCATTATCAGTAATATTAGAATTAATTGAATTTTCTAAAGAAGATTGTGCATTTAAATCCAAATTAGTATATATTTTTAAACTATTTGAATCTAAATAATCATTAGGAATTATATTTAAATTTTCTAGTTCATATAAAACAGCATCTTTGTAATACATTAATGTTGATAAATTTAATGTTTCTTTTTTTCCATAATAAGTTAGCTTTGTGTTATATGCATCATTAGCATCTTGCTTAGAAATATAGCCATTTTCAACCATTGTATTAAGTATTATTTTTTGTCTTTTTTTAGCTTTGTTTTCATTATTTATAGGTGAGTATTCTTGAGGAGAACCAGGTATTCCTGCGAGCATGGAAGCTTCTGCTAATGTTAAATTTTCAGCACCTTTATTAAAATAATATTTAGATGCATTTTGTATTCCCATAACGCCATTACCGTAATTGATAGTATTTAAATATCCTTCTAAAATTTCATCTTTTGAATAATTAATTTCAAGTTTTAAAGCAAGCCACGCTTCTTTTATTTTTCTAGACCAATTTCTATCAAAATTTAGATATAGATTTCTCGCATATTGTTGTGATATGGTAGAAGCACCTTCAACAATATTACCTTTTTTTATATTATTGTACATAGATTTTATAATTCTAATATAATCAAAACCATTATGAGAGTAAAATCTCTTATCTTCAATAGATATAGTAGCATTAATTAAATCTTTATCAATTAAATTTAGACTTATCCA
>CALVQR010000028.1 GCA_944358265.1 uncultured Bacilli bacterium | reverse complement strand
ATTTTTAACTTTAAGACAACTAGTGGTGTTATATTGGTATACAGATTTTTTTCTGATATAATATTTTATAGAAGTAGGGGAAAATATTAAAATGTTATGTTTGGGTGACATATTTCCATCTTTAAATGGTAGATATAAGGGCATTAAAATATTATAATTGTATCAGATATTTAAAAGCTTTTGTTAGAGGTATTTTATTATAAAGTTTGGGAGGTTATATGAAAAAAATATTAATTCATGGATCTGGTCATAAGGCTGATAGCTATAATGAGACAATTAAATATATGAATAGTGATGATGTTTTGCTTCCAGATTTATCTTTGATTTTGAATGGTAAGAAGGCTAGTTATGATAATTTGTATTTTGCATTTATAGAATACTGTAATAAGGTTTCAGGAAAAGTAGATTTATGTGGTCTTTCATTAGGGGGTATTTTAGCTTTAAATTATGCGTTGGATTTTCCAGATAAAGTTAATTCACTGGTACTAATTGGAACACCATATAAAGTGCCTAAATTTATGTTTGGAATTCAAAATATTATTTTTAGGTTTTTGCCTAAATCAATGTTTGATAGTATGGCTTTTAATAAGAAAGATACTTTTATTTTAGGTAAGTCTATGAAAAATTTGGATTTTAGTGGTAGGGTTTCGGAGATTAAATGTAAAACTTTAATAATATGTGGTGAGAAAGATAAGGCAAATATTAAGTCTGCATATTATTTAGCTAAACATATTAAAAATTCAGAGTTAAAGATTATTGAAAAAGCTTCACATATTATAAATGAGGAGTGTCCAAAGGTTTTAGCAAATATATTAAATGAATTTTATAATTAATGTATTATTTTGAAAGTGGGTTTTAAAATGAGAAAAAGAAAGTATTTGGTTTTGGGAATTATAGGTTATACGATAGCTATTTTGATATTACTATTTTATTTAATGATGGAATTTAGAGTTCAGATGACAGAAATGGCTAGACTTGGTTTAATGTGCGTTATGGCCTCTTTTATGTATGTTGGTGGTTTTTGTTTATTAAAGTATTACGAAAATAATAAACCGATGAAGATAAATTTATATGTGTATTTTGTTTTATATTTAGTTTTACTTATAACACTTACTTTATTTGATAGTTTGTGGCTTAGAAATGGTTTTAATTTTCAAGGATTTACTAATTTAGAAGAACGCGTTAATTTGATGCCATTTGAAACGATTATGACATTTATTCAAAAGTTTGATAGTATGTATTCGACAAGTCAGGTAATGCTTAATTTGTTTGGTAATGTGTGTGCTTTTATGCCAATGGCTTTCTTTTTACCACTTTTATTTAAGAAGCAAAATAAATTTAGATATTTTGTTATTACTATGGTATTGATGATACTTGGAATAGAGTTTTTACAGTTAGTTACTGGTTCTGGTAGATTTGATGTTGATGATTTGATTCTTAATTTATCTGGAGCTGTTTTAGCTTATTTGCTTTTAAAAGTTCGGAGTGTTAATGATTTGATTCATAATATATTTTTACTTCAGCACAATAAGATAAGTAGGAAATCTTATATTAAAATGGGTTTGTTTGTATTAGTTGTTGTTTGTCTTTTTATAGGACTTATAAAATACAGAAATATGTTATATGACAAGAATTATGAAGAGTATGACAAAATAAATCATCCAAATATAACTTTTGAATACAATGATGAATGCACTAGTAATAATTTGTTTTATGAAAATGAGATTTATAAATATTATTTTGAATGTTATGATAATAATGAATTTTATTTGATTGTTAATAATGAGGATAAGTTTCAAGTTAAAGAGTTTTTGGATGATTCAAAATATAATTATGATATTGGTATGCTTTTAACTGTTTTTGATTATAGTGATATTGATTATAAAATTGAAAATAAATATCCACATTTTAATTTGAGTGTAAATAATGAAATTGGTAATAGTTATTTTGGTCCTAGTGATGTGGAGTCAGATATAGCTAAATTAGTTTTAACTGATAAGTCTACCGATGGGTATAATTTGAATTTTGAGGTAAATATTATTCCAAAAAATAGTGGGGAAAGAGTTATGAATATTGATTTTGAGTTTACAGATGCGAGTGGTAAAATCACGGTAGTGACTAAAAAGGTAAAAATTATAGTTGATGATGATATGAATGTAGAGTATAGTTTGGAATAGTTTTTTAGAGAGGTTTAAGATGAAAAGGAAAATATTAATTATAGTGGTTGTTTTGCTAGTTTTATATTTGATTTTTAGAATGATACCATTTGGTTTTATTAAAAAAAGCTTTACTTATGATTTGAGCGATGGTAAACAAACGGTGATATTGGGTGTTCCAAGGTTGTCTTTTCTTGGTAGAGAAAATGATAGAAGTTATTCATATAAAAATGTTAGGGGTAATAATGTTTTAAAAAAAGAAGTGAAGGATTATTTAAACACATTGAAAAAAGTTAAATGTAATGATACAACTTATTATTATGATAAGGATAATAATTTTACAGTAATTAATTATTCTATAAAAAATAATATTTTGTATAATACGATTACTTATGATGTGAGATATGGAAATTATTGTTTTGTAAAAAAGGCGGAAGAATATTCTAAAAAATTAGGTAGTATGCTTAGTATTCATGCGATGGGTAATAGTTTCACTCTTTCACCTGATCAAGAATTTAAACCGATGCTTAGAATGTCATTTGTTGATAGTTATGATGATAATGGAAATTTTACTGCTGATGTGACTGTAGAATATTTAACACCTACTGATGATTGGAGATATGTTTCAAGAAAAGAAATAGAAAAGTCTAGTGGGACATACGAGATTAAAGGTGATAAATTATATTATACTCGTGATAAAATTACTTCAAAAGCTGATGATGTTGATATTCCTTCAATTTCGGTATTTGAAATTGTGGATGGTAAGTTAATTTTAGAGGATAATTATTTAGCAGATTATGCGGATGAGGTAATTTTAAATTAGGAGAGATTATGGAATTTAATGAAGATGAGATAAAAACTAAAGGAAAGATGTATAATTTTATTATTATTGTAGTAATCTTAGTAATTGTGTTTATTTGTTTAAGTATATATTTTTCATTTAAAGCGCTTGGCGAAGATTTATCTAAAAAATATTATTATTATGTGGATATTAATAATCAAAATAAAGATGAGATTATGAGTCTTTTAAATGAAGAAACAGATAATATGACGGGCATTAATTATTGTGATTCGATGTATAAAATTGAATATTATAATACTTTTCCAGATGGAACAAATTATACAATTTACTGCAAGGATACTGATAATATAGGTTTTAGTATTGATAAAGTGGGTGAGGATAAATTACAAAGTTATATTTATAAATATGGGGATATGGAGAGAAGATAGATTAGTAATATGTTTACTAGTCTTTTTAAATTTTATTTTAAAATGTCACTTACTTGTCATTTTAGTTATTATATAATGTAATCAAAAGGGAGGAAAAAATATGGAAATATTAAGAGCCGAGAATCTTTCAAAAGTTTATGGTAAAGGTGAGAATAAGGTTGTTGCTTTGGATAATGTATCTTTTTCAGTTGAAAAAGGTGAATTTGTGGCGATTGTAGGAGCAAGTGGGTCTGGTAAATCAACACTTCTTCATTTAGTTGGGGGAGTAGACAGACCGACTAAAGGAAAAGTTTATATTAATGGTAAAAATATTTATGAAATGAATGATGATAAACTAGCTATTTTTCGAAGAAGGCAAATAGGTTTAATTTATCAATTTTATAATTTGATTCCTATATTGAATGTGGAAGAGAATATAACATTACCTCTTGAATTAGATAATAGAAAAGCAGATAAGAAGCAGTTAAAACAATTATTAAAATTATTAGGTTTAGAATATAGAAAAGATCATTTACCTAATGAGCTTTCAGGTGGACAGCAACAAAGAGTTTCTATTGGAAGAGCTTTGATTACTAATCCAGCAATCATTTTAGCTGATGAACCTACAGGAAATTTGGATTCAAAGTCAAGTGATGAGATTGTTTCATTATTGAAAAAATCTAACAAAGAATATAACCAAACAATTATTATGATTACTCACAATATGGAAATTGCTCAGCAAGCTGATAGAATTATTCAAATTGAAGATGGAAAGATAATTCAGGAGGACTAAAGATGAAGGCTTTAAATAAATTATCGCTTAAGAATCTTCTTTTAAATAAAAAAAGAAGTATTGGTACTTTAATAGGCATTATATTATCAGTTGCTTTAATATGTGCGGTTGCAGGAATGTTTATCAGTTTACAAGATGCATTAGTACAAACAGAAATAGAAAGTAAAGGTAATTATCATATTGTGCTTTTTAACCAGACTAATGATGATTTAAAAGTATTTGAGAATAACCGTGATATAGAAGAAATAGATGTTTTGCGCGATATTGGTTATTCTGATTTTGAAGATAAAAATGAAGATAGACAGTATATACATTTATATTCTTATGATGATGAAAAAAGTTTTACTAATTTAACAGTAGGTTTGCTTGATGGAGAATATCCAAAGAATAGTGATGAAATTTTGATAAGTGAAGAGCTATATTTACTTGATAAGGATAAATATGATATTGGTAAGACTATTTCTTTGAATTATGGTGTGAGAAAATCGTTAGATGGATACACAATGACTAAAGAAAATCCATATAATGAAGATGAGTTAATAAGTAATTCTAAAGAAAGAACATTTACTATTGTAGGTATTATGGATAGAGATTATGAATTGGATCCATATGGAGATCCTGGAATTGGATGCCTTACACTAGGTTTAGAAAATAGTTCTAATAAAAATCAAAGTGTTTATATACGTATAAAAAATCCAGCTAGTTATGAAAAAACATTTTCAGAAATTTTAGGAACTACTTTTACAAATGATTCACTAACAGCAACTGATAAATATAGTATTAATGCTTCATTACTCAGATGGCAAGCGCTAAAGTTTGATTCTGGTACAACTACTATGATTTATTCGCTTATTACAGTTTTGCTTACAATCATTGTGGGAACGAGTGTATTTTGTATTAAAAATTCTTTTGATATATCTGTGATGGAAAAGAAAAAAAATTATGGTATGCTTGCAAGTGCGGGAGCAACAAAAAAACAAATTAAAAGAAGTGTTATTGCTGAAGGATTAATGATTGGTATGGTTGGTATTCCAATAGGAATTATTGTGGGTTATTTGGCAGTATTTATTTTAACTATTATTGTAAATTCAGTAATTGGTAATTTTATTACAAGAAATGTGGAAATGAAGTGTATTATTTCACTATTTCCTATATTAGTGTCTGTTATACTTGGGGTAGTAACAATTTATTTTTCTAGTGTCAGAGCAGCTAAGAAAGCAAGTAAGGTTAGTCCAATTGATTTAATTAGAAGTAATGATGATATTAAGATTAATAAGAAAAAGTTAAAAAGTCCATCTATTATTAAAAAAATATTTGGTATTGGTGGAGTAATAGCTTATAAGAATTTAAAAAGAAGTAAGAAGAAATATAGAACAACGGTTATTTCTCTAGCTATTAGTGTGTTTGTATTTATTAGTATGAATACTTTTATGTATTATACATTTTCAGTAACAAATACATATTATAATAATATTGATTATAATATTATGGTAACATCATCTTTTGAGGATTCACCAAAACTTGAAGATGCTTTAAAAGTAGAAGGTACTGATGATTATACGATGCTATATCAAAGTTCTCTTACATCTGATGGTTATTTGGAGATAGATGATTTGTCTAAATTAACTGATTTTGGAAAAAATATTTTAGAAGAGGGGTTAAGAGAGCAAGGTTGTTATGATGAGAGAAAAGATACTTTTGATATGGATTGTGATAAAAAACGTAAAATGAATATTATTGGTATGGATGAAAAATCTTTTAAAGAATATGTAGATAAATTAGGTTTAGATTATAATAGTGTGAAAAATAAAGGGGTTTTAGTAAATAATTATTCATATATTAATGCTGAAGGTGTTCGAATGGAAAAAGGTATTTATAATTATAAAAAGGATGAGACAATCAAAGGTACTTATAATGGTAGTCCACTCGAAATTGATGTTTCAGAAGTTACAAATGTAAGACCAAGTGGACTTGAAAACTTTTGGGATTCTAGCGGATATTTAATTGTATCGGAAGAAGAATATCATGATTTAGATTTTAGACCTTATATTTTAACAATTCAAGCAGATAATCCTACGCAAGTTATCTTAGATATAGATGAAGAGTTACCAGAATTAAGTGCGGTAAATATTGAAGAGAATGCACAAGCGGAAAAATCATTATATTTACTTATGGCAATATTCTTATATGGATTTATTGCAGTAATTACTTTGATTGGGGTAACTAATATATTTAATACAATAACATCTAATTTAGAGCTTAGACAAAAAGAGTTTGCAATGCTTAAAAGTGTTGGAATGACAAAAAAAGAATTTAACCGAATGATTAATTTAGAAACAATATTTTATTCTGTAAAGGCACTTATTTATGGTATTGTTTTAGGAACTATTGGTTCATATTTAATATATTTGGCAACGGCTAATAAAATGGATTATGGTTATCATTTCCCACTTGCCGCAACTATTATTTCTATTTTTGCAGTATTTATTTTAGTGTATATTATTATGCGTTATTCAATGAATAAAATTAATAAGCAAAATATTATTGAAACAATCAGAAAGGATAATATTTAAAGGGAAAATTATTCCCTTTTTTGGTATACTAGTATTGAGAGGAGAAGCTTATGTATGTTTTGTTAATAGAAGATAATCAAAATATTATTGATGGTTTAAAATATTCTTTAGAGCAAGAAGATTATGAAGTTTTTATTTGCACTAATGTGGCGGATACTATAGAGTTTTTAAAAGAAAATAAGTCAGTAGATATTGCTATTATAGATGTGTCTTTGCCTGATGGAGATGGATTTGATTTATATCAAAATTATATTAAAGAAAAAAATATTCCTAGTATATTTTTAACGGCTAAAGATAGTGAGGATGATGTTGTAAAGGGGTTAGAACTTGGCGCAAGTGATTATATGACAAAACCTTTTTCTACAAGGGAATTACTAGCCCGTATAAAAAGGAATATTATGAAACATAAAAATGAGGCGATTATTAGCATAGATGATGTTAGTTTTGATTTTGATAAAATGGAAGTAAGTAAGGATGGAAAGGTTATTCCGTTAACTAGACTTGAACTTAAAATATTACATTTACTTTTTACTAATTTGGGAAAGGTTGTAAGAAGGGATTATATAATTGAAAAGATATGGGAGTGGACAAGCAATGATGTTAATGATAATACGGTTACAGTTTATATGAAAAGAATTAGGGAAAAAATTGGGTCTAATATAATTATTACTATTAAAGGAATA
Organism: uncultured Bacilli bacterium; assembly: GCA_944358265.1. GTDB lineage: Bacteria > Bacillota_I > Bacilli_A > RF39 > UBA660 > CAG-433. The sequence continues at coordinate 6,476 of CALVQR010000028.1, read as the reverse complement.
GGATATAGAATAGATGATACTAGAAAATAAGGTTCATTTAAAAAGATTTTTATTAATGTCGCTTATCCCAATTATTGTTTTTTTAATTATCGGAAATATATTTTTCTTTTATCAATATCAATCTTATATTCAAAATTATAATAGTAAAATAGCAGTAATCGTCAGTTTAGTTGAGGAAGAATATCCTAATATAGATAGGAGTGAACTTATTTCTGTTTTAAATAGTGATGATAAAATTTCTGAAGATATTTTTAGTAGATATGGAATTGATGTACAAAAAGAATCTATAATTATGGAAAATGACCGATTATTTAGTAGATTTATAATTATATATAATATTTTATTTATTGGTTTAGCTTTGAGTATTATTTTACTATATTTGAAGCACGAGAATGATCAAGATAAAGAAATTAAAAGAATTGTAAAGTGTATCAAAGAGATTAATAAGAAAAATTATGCGATTAATATAGAAGATAATACGGAAGATGAGCTTTCTATTTTAAAAAATGAAATATACAAAACGACGGTTATGTTAAAGGAGATGGCTGAAAGTTCTAAGGATGATAAGTTAAGGTTAAAGGATTCTTTATCTGATATATCTCATCAGTTAAAAACACCGTTAACTTCAATTAATATTATGCTTGATAATATTTTAGATAATCCGAATATGGATGAAGATACTAAGGAGAAATTTATTCAAAGTATTAAAAGAGAAGTTACAAATATTAGTAATTTAGCTACGGAAATATTAAAATTATCGAAGTTTGATGCTAATGTAGTTAGGTTTGAAAATAAAGAGGTTTTAGTAAAAGATATTATAAAAAAAGCTATTTCTAATGTTGAGATGATGGCTGAGATAAAGAATGTGGAGATTAAGGTGGTTTTTCATGATAATGTTAAGCTTGTTTGTGATTTGAATTGGCAGGTGGAGGCTATTATTAATATTTTGAAAAATTGTATTGAGCATTCTAGTGAAAATTCTTTTATTAATATAGAGGTTATAGATAATAAGATATATAAAGAAATTATTATTAAAGATTCTGGTGAGGGTATTGATAAAAAAGATTTACTTCATATTTTTGAGAGGTTTTATAAGGGAAAAAATTCTTCGAAAGATAGTGTGGGAATAGGTTTAGCGCTTGCGAAAAAAATAATTGAAATGAATAATGGTTCAATTAGTGTTAATTCATTTAAGGGAAAAGGAACTATTTTTACGATTAGGTATTATTAGTATTACTATTTTGTAAGATATTAATTTTTAAAGACATGCTATAATAAAAGTGGTGATAAAAGTGAAAACGGTTATGATTGTCGAAGATGATAAAATTATAAGTGAAGAGTTAACTCATCTTTTAGAGACTTCTGGTTATAATGTTATAACTTTAACTAATTACGATAATACGTTAGAGGATATTTTAAATAGTAATTTTGATTTACTGTTATTGGATATAAATTTACCGAAGGTTAATGGTGAATTTCTTTTGAAGGAAATTAGAAAGGTATCTAATGTACCAATTATTATGCTAACTAGTAGAGCACTAGAAACTGATGAGGTATTATCTATGTCTTATGGGGCTGATGATTATATAACAAAACCTTATAATCCGACTATTTTGCTTTTGAGGATTGCTAATATTTTTAGAAGGATGGAAAAGAATGTTAATAGTTTAAATTATGATGATATTAAAGTATATCAAAATAAGGGAATATTAGTAAGGAATGATAAGGAATTAGATTTGACTAAGAATGAGATGTTGATATTTTTATGTTTACTTAATAATAGGGGAAATATTGTAACACGTGATGAGCTTATGACAGAACTTTGGAATAATGAAGAGTATGTTAATGAGAATGCTCTGACGGTTAATGTTAGCCGGCTTAGAAGTAAATTAGAAGATTTTGGGATTCATGGGGCTATTGAGACAAGAAAAGGTCAGGGGTATAAATTATTATGAAGTTTAGTAAATATTTTATTTCTAAATTTATAGAAATTTTAATAGTTATTTTTGGATATATTATAGCTTTGATGATGCTTTTTGCTTTTAAGGCTTCTAGTCAGCTTGTATTTGGGATTTCAATTACTTTTTTGGTTATTTGTTTTGCAGTGATACTTACAGGTTATTTAAAGAGAAGAAGATTTTATAATAATTTAATTAGTAATACTGAAAAATTAGATAAAAAATATTTGGTTTTAGAGATGCTTAATAAGCCTTCATTTTATGATGGAGAGGTACTTTACGAGGTTTTATATGAGATAAATAAATCAATGAATGAAAATGTGAAAAAATACGAGATTAGTTTAACTTATTTTAAAGAGTATATTGAACTTTGGATACATGAGATAAAACTTCCGATTGCGAGTTTGATGTTAATGAATCATAATCAGAAAAATAAGGTGGATAAAAGGTATGAGGAACAAATAAAAAGAATTGACGATTATGTTGATCAAGTTTTGTATTATGTTAGATCAGAGAATGCTGAGAAAGATTATTTAATTAAGGAAGTTAGTTTGAAAAAGATTATCAATAATGTTGCTATGAAGAATAAAGATGATTTACTTGAAAATAATATTAATTTTATATCTCAAGTTAAAGATGAGGTGGTTCTTACTGATTCTAAGTGGCTTGAATTTATTATCAATCAAATTATTAGTAATAGTATAAAATATAAGAAGGATAAAGATTCATTTATTAATCTTACTGTTAATGATTTACCAAAACAGGTGGATTTGCACATTATTGATAATGGTATTGGAATACCAGCTAAAGATATTGGACGAGTGTTTGAAAAAACTTTTACGGGAGAAAATGGACGAAATAGTTCAAAGTCTACTGGTATGGGATTATATATAGTTAAAAAGTTATGCGAAAAATTAGGGCATAAAATTAAGGTGTTATCAGTTCAAAATGAATATACAGAGGTTATAATTTCATTTTCTAAGGATGATTTTTATAAAGTGCGTTAAAATTATTACAAAATAGTAATATACCGTAATATTAAAAAGGCGACATTAGCCTTTTTTTATCATAAAATGTAGACATGAAAGGAGATATTTTATGGAAAGTATTTTAAAGATTTACAATGTGGAGAAATATTATGGTAGTAGATCTAGTCTTACAAAGGCAATAGATAATATATCTTTTGAAGCGTCTAAGGGAGAGTTTGTTGCTATTATGGGAGCTTCTGGTTCTGGTAAGACAACACTTTTAAACTGTATTTCGACTATTGATAGAGTGACATCAGGTCATATTTTTATTGGTGGAGAAGATATTACTAAGTTAAAGGGCAATAATCTTAATAAATTTAGAAGAGAAGAATTAGGTTTTATTTTTCAAGATTTTAATTTACTTGATACTTTGACAGCTTATGAAAATATTGCTCTTGCTTTATCTATTCAAAATGTTTCTGCTAGTGAGATTGCAAGAAGAGTAAATAAGGTGGCTAAGGAGCTTGATATTAAAGATGTTTTAAAAAAGTATCCTTATCAAATGAGTGGTGGTCAAAAACAAAGAGTGGCTTCAGCTAGAGCGATTATTACAGATCCTAAGCTTATTTTGGCTGATGAGCCAACAGGGGCTTTGGATTCAAAGTCGGCAAAAATGTTGCTTGAAAGATTTGCTTATTTAAATAAAGAATTAGAAGCGACAATTTTGATGGTGACTCATGATGCTTTTACGGCTAGTTATGCATCACGTGTAATTTTTATCAAGGATGGTAAAATTTTTAATGAACTTGTTAGAGGTAACGATTCAAGAAAAGAATTTTTTGATAAGATTATTGATGTTGTAACGCTTTTAGGTGGAGATTTGAATGATGCTCTTTAAGTTATCTATTAAGAATATTGCTAGAAGTATAAAAGATTATGCCATCTACTTTTTTACTTTGATATTAGGTGTGGCAATATTTTATATATTTAATGCGATTGAAAGCCAAACGGTAATGATGAATGTATCTTCATCGACTTATGAAATTATAGATTTGATGAATAGTATGCTGTCTGGTGTAAGTGTGTTTGTGGCTTTTATTTTAGGGTTCTTAATTATATATGCTAATAGATTTTTAATGAAAAGAAGGAATAAAGAGTTTGGAATATATTTGACTTTAGGAATGAGTAAGAGAAAAGTATCGTTAATATTGTTTTTTGAAACTTTAATTGTTGGATGTATTTCTTTGGTTATTGGTTTAGTGCTTGGAACTGCGTTATCACAGGTGATGAGTTTACTTGTGGCGAATATGTTTGAAGCAAAGATGACTGAGTTTGAATTTGTTTTTTCGACTTCGGCATGTATTAAGACTTTGATTTATTTTAGTGTTATGTATGTTTTAGTTATGATTTTTAATACATATAATGTTAGTCGCTGCAGATTAATTGATTTACTTAATGCGAATAAAAAGTCTGAGAAGATTAAGATGAAAAATCCTTGGCTTTGTGTGATTATTTTTATTATTTCTGTTTGCGTTTTAGGTTATGCTTATTTTTGTGTAACGGCTGGAGTTACTGATATGCAAACGGCTGATAAAATTTTGATTCCAATCGCACTTGGGGCAGTGTCTACATTCTTTATTTTTTGGTCTTTGTCTGGATTATTACTTAAAATTTTTATGAGTATGAAGAATGTTTATTATAAGGGGTTAAATAGTTTTATTTTAAGGCAGTTTAGTAGTAAGATTAATACAACTGTATTTTCGATGACTATTATTTGTTTGATGTTATTTTTTACAATTTGTATTTTATCGAGTGCTATTTCAATTAGAAATTCTATGACAAGCAATTTGGAACAGATGGCGCCTGTTGATATACAGCTTAATAAGAAGATGGATTTACCAGTTAATTCTGGTTATTCTGAAGCGGTTATAGAGGATTCTAAAATATCTGTTAGTGAAACTTTAGATAGGCTTGGATTTGATACTGATAAGTATTTTAAGGATGTTTTAGAGTTTGATATATATGCAAGTAATGACATTTTAGTTAGGGATACTTTAGGAGGTTATTATGCGGAGGTTTCTAAACAATTTCCATATTTAGCTTATGATGCAGCTGAGTCTTTTATAAAGGTTAGTGATTATAATAAGGTGGCTAAGTTATATGGTTTGGATCAAATTCATTTGGATAGTAATGAGTATGTGATTATTGCTGATTTTGATTCTTGGATTGATATTAGAAATCAAAGTTTAGAAAAAGGAACACCAATTAATTTGAATGGATTTACTTTGACACCTAAGTATGATGAGTGTAAGGATGGATTTATTTATATGGCAAGTAATCATATTAATACTGGAATATTTATTGTTCCAGATGAGGTTTTGGAAGGTGTTCCTAGAGAGTCTGAGTTACTAGTTGCTAATTATAAGGCAAATACTGATGAAGAAAGACAAGAAATCGAAGATATGATTGTAGCGACAGGTAATAGTGCTTATGCTTCAAATACTGATATTGAAGCTAGTACTAAGTTATCTTTATATGAAGGTAGTATTGGTCTTGGGGCTATGATTACATTTATTGGTTTATATTTAGGAATTGTATTTTTGATTGCTAGTGCGGCTATTTTAGCTTTAAAGGAGTTATCAGAGTCAACGGATAACAAAGAAAGGTTTAGAATGCTTAGAAAGATTGGTACTGATGAGAAGATGCTTAATAGGGCATTATTTAGACAGATTGGTATATTCTTTATATTTCCATTAGTATTAGCAGTTATTCATTCAATTTTTGGTATTAAATTTTGTACATATATTTTAGAGACATTTGGTAAAGGAGAACTTGTGAAGTCTATTATTATGACTGCGGGAATTATTGTGTTTATTTATGGCGGATATTTCTTAATAACTTATTTTGCAAGCAAAAATATTATAAAAGAAAGATAGTGGAGGTGAAAATATGGACAATGTGAAAGGTAAAATGTTTACTTTAGTTGGTATTGTTTTGGTGATTGCTGTATTTTTTCTAGTATTTTGGCTGTTGTTTTATCAAGAAAGTGTATATTATACTCAGATAGATAATGAAAAGGTTCAAACTTTAGATTCTGGTGATATGAGATATGAATATAGTTTGGAAGCTTATGATAAAAATGGTAAATCTAAGACAGTTACATTTAAAACTAGTAGAGAGTTAAGAGATGATGCTTATTTAAAGCTTAATGTGATGATAACGAGGGGTGTTAAGGCTTGGGAAGAGATAGAGTTTAAAGATATGCCTAAAAATGTACAGGAACAGTATAATAATTAATAAAGCGGATGTTTAAGTCTGCTTTTTTTGATATAATGATGAAGAAAGGAGCTTTTTAAATGAAGATGAGTGGGTTTAAAATATTTCAAATTTTTCAGTTTATTGTGTTTTTGGGAGTTAGTGTATTTATTTTTGTTAGAAAGGTTGATGGAACAGGAGCTGAAAATACTTTTGATGTAGCATTTTTAAATTTTTCTGTATGGTTTGGTTTTTATTTATTTTTATTAGCTATTGAATATGGAATAAAGTTTTT
>CALVQR010000027.1 GCA_944358265.1 uncultured Bacilli bacterium | reverse complement strand
GTGCATTTTCTTATAAAAATGTACATTTTGGGTCGTAATGCACTTAATTGTGCACTTTACTTAGAATTTAACGATTTGTAAAACTACTGTTAATTAGACTCTATTAATTTCATATTAAGTGTTTCTGTCTTGCCATCTCTTATATAAGTTACTTTAATAGTATCTCCTGTTTTATGTTGATATAAATAATATCTAAGTGAACTAATTCCCGTTATTTCATTATCATCAAACTTAGTTATTATATCTCCTTTTTTAAGTCCTGCTTTTTCAGCAGATTTTCCAGATTCTAAATCTGATATAACAACACCTTTAGTTACATTAGTATTTATATTTATACCATATCTATATAAACTATATCTATCACTTAAATCAATTACTGATATACCTATAGATGGTCTTTGTATTTCTTCACCTTTTTCTAAGTATGTTACATAATTTTTAACATCATTTATAGGTATTGCAAATCCCATACCTTCTATTTCTTCTGTTGCAAGTTTCATAGATGTTATACCTATTACTTCTCCTGCTAAATTTACAAGAGGTCCTCCACTATTTCCGGGATTAATCGCTGCATCTGTCTGTATTACTTTTGCAATTATATTATCAGTTTCAATCATTCTATCTTTTCCTGATATTATACCTCTTGTAATAGAACCACTATATTCTGATCCCATCGGACTACCAACAGTAATAACTGTTGATCCTAAATTTATATTATCGCTATCACCTAATGTAGCTACCTTTGTTATTTTATCTTTATCTATTGATAACACTGCTATATCAGTATATTCATCACTGCCAAGCAATTTAACTTCTACAACTTCATTATTCGTAAGTATTACTTCTACTTTATCTGCACCACTTATTACATGGTGATTTGTTAATATATATCCTTTTTCTGAATCTGATTTATAAATAAATCCTGATCCACTGCCTATATTTTGATTATTTCTATATGATTCTACTGTTATTACTGAATCATATACAGTTTCAATTGCTTCTTCAATCGCAGTTTCACTTAATTTTGTTTCGTTAATTGTTTTTTCTTCAGTTATTACTTTTGATGCTACTGGAAAATATTTTAAATATATTATAACTGCGAATATTGATGAAAAAATTGTAAATACATAAAATATGAAATATTTAAATATTTGTTTTCTATCTTTTTTCATTTTGTCACTCCCCTAATCAATATCTATTATATCCATATAGTTCTTTGGTAATCCCATACTTTTATATAATTTTTCTATAGGTATAGATTTTACTTGCCAATTAAAATCTTCTATTTTTATACTTATTTCATTCATCATGCTTATAAATTTATCTTTATCAAGCATTTGTTTTAATATAATAATAAGTGCAAATATGTCATTTTTACCATATATATATTCATTTTCTTCATCTTTAGGAATACCTAGTTTTTCATGAAATCTTGTAGGTGATATATATCTTTGTGTTTTATGATCATACACTATATCTTCATGAGCACATAAATTTCTATAATTTGCTAGTAAAGATAAATATACTTCCATTGTTTCTATGCTTATATTATATCTATTACATATTTCCAGTTGATCTTCTGTTTTTAATATTCCATATAATTCATTTATAAGACCAAAAGATAGTACCTTAACTAATACCCATAAAGGTATATATCCATAATTATTAATATAATGAAGAGTTGCTGTATGATTTTGTGCATTAACTCTTATTTGTCTTTTCATTTTATTTAATACATCATTAACTCTTCTTTGCTCTTTATGATCAGCAGTGAAATTTGATGTTTTTAAATAATTTTTCTCTTTATATCCATATTTTATAGATAAAGTATAACTTATAATACTTTTTATATTATTTTCTATAATTAATAAATTCTTAAATAATATATTTCTAAGTTCTCTATCAAATAAAAACATAGTATATAATTCTTTAAAAGTTGCATTTTTTACAAATTTCTTATTATTATTAGAATACATAAATATTAGCCTATATCCATTTAAAAAAAAGTAGTTTTCTTTTAAAAGTATATCTTTTGCTCTTTCATGATCATTTATTGTAAGACCTTTACTTTCAAATATTTTTAATTGCTCATCTAATGTTTTAAATTCCTTTTTATCCACTCATATCACCCTACTAGAAAAATTATATCATAAATAAAATAAGACTTAAAGTCTTATTTTTATTATTTTATAAAATAACATTTTTTACACATATTTTCACATTTTTATTTAATTATTAAATAAATTAATCATTCACGTATACATTTTATTATCTATATGTACAAAAATTAAATCTTTATTCTTTTTATTTGTTTTTTGCCTTATCTGCAAGTTCTTTTATTTTTCTAAGTCTATGATTTATACAAGATTTAGTTACTTTTGAATTTGTTTCTAAACTTATTATTTCAGATAACTCTATTAATGAACTTTCTGGATATTTAACTCTATATTCAGCAACTTCCTTTACCTTTTCATCAAGCAAATCATATGCATCTATTTCTTTTAAATAATTAATATCTTCTATTTGTTTTAATGCAGATCTCATACTTTTTTCTATATTTGCTTGTTCACAATTATTTATTCTATTTGACATATTAATTTTTTCTCTATATGTTCTTATGTTTTCATAATATAAAACCCCATCATAAGCTTTCATCATAGTTAGTAATGCACTTATTTTTTCTGATTCTTTAATATATACCATATATCCTTTTTTTCTTCTATGAACTTTTGAATTTAAATTATATTCATTTAAAAGTGAACACAAAAAGTCTGCAAATTCTACATCATCAATTAAAAATTCTAAATGATACCTTGAAGTTTTAGGATCATTGACACTTCCACTTATTAAGAAACATCCTCTTATAAATGCTTTTTTAAGTTCATCATCTGAGACTATAAATTCATTAGGTACTTTTAAAAGCTCAAAACCATGTTCATTTAATAAACCTAAATCTTTTATAATTGCAGGTACATCTCTTTTTATTTCTATTATATAAAGTTCATTTTTCTTAAAATTATAATTTTTCTTTATTGTTATATTAGATGTTACTCCATATATATTTTTAACTATTTTAAATATTCTGTTGGCGACATTTATGTTTTCTGTTTGAATTCTTATGCAATATAGTTTTATATCCGCACTTGTTCTAAATATACCTGATAATTCTGATATGTATTCTAATTTAGATAATTCTAAATTAGATATTTCTTGCTTTATTTTACCTGAAAATGTCATAGTAACACTCCTTTACTTCAAATCTTTTACTATAGATAATGCTGCGACCATTCCTTCTGATGCTGCATTTATTATTTGATATACTTTTTTATAAACTATATCTCCTGCGGCATATATACCATTTATATTAGTTTTCATATTTTCATCAGTTATTATATAGTTATTTTTTGTTTCTATATTTAATTTTTTTATAAAATCTATATTTGGAGTATAACCCGTTTCTATAAATAAACAAGATATTTCATACTCTTTATTACTTGATAATGTTATGCTTTTAATAATATCATTTTTTTCATTTATTTTTATTACTTTTTCATTATTTATTACTTCTATATTATCATTATCAAAATTAACATCTTTTTTTGAATAATTAATAAATATTACTTTTTTTGCAATATTACTTAAATATAATACATCATCTTTATTATTTGATATTATTCCTACAACTTTATCTTTATATAAAGATGCATCACATTTTGTACAGTAACTTACTCCTTTACCATATAATTTATCTTCATTTTGTATTCCTAATTTTTTTTGAGTCCTACCGCAAGCAATGATTATTGTTTTTGCTTTATATGTATTTTTATCTGTAATCACAGTTTTTTCATTATCATTATCCTCTACATCAATTGCTTTTTCTATATTAATAGGTATATTAAGTTTTTGAGTTTGTTCATACATTTTATATGCAAGTAAACTAGCATCTTCTTCTATAAAACCTAAATAATTAGTTATTTTTTCTGTTTTTAATATTTTACCACCAGGAACTTCTTTTTCAATTATAAGTACGTTTTTATTTGCGTTTTTTAAATATATTGCAGCACTTAAAGATGCTGGACCTCCTCCTATTATAATAGTATCAAACATTTATAAACACCTCCTAATTATTATAATTTTCTTTTTTTCTACTATAAATAATTATTATAATTCCTATAATTATTCCTAATATTGAAATTATTTGTGCCATTTTTAAATTAAATAACATTAAACTATCAGTTCTAAGTGCTTCAATAAAAAATCTCCCTACTGAATACCATATAAAATAAAATCCTGTCTGCATTCCTAATTTAACGTTCTTTCTTCTTCTAATTATGATAAGTATTACAACTCCTATTAAACACCATATACTTTCATAAAAGAATGTTGGATAATAATAATTACCATCTATATACATTCCATCTATTATAAATTGTGGAACATGCATTTTTTTTAAAGTTTCAAGTGTAGTTATTCCTCCATGCGCTTCGCTATTAAAAAAATTACCCCATCTACCTATAGCTTGTGCAATCATTAATGCTGGTACACATATATCAGTTATTTTAAAGAATTTTAAATTTTTCTTTTTAGTGAAAAAATATAAAAATATTATTCCAAATATTATTCCACCATGTATTGCAAGACCACCATTCCATATTTTTAATATTTCACCAGGATTATTTATATAATAATTTAAATTAAATATTACATAATAAAATCTAGCGCCTATTATGCCAATAATTAATGTGTAAAATATTAAATCTGATATTACTTCTTTATTTATATTATGTTTTCTTGCTTCTTTTGTTATAAGAAAATAAGCAACTATTACGCCAAATAATATACATAAAGAATACCAATATATATTAATATTAAATATTGTAAATGCTACTCTATTCATTGTTTATCACACTTTCTTATTATAGGTTTTATTATTAATTCTTCTACAAAAAAATTCATTATACTTATAACAACTGCAATTAATACTCCACTTACTACTCCATATATTTGAAGATGTTCTCCAAGTATAATATCTACAATTTTTAAAATTAAAAAATTTATAAACGGATAAAAAAGTCCAAGTGTAAGTGCAGTTATTGGTAGAGTTAAACTTACTATAATGGGTTTTATTGTTTTATTTAATATATATATTAATATAACTGCGATTAATCCATACCAATAATTATCTATATCAAATGAATTAAAAATTATATCTACTAAAAACAGTACTAAAGTATATCCAAAAATATATATAATTGAATCTAAGAATTTATTAATTCTATATACATTTTTTTCTTTTATAATAATTTTCATTTTATCATATCCTTTTCCAGAAATATTATAACATTAATATTAAAAAATAAAAAGATGTTTTACAATACATCTTTTAAATATTTTCCTGTATAACTCTTAGTTTCTTGTACAATCTTTTCTGGTGTTCCAATTAATTATTTTCCTCATTTGTATCTATTATTATCAATGGTACATATAATTCTTCATCTGTATATCCTGCATGTTGAGAACTTAACGGGGAATCTCCATCATATATAAAAGCTTTTTTTGTATGAGATATTGCTAAGTAATCACCAAGTTGACTTCTAAATTTTGGATTTTCTTCTCCATCACCAAATAATCCGGATTTTATTACATCTTCCTTTGTATATAAATCAAAATAGCATTTAAAATATTTATCAAATAAATTTTCAAAATTACTTTTCATCCCATCTTTAACAAAAAACGTTGTTGCCCTTGGTTCAATTGAAGGATATCTTTTTAAGCATTCTAAAAAATCAGGATATTCTTTTAAAAATATATCTTCTTCATTTAAATGACCATGATCTGCGACTACAAAAATAATTGTATCTTTTAATTTTTTTGCTAAATTATGTATTTTATTTTCTCTTTTTATAATTATTTTTTTTATTAAGTCACTATCTGTTCCTAAATCATGCATTGTATGGTCTGGTTCATCATTATATGCATAAATATATTTTTTATTTTCTTTATTACATAAAATTTCAATTTTTTCATACATTTCATCTATATTTTGATAAGCATCTTCATAAAAAGGTGTAACTCTATATCCTTCATATTCAGTTTCTTCATTAATTCTATCTGTTACTTCTTTATGCTTTAAATATTTATTTTTATATTCAATAGACTCATCTATAACAGTCCATGTTTCATCACCTTTTTCTGTATTTGCAAATGTAACTATTATTTTATCTAAGTCATCAAAATACATTGTCCATCCAAGCATACCTGTTTCACAAGGATTTAAACCAGTACGCATACTAGTTGTAGCAGCAACAGTAGTCGCAGGAAAAACTGTTGTGATATCTTTTAATTTATGTTTCATAAAAAATGAATTCTTTGATAAATGTTTATTTAAGATTGACGATCCCATTCCATCTAACAATATAGTTACTACATTTTTAGGGTTCTTTTCTTCTAATAATTTATCAATATAATCAATCGTATTATGCTTATATGATGCACCAAAATATTTTGCAATAGAACATGCAAGATTTGTTAAGCATTCATTATAATTATTTTTTACTATCATTGTTTAATCCCTCATTTTTTATTTGTTTATATAGGTTTCTAATTGTGTGTTTTTTATCCAAAATATAACTATCTATCCCTGCATTATCGGCACCTTGTTTATCATTTCTAATACTATCTCCTATCATTAAACATTCTTCTTTAGGAGTATCTTCCATTGCTAGTTTAAACGATTCTAATCCTGGCTTCATTGCATCGTCTCCTGCAACCAATTTATCAATATATTCAAATAAACCAGCTCTTTTTAATCTTGAAACTTGAGTACCACTGAACCAATTAGTAAGAATTACTATTTTATTTCCTTTTTCTTTTAAATATTTAAACAAATCTATTACACCATCAACTACTTCATCTTTAATAGTTTCACCATTATATTTCATCCAACCATTAATTGTATCTTCACTTATAGTAAAACCATAACTTTTAAAATAATCACTTAGTGTCTTTGAACTATATCTTTGAAAAGTTTGTTCATATTTATTTAAAATAGCTTGTTTACATTTGAAAAATTTTTCTTGCTCATTTTCTAAAATATGTTCTTTAAAATATTCATCTTCTTTTGACCAATCTGGAATTAAAATTGTATAGTCCATATCAAATATAAATTTTTTATAATTATTCACAATATTTCTCCTTTTAATATAGTTTAAATTATAGCACCTTTATAGAATTTGGTAAATTAAAATACCTAATTTATTGCATAACCTTATCCGTGTTTCGAAATTAAAATAACTTACTATAATACATCTTTTAAATATTTTCCTGTATAGCTCTTAGTTTCTTGTACAATCTTTTCTGGTGTTCCTGCAAATACTACTTCTCCTCCACCATCTCCACCTTCAGGACCTAAATCAATTATATAATCTGCTCTTTTTATTACATCTAAATTATGTTCAATAACAATAACTGTATCTCCATTATCTACTATTCTATCTAATATTTTAAGTAATTTTTTAATATCATATGAATGAAGTCCTGTAGTTGGTTCATCAAGTACAAATAAACTTTTTCCTGTAGGTTTTTTTTGTAATTCTTTTGCAAGTTTTACTCTTGATGCTTCTCCACCTGAAAGACTAGGTGCACTTTGTCCAAGTTTCATATATCCAAGTCCTACATCTTTTAATACTTCTAATTTTGATTTTACTTTAGGTATATTTTCAAAAAATACAAGTGCTTCACTTACTGTCATATTAAGTACATCATTTATATTCTTTCCTTTATATTTTATTTGAAGTGTTTCACTATTATACCTAGTCCCATGACAAATTTCACATGGAACATATACATCAGGCAAGAAATGCATTTCTATTTTCTTAACTCCATCTCCAAAACAAGCTTCACATCTTCCGCCTTTTACATTAAATGAAAATCTTCCTTTATCATATCCCCTTATTTTGGCTTCTTTAGTATTTGTAAATACATCTCTTATATCATCAAATACACCTGTATAAGTCGCAGGATTACTTCTTGGTGTTTTCCCTATTGGTTCTTGAGTTATATTTACTAGTTTATCTATGTTTTCTATTCCTTTTATCATTTTATATTTACCAGGTTTTTCTTTTGTTTTATATAGATTATTTCTTATAACTTTACATAAAATTTGATTTACAAGTGTTGATTTACCTGATCCTGACACACCTGTTACACATATAAATTTACCAAGTGGAAATTTAACATTTATTTTCTTTAAATTGTTTTCTTCTGCGCCTATAACTTCAAGGTATAGACCATTTCCTTTTCTTCTTTTTTCTGGAACTTCTATTTTTTCTTTTCCAGATAAAAATCTTCCTGTTATACTATTTTCATTTTCCATAACTTCTTTTGGAATACCTTTTGCAACTACATATCCACCATTTACTCCTTGTTCTGGACCTATATCTACTAAATAATCAGCTTGAAGCATTGTATCGGTATCATGTTCTACTACAATTAATGTATTACCTAAATCTCTCATTTCTAGCATTGAATTAATTAATCTTTGATTATCTCTTTGATGAAGTCCGATTGATGGCTCATCAAGAACATATAATATACCTGTTAATCTTGATCCTATTTGAGTTGCAAGTCTTATTCTTTGACTTTCTCCTCCTGATAAAGTTGCAGCACTTCTATTTAATGTTAAATACTCAAGTCCTACATTTATCAAAAATGACAATCTATCTTTTATATCTTTTAAAACTACTTCTGATATTTGTTTTTCTTCTTTTGATAGTTTTAAATTACACATAAATTCATATAATTTTTTAATACTCAAATTACAAACATCATATATGCTTTTACCATTAATAAATATATTAAGAACACTTTCATTTAATCTTGCACCATGACAATATTCACATTCTTGATCTATCATGTAAGATTCAAGCCAAGTTCGTATAAATGATGAGTTAGTCTCTCTATATCTTCTTTCTAATATTCTAATTACACCTTCATAAGTTTCTATTTTATTATATGGATTACCACTTTTTGATTCAAATTTAAATTTTATAGGTTCTTCACTACCATATAAAACTATATCTAAATCTTTCTTTTTTAGTTTTTCTAAAGGTTTATTCATATCTATTTTATATTTTTTACAGACTATTTCTAATTTTTGAATATAGATATTTGTTTCTTCCATATTCTTAAATGGCAGTATTGCTCCTTCATTTAATGATTTACTTTTATCTGGAATAACTAGATCAACATCCATTTTTTGCTTAAAGCCAAGGCCTTTACAATGTGGGCATGCACCGTAAGGTGCGTTAAATGAAAATATTCTTGGTTCTAATTCTTTAAGTGAATAATTACAATGTGGGCACGCAAATGTTTCACTAAGAATTATTTCTTCTCCTCCAATTACATCTATTATTACTTTTCCACCTGATAATTTAGAAGCAGTTTCTAATGATTCATAAAGTCTACTTCTAATTGCATCTTTTATAATAAGTCTATCAACTACTACTTCTATTGTATTTTTTTTATTTTTTTCTAGTTTTATTTCGTCATTTAAATCATAAATTTCACCGTTTATTTTTACTCTCGCATAACCATCTTTTCTTAAATTATCCAATATATCAGTATGAGTACCTTTTTCTCCTTCAACTACAGGGCTTAATATCATTATTTTAGTACCAACATCTAAATTTAATACTTTATTTGTCATTTCTTCTATGGATTGACTTTTTATTGGAATATGGTGAGTTGGACAATATGGTACTCCTACTCTTGCATATAATAATCTTAGATAATCATATATTTCTGTAACTGTACCTACAGTACTTCTTGGATTTCTATTAGTAGTTTTTTGATCTATACTTATCGCAGGAGATAGTCCTTCAATAGAATCTACATCTGGTTTTTCTGAACCTCCTAAAAATTGTCTTGCGTAACTACTTAAACTTTCTACGTATCTTCTTTGCCCTTCTGCATATATTGTATCAAATGCAAGTGATGATTTACCTGATCCTGACACTCCTGTCATAACAATTAACTTATTTTTAGGTAAATCTAAGTCTATATTTTTTAAATTATTTTCTCTTGCACCTCTTATTATTATTTTGTCCATATAAATACACCTCTTCTAATTACAATATTATAACAAATTATTTAAAAATAATGTAGCGAACAAATAAACTTTTTAATATTATATATTGAATAGGAGTTTGTATATGAGAATTTTACTTTTTGTTACAAGTATTTATGATACTTTTGAAGATATTACTGGTGAAGAATTTAAAAAAATTATTGAAAAGTTAGAAGAAATAAAAGAAGTGGAAAATGATCAAATAATATTAATTAGTTTTTGTGATGAGACTGAAAATAAAAATATTTTTACTTATTACTTTAGAAATATATTAAATGAAATTGAAAATAAAGATATAGAGTTGGGTCATCAATTTTTAGGCAATTGTTATTATAAAGACATATATAATGGAGGAGCTCTTTTATATGAAGATAATTTTAGCAAAGAAAAAGAAATATTTAAATATGTAAAATGGCTTAAAGATAATAATAATTTTGTTAATTTATATTACGTTGATGCAAATGTGAATAACGATATGTTTAATAGTCTTTTTTGTGATGAAAAAAGTATAAACGTAAATATAATAAATGAACAAGTTAAAGGAAAAGGTATAATATCTTCTTTAGAAAATAAAAAAATGATTTTAGAAAAAAAATAATGCACTAATTAGCATTATTTTTATATACATATATTTTCTCATTAGGCAGCTTTATTTTTTTAGATTTCAAAAAATAAAGTATTTCATTTTTATAATTACATAAATCATTATAGGCTTGATAAAAACCTATTTGATTTTTTCTTTCTTCTTTTGAGAAATTATTTAAATTAAGTAAAATTCTTTTGATTTTATATTCTGTTTCATCATATTCATTATATATTTCATTTTTAGTCATTTTACTAAATTTATCGAAATCTAAAATAAAATATGCATCTTTTATCCATTTAATAAACTCTTTATCATCAAACTTCATATATTCATCATTATATTCTATTTCATATATTTTAATTGGTATTAGTTTCTTTATATATTCAGGAGTTATTTTACTATTACTTAAATTTCTTAGATTTTTATACTGTATATATACAACCTCTTTACCTTTTTCGCTTGAAAATATTTTCATATCATCACCTCATTAAAGATTAATTTTATATGTTTTTATATATTATAAATCAAATCTTTTATTCCATTTTCATTTCAAAAAAAATATCTCTAAGTTCTGTAGCTCTTTCAAAGTCTAAATCTTTAGCAGCTTCCATCATTTCTTTTTCTATTTTTTCCATAATTTTTTGTTTTTCTTTCTTACTATATGTTTTTGTTATTTTTTCGTCTTTATTTGAATCAGTATTCTTAATTAAATCTCTTATTTCTTTTTTGATAGTTTTTGGAACAATATTATGTTTCTCATTAAATTTCATTTGAATACTTCTTCTTCTTTCTGTTTCTTTTATTGCATTTCTCATAGCTTCACTTATAGAATCTGCATACATTATTACATTCCCATTTGAATTACGTGCTGCCCTACCTATTGTTTGAATTAAACTTCTTTCACTTCTAAGAAAACCTTGTTTATCTGCATCAAGTATTGCGATAAGCGACACTTCAGGTATATCAATACCTTCTCTAAGTAAATTGACCCCTACTACGACATCATATTTTCCGAGTCTTAAATCTCTTACTATTTCCATTCGTTCGAGTGTTTTAATTTCATTATGAAGATACGCTACTTTTATATCAGCACTTTTTAAATAATTAGTTAATTCTTCACTCATTCTTATTGTTAAAGTTGTAACTAATGTTCTTTCGTTTTTAGCTATTCTTTTTTGAATTTGATCTATTAAATCATCAATTTGATTTTCTGATGGTTTAACTTCAATAGTAGGATCAAGAAGACCTGTTGGTCTTATAATTTGTTCTACTACTTCACCATGTGTTTTATCAAGTTCATAGTCCCCTGGAGTTGCAGAAACATATATTACTTGATTTATTTTTTTCTCGAATTCATCAAATTTAAGCGGTCTATTATCAAGTGCACTTGGAAGTCTAAAACCATATTCAACTAGAGTACTTTTTCTCATTCTATCTCCATTATACATTGCACGAACTTGTGGAAGAGTTACATGAGATTCATCGATCACAAGCAAAAAATCTTTAGGGAAAAAATCTAAAAGTGTAGTAGGTGTTTCGCCTTCCTTTCTAAATGCCAAATGTCTACTATAATTTTCTATTCCTTTACAAAAACCAGTTTCTTCCATCATTTCAAGATCATAATTTGTTCTTTGCTCTAATCTTTGCATCTCAAGTAATTTATTATTTTCTTTAAAATATTTTAGTCTTTCATTTAATTCTTCCCTTATATTTTTAATAGCCTTTTTTAATTTTTCATCACTTGTTACAAAGTGTGAAGCTGCGAATATTGTTATTGTTTGTTTTTGACTTATCACTACTCCTGTCGTAGTGTCAAATTCAATTAATTTTTCTACTTCATCACCGAATAAATCTATTCTATATGCAGTAGTTCTAGAATATGCTGGAACTATTTCTATAGTATCACCTTTAGTTCTAAAAGTACCACGTACTAAATCCATATTATTTCTTTCGTACAACATATCAACAAGCTTTTTTAATATCTCATCTCTATCAATAACATCCCCTATTTTTAATGATAATATTTTATTTTCATATTCTTCTTTTTCACCCAAACCATATATGCAAGATACAGAAGCAACTACTATTACATCATCTCTTGAAATAAGTGCACTTGTTGCACTATGTCTAAGTTCGTCAATTTCATCATTAATTGATGCATCTTTTTCAATAAAAGTATCACTTGATGGAACATATGCTTCTGGTTGATAATAATCATAATATGAAACAAAATATTCTACTCTATTTTCTGGAAATAATTCTTTGAACTCTGAATAGAGTTGTCCTGCGAGTGTTTTATTATGCGCAAGAACTAAAGTAGGTTTGTTTACTTCTTTTATCACATTTGCAATTGTAAATGTTTTACCAGTACCCGTTGCACCAAGTAACACTTGATTTTTTTTTCCTTCTTTAATACCTTCAACTAACTTTTCAATAGCTTGCGGTTGATCCCCTGATGGCTTATATTTTGATATTAATTTAAACATACTAGTGCCTCCTTCATATAATATAATTAAAATATTTTTACTACATTTACATTTAGATTTTTGTTAAGAAATATTTATAAATCAATCATTTTGTAAATTAATAAATCTATATTAGAAAAATTGATTTTAATTAATGCCATATATAAAACTCTTATCGTATTCACTCTTGTTTTTAAATTAACTTTCATGAATAATATCTGTGGGTTTACTAAATAATAATAAATAATACATAGTAAAAATTACAGTTTTCTAACAACATATTTTAACACTTATTTTATAGGAAAACAATAAAGATTGAATAACTTATATTTATATCTTTATTTCACATTATTTAATTTTAATAATATATAAAATTTTTGATTAATTTTTTAAACTCATATTTTTTCTAATAATATAATTGTAATACATATTATATAATAAAATATAAATTGATAAAATATATCTCGATGTAATAATTATAATATAAATTTATTTAAATATATTTTATTTATAATTATTTTTGTGATATAATTATTGAAATGGAGGTGTGATCATGGCAAAATTTTGTCAAAAATGCGGAACTGAATTAAGTGAAAAAGATGCTTTCTGTAACAACTGTGGTAGCAAAGTAGAAACAAGTGAAAGTTCAACTAATAATACAAATGTACAAACTACTATTAACAATAGTAATGCTAAATCTAAAATTGCCGCAGGATTATTAGGTATTTTCCTTGGATGTTTTGGAGTACATAATTTTTATTTAGGATATACAGGCAAAGCTATCGGCCAATTATTAATAACAATATTAACTTGTGGTATCTTATCACCTATTTCTGCTATTTGGGGATTAATTGAAGGAATATTAATTCTAACAGGAAGTATCAATACAGATGCACAAGGTAATAGATTAGTTGATTAAAAAAAATAAATTGTATACATTTATTTTTTTTATTTTAATTTTGTTCTTAGTATTGATACAATTAAAAATTCCTTGTTTATTTAAATTAATATTTAATGTACCTTGCCCTGGATGCGGATTAACTAGAGCTTTTTTAGAAATTTTTAAACTTAATTTTGATAAAGCTTTTTATTACAATATATTAAGTATACCTCTTTTTATTTTTATTATATATTGTATTATTTTAATTATTTATGATATTTTTCAAAAAGAAAATACTTTTTCAAAAAAAATAAATATTTTATTTTCAAAGCATTACTTAATAATTATATTTTTAATCATTTTAAGTGAGATAATTAATATATACCATAATATATAAAAAGTTAGAATTGATTGAACTAGTCAAGTAAAAGTAGACAGTTTAAAAAAGTTAGAACCCTGAGTCAATTTTATATTGAATTGGGGTTTTA
>CALVQR010000026.1 GCA_944358265.1 uncultured Bacilli bacterium | reverse complement strand
GTGCATTTTCTTATAAAAATGTACATTTTGGGTCGTAATGCACTTAATTGTGCACTTTACTTAGAATTTAACGATTTTTTGATAATTAATAAAAAATAAGAAAGATTCTAATTCTTTCTTATTTTAGATTTTAATATTTTATATCCTGCTTTTAAATAATTTTTAATCTTACTAATCAAACAATTTTCTACTAATACTACCTCTACTTTTTCCTCATTCTCTTTTAAATATAAGTGATTGTTTTCTTTATTAGACATTATATACTCACCTTCTACTTTTGCATTATCAATAAAATATTTAACATTATTATATTTTTTAAATATATTTATATACCAATCATAATATGTTCTAATCATAGGTTTATATCCATTTTCTTTTAATTTATTAATCATAAATAATGTTATGTTAAATAATTTTTCTTTTTCTATATTTTTCTGATTTACAGGATAATAAATTATAGTGTTATGATCATCTTCAATTTGAATACAAACAGGATATTCAAATATTTTATCTTTTATAATATCAAGAAAGTAATTTATTTCTTCATTTGCTTCTTTTAATGAAATTGCTCTTGATATATAATATACACCTACTTTTAATTTATATATTTTGGCAATGGTATAATTATATTCAAAATTTTTATCTTTAATTTTTGTTTTATTATTATCATAATCTGTAAACCCTGCGCGTAACATAATAAATTCTATATTATATTTTTTAATATCATTATAACTAAGTTTTTGCGTTTCATTAGAAATATCAAGACCATTTAGCATCATAATTTACCTCCTCTAATATATATAATGAAAATAAATTATTTTTGAAAATTACTTAAGTCTAAATATATCTAACTAAATTTTTAGAATTTGTCGATACTATTTGATCTGCATATACATATAAATAATCAAGAGGATTTACTCTAGAACCATTCTTTGTTAAATCAAAATGTAAATGATTTCCTGTACTTCTTCCGGTTGTACCCATCGCGCCTATATTTTCGCCCTTTTGTACTCTTGTTCCCACACTTAAATGACTTCTTGAATTTAAATGTAAATACCTACTTATATCTCCGTTATCATGTCTTATAGCAACATAATTCCCAGCATCCGATGCATACGAATTAATTATTACTGTACCTTCATAACATGCATATATAGGTTGATTTTTACCACCATAATTTGTTCCCCAACCTAAATCAAGTGCTAAATGTGAACTTTTATATTCTTGTGTAACATAAATATAGTTTACAGGAAATCTATATTTAGTACTTACTATTGGTGTATCATTTAATTTTTTATAAGTATTACTTCCTGCAATACCATCTACTGATAAACTATTTTTTCTTTGAAAATCTTTGATTGCATTAATTGTATTAGTACCTACCAAGCCATCTACTACAAGATTATATCCTTTATTATTTAATTTTCCTTGTAAATTTTTTATTACTTCTATAAGTTTATTATTTGTATTTTTTCCATATATCCCATCTATTGTAAGACCTGTATACTTTTGAAAATTTCTATATGCATTTTTTGTAAGTGTTCCTTCTATACCATCAATATTCCCTGTATAAAAATAATAATATGTTCTTAAATTAAGTTGTCTTTGTTTAACGCTAAGCATATTAATCACCCCCCTACAATAAAGTTTTTTCTACTCTATTATATGAATATTAATTTTTTATACATATTATTAATACATAAAAAAAGAAAGATTTTCATCTTTCAGTAAGTTCAATAACTTTTTTTAGTACTTCATTATATTTTTCATATGTTGTTTCATGTTCCATAACTTCAAAATCATTAAAATCAACAATTTTATTTTCTGTAATTATATTATTTTCATCATCTTGTTTAATAATAAATGCTTTTATAGTTCCTTCCCCTTTTTTAAATAATTCTAATGCTTCTTTAGCATTTACTCTAACTAAACCTAAAACTTCATTTTTATCAAAATTAAATTTATTAATATCATCTTCAAATAAATCAACATAAGTATTAGCCCAAGCTCTATCTCTAAATGTAGAACCATCTTTTTTTAGCTTATCCATTTTCCAGGGTACTATTCTAACAAGAGTTGCATCACTTGAATCTATACTCAAACCAATTTCTTCTTTAATTTCTCTTTTAAATGCATCTTTAACAGTTTCTCCTTTTAATACATGTCCTGATGCAGTTGTATAAAATTTATTTGAATCTTTTCTTATCTGAAAATATATATTGCCTAAATTATCATATAACCAACAGTGAACTGTTTTATGCCATAAGCCCTTTTCATGAATCTCTTTTCTTGATTTATATCCTATATATTCTCCTTTTTCATTATAATAATCTAAATATTCCATATCTGTTCCTACTAACGTTTTCTATTTTATATTTTTGTCATAATCAATATCTGATATTTCATATTTTTTATTTCTTGATATTGTACCCATTATTTTATTAACAGTATATCCAATTAATGCAAGGATAAAGAAATAAACTACTCCAAACACTGTAAATGAAGGCGCTGATTCTGTAAATAATCCAAGAAGTGATGCACCTACACCCATAGATGTTACTATAGTTAAATTGCTTATAGATTGTGATGTAACATCACTACTTAAATCACTAAATAATTTCAACGCAGAATTTACATAATTCTTTGTCATACTCCACAATTGTTTTATATATGATAATGTATTTTTAAGTGTCTCATATCTATAACCAAATACGCCTAAAAACTCATTGACACCATCAGAGCTTCTAGTAATTTTTTCTCTAGTTGAAAGATAAGTATCCATTTGATTGATTCTTGATTCAATTAGATTAATAGTCTTTTGATATCCTTCTACTTTGCTTCTAAATTTTATTATTTCAGAACCTTTTATTTCTTTTCTTTCTTTAACATCTGCGATTTTTTCCCATATAATTCTATGTAAATTTAAATATCTATGAAGTTGTCCTTTAAATTCTCTCATAAATATTTGTTCTTGAATATATACCTCTATTTCTTCTATATTTTTTGCTTTATTGTTTATGAAATAATATTTATCTCCTCTAATTACATCATAATCTTTACTATCAAACTCAAAATATTTTTATTTATCAGTTCTTGCAAGTAGTTCATTCATTTGTTCTTTAGTTGCATTATCTAAAACTACAAAATATGGATAAACAGTCTCTATATTAGCTAGTTCTTTTGGTACTGGTGCACCTAAACTAAATAAATAACTAATCGCTGGTGATAATTTATTTTCATAATAATCTGTTACTTCATCTATATCTGAGAATAGTGTATTTTCATTAACATGTTCATTATTTAATACTATTAACCCATCTTCAAATATTTTTACAGTTATATTGAATGCAGTTGTAAATGATACATATTCAAGTCCATTTGAGCCATAATCTATTTTCCCGATTGCTAATTCCTTTCTCAGTTTTAATAATTTTTTTGAATCTAACGATAATTTAGATTTACCTTCTCTCAAAAAATCATAAACTTCAGTTAATTGTAGCATTGTTCTTTGAAACCAGCCACCTATATAAATCTTTTCAATTTTCATATTTTATACCTCTTTCTTTTTATTTTATTTTCTTTTCAAAAAATCCACATTCAAATATTTCAAAGCCATATTCTCTATAGCAAGCATGTGCGGGTTTTCTTTGATTTCCTGACCATAATTTTATTGATATGCATCCTTTTTCTTTACAAATTTTTGAAACTTCATTAAGTAAATGAGTTGCAATTTTATGTCTTCTATATTCTTCCTTAACACATACATGATTAAGTATTGCATATGTCCCCATATCATGAAATATAGTTGGAATTATTGTTATTTTTGTATGAGCTATTATTTTATCATCTATTTTTCCTATTACATATATTTGATTTGGATCATTTTTTGTTTTTTCAAACATATCTTTCGCACTTTTTTTATCAGTA
Organism: uncultured Bacilli bacterium; assembly: GCA_944358265.1. GTDB lineage: Bacteria > Bacillota_I > Bacilli_A > RF39 > UBA660 > CAG-433. Next base: position 12,061 of record CALVQR010000026.1, on the reverse strand, counting down.
TTTTCAAAAAAGCATTCATTGCACAAATCTACTATTCCTTCAACATCAGCTATAGTTGCTATACTAAATTTTGTATTCATACTACCTCCTATTTCTAATATGATTATACTCTTATAAAAAAAGTTATTGTCAACAAAAATAGTAAAGGAAGTGTAAATTTAATATAAAATTAAAAAAATATTTAATAATGTAAATATCTTTTTCTAAATATATCAATATAATTAAAATCAAATAAAAATTTTTTAATTTTACTTTATGTAGATATAATAACTGTTATATAAAAATTTTAGGCATTAAAAAATTCGAAGATTGAAATATATTCAAAAGTTTCGAATTTAAATATTCATATGGTGGACCGTTAGGGATTCGAACCCTAGACCCACTGATTAAGAGTCAGTTGCTCTACCAACTGAGCTAACGGTCCATAAATAATTTTGACTATTTAATTATAGTTCTTTTTTATAAAAATTGCAAGTGTTAAAATGAATAAATATATTTAAATAGTAAATACTAACATTAAGGTGATATTTATGGGAAAAGCTGTTATTATTGTAGGGTCAAGAAGAGAGGGAAATTCTTATAATCTTGCTAAAAAAATAAAAGACGAATTAAAAAAAGATAGAATTGTATCATATATAATAATTCCTGGTAACCAAAAAATACATTTATGTACAGGATGTATGGACTGTGATGAAAATGGTGTATGTGATTTTACTGATGATATGGAAAAAAATATTGATAGAATACTTGAATGTGATACTCTAATTGTAATAACTCCTACTAGATGGAATTTACCTTCTGGTGATATAAAAATATTTATGGATAGATTAAATCCATTATATTCTAATAATAAGTTAAAAGATAAAAAGTTTGTTGCAATAGCAATAGGTGCAACACCAAAGGATGTATATAGTTCTTATGATGCAGCTAAAGCTCTTACTAATTTTGCTGAAAGTGCTAAAATGAAAACAGTTCTAACATATGAATTTAATAATTGTGTAGATTTTAAGGATATATTAAATCAAGAGGATAATATAAATAATTTAATAGAAAAACTTAAGATAATAATTAAATAAACTTTAAATAGTTTATTTTTTTTGATATAATTGTTTTAGTTAGTATGATATTAGGAGGATAGATATTGTCATATTAATGAGCGCCAGACCATTAGATTGGTGACGAGGTTGATAGTTTATCGAAAATTCGGCGGATACTATCACGGAATAATGCGGTCGTTAGATATATAATAAAAAATAAAATAAAAATTATAACAAAATGTATATCATGCATATAATTAATTGTTAGGAGAAATAAAATTATGTGTGGAATTGTTGGATACATTGGAAAGAATAAAAAGGCTAAGGACGTTGTTATTAAAGGATTAGAACGTCTTGAATATAGAGGTTATGATTCAGCAGGTATTGCATTTGTTGATAATAATAAACTTATAATTCAAAAAGAAAAAGGAAGAATTTCTAATTTAAAAAATGTTGTTGATTTTAATAACAAAGCTAACGTAGCAATCGGACATACTAGATGGGCAACTCACGGAATACCAAATAAAGATAATGCACATCCTCATAGATGTGGGAAAATAACTATCGTTCATAATGGTATCATAGAAAATTATATGGAATTAAAAAAAGAATTAGAAAACGTTGGATATGTGTTTAAATCTGAAACAGATACAGAAGTTGCTTGTGCGTTATTAGATTATCTATATAAAAAAAATAATGAAAATATAAAAAATACAATCAAACAATTTCAAAAACTTACAAAAGGAGCTTATGCATTAGGTATGCTTTGTGATGATGATTTGAATTCATTATACGCAATTAAAAAAAATAGTCCATTAATAATAGGAACTAATAATAATGAAAACTATATTGCATCAGATGTTCCTGCAATATTAGATTTTACGAATAAATATATTGTTTTAGATGATGGCGAATTTGCTAAAATTACATCTGATAGTATAAATGTATATAATAAAAACGGAAATATGGTAAATAAAGAAATTAAAACATTTGATGGTAGTGCTGAAGATATTAATAAAAATAGGTATGATCATTATATGTTGAAAGAAATTCATGAACAACCTGAGGTTACAAAGAAAATGATTGATGCATATATTGATAATGAAAATAATTCATTTATTTCAGATATGCCTGATTTATCTAAATATAAAAATATTACAATAGTTGCTTGTGGAAGTGCAATGCATGCAGGTTTAATTGGAAAAAGTTTAATCGAAGAATATGGTAATATTCAAGTTAATGTAGAAACTGCTAGCGAATTTAGATATAAAAAATTATTTATAGATAAAGATACTTTAGTTATTGCTATATCTCAATCAGGAGAAACTGCAGATACTTTAGAAGCAGTTAAAATTGCAAATGATAGCGGTTGTGACACTTTAGGTATCATTAATGTTAATGGTAGTTCAATAGCTAGAAATACTTCAAAAGTACTATATACAAAAGCAGGTCCCGAAATAGCAGTTGCAACAACAAAAGCATACTCTGCGCAAGTTACTCTACTTTCATTTATCGCATATAATCTAGCAAAAAATAGTAAAGATATAAATGAAATAAAAGAAATACAGAAATTTCTTACAGATTTAAATAAATTACCTATATTAATGCAAAAAATATTAGATAACGAAGAAGAATATAGACAAATTGCTGGTAGTATTTATAATAATAATGATATATTCTTTATAGGTAGAGGTATTGACTATGCTTTATGTATGGAAGGATCTTTAAAACTAAAAGAAATATCATATATACATAGTGAAGCTTATCCTGCGGGAGAATTAAAACATGGTACAATATCTTTAATAGAAAATGGTACCCCAGTAATAGGCATAGTAACAGACAAAAAAATTGCTGATAAAACTATTAGCAATATTAAAGAAGTAAAATCAAGAGGTGCTAATGTTATATATGTTACAACAGATAATTTGGTTAAAGATGGTGACTTTTATGATACTAAAGTTACTATTCCAAAAACAAATACCTTACTTCAACCTCTTCTTACAATAATACCGCTTCAGTTAATCGCATATCATGTTGCTAAGTTAAATAATTGTGATATTGATAAACCTAAAAATTTAGCTAAATCTGTAACTGTAGAGTAAAAAAAAGTTCAATTTGAACTTTTTTTATTATTTATATAATCTATTATTTCATCTGCTGTATTAAATACTTTGCATAAACTATAAAAATCATAATCTTTTGATACTTTATAGTAAATCATATTAAACATATCAATTAATTTATTATAAAATCCATTAATATTAAATATAATAATATCTTTATTATGAAGTTTAGTTCTCTTATGTTCAAGTATATCTATAAATTCTGATAATGTTCCATATGCCCCAGGCATTATCAGAATCATATCTGACATTTCTTCTAACCTTCTATTGCTTTCTTCTAAAGTTTTTACAATATATGTTTCATTTAATTTTAAATCTTTTAAATCATCTTTATACATTTCATAACATATACCAGTAATATTTCTATTATTTTTTAAAAATCCATTGTAACAAATACCCATAAGTCCCCTATTTGTACATCCAAATACAAGATCATTTTCTTTACTTATGTTTTCTATTAAGTATTTTGTTACAATTTTATATTCATCACTAATTGTAATACTTGATGAACAACTTATAAATATTTTCATATATCTCACCTAAGTATATTATACTACTTTTAAAGTTAAAAAAATATATTTTTAATTTATTATAATAAAAAAAATTAATTTGTTTATACTATTAATAGGTGATAATTTTGAGAAAAAAAACTTTAAAAATATTAGGTACAATAATTGCATTTGCGCTTTGTTTTCCTCTTCATTTTTTATACGATAAAATTCCATGTTTTTTAACTAGTATTATCGCACCAGTAAATGAAAGTATATTTGAACATATGAAAATATTATTTAGTAGTATCATATTTTCTGGTATTATTCAAAAAATAATTATTACAATAAAAAAAGAAAAGATTGATAATATTTGTTTTTCTAATTTTATAGGAGCATTATCATCTATTCCAATATTTTTAATTATATTTTTACCTATTTATTTATCCATAGGGGAAAATCTTATTATAACTATTATATTAATGCTTATAGCAATTATAATTTCAGAAATAATATCATATAAAATAATGAATAAAAAAGATTTGAAATTAGAAAATAAAACTATATTTTTTGTAATTATAGTTTATATAATTTTTGGTATACTTACATATTTTCCAATAAAAAATGATTTTTTTAAAGATCCAACAAATTTAACTTATGGAATTAATAAATAAAACAACGCTTTTTAGTGTTGTTTTATTATTTCTTATTTATTAATATATCAATATAAATTAATATTAATTTTTGTATTATACTTAAAACGATTTAATATACTAAATCTTAATTCATTACTCATTATGATAAAATTAATTTATTTTTATAAATTTTTAACTAAATTGATTATTTCACTTATACTATCAGTTACTGTCATAGACCTCATTTTTATTTCATCAGGTATCATTGCATATTTATCATTAAATCTTATCAATTTAAAATTATCATGAATAAAAGTCATATTTTCAAATGGGAACCTAATAATACCAGGCGTATTAAATCCAACACCAAATTCTAATAATAACACATTTTTAGATGAATTATTTTTTATAAAATCATCATAATTATTTTGAATTTTATACCAATTATCATCTTCTACAAATGTATCATCACATCTTAAATTAACAGACATATTTTGTCCGCAAACAGGACATTTTGGAACTAAAGATATAGGTATTTTTAAATCCTCATCTATATTAGATAACATTTCTTTTACTATTTCTTCATTATCATATAACTTATTATGACAAGGTATAGAACATTGTAATTTCGAATAACTTCCTTGTACTTCAAATACTTTTTCTTCATCAAATCCATTATTTATAAATTGTCCATCTGTATTGGTTGTAATTACAAAATAATTTTTATCTTTCACCAAATCATATAAATTTTTATATAAATCAGTATGTTTTCTTTCATAATACGAAAAGTAAATATGTTTTGCCCAATAAGCCCATTTTTCTTCTTCTGTTTTAAATGGATAAAAAGCTGATGAATATAAATCTTTAATATCATATTTTCTAATAAAATCTATAAAATCATGTTCAAACTTTTCTCCACTATAATGAATACCTGCAGCATCAGATAATCCTGCGCCTGCTCCAATAATGATTGCATCTGCCTCATCTATCCATTTTTTTATTTTTATAATATCTGTCATTATATATTACCATCCTTTAAAATAAATTCTTTTTATAAATAATTAAATCTTCATCTTCAAAAACATTAAAAATAATATGATCAAATACATTTTTATTATTTTTTAAATAATCAGTAATTGTTTTAATTGCTATCTTACAGGCTTCATCTTTAGGAAAACCATATAAGCCTGTTGATATACAAGGAAATGCAATAGTCTTTAATCCTTTTTCTTTTGCAAGTTCTAATGAATTATAATAACAATTTTTTAAATCTTGAATATCTTTGTTTGTCAAAATTTTATTAACTTGTGGGCCAACTGTATGAATAATATACTTACTTGGTAAATTATAAGCATCAGTTAATATTACTTCCCCATTAGGCAAAGTTTTACCTTTCATGATATTATTACATTCTTCCCTAAGTTCTATCCCCGCAAATGAATGAATTGTATTATCTATACATCTATGAGTTGGATTAAAGCACCCTAATAAATATTTATTACAAGCATTTACTATTACATCTACTTTTAAAGTTGTTATATCTCCTTGCCATATAGAAATAATATCTTTATCTTTTTTTATATCTTCTTCATATGTTATTCCTTTATTTTTTATCTCTTTTTGTAAATATTCATCTTGAATTTTTAAATATTTTTTACTGATAGGTTTGGGTCCTCTAATATTTCTAATAGCGCGATATAAATTTTTCTTTTCTTCTAAAGAAGATGGTATTTGTATATTTTTTAATCTTTTATCTTCATTAATTAATTCATTTATTAAATAGTCAATATTATTCATAATAATTACCTTTCATTTGTGTTTTAGTTAATATTTTTCTTCAAATATTTTTATACTTTTTAAGACAGATTTTAATTTATATCATTTTTTTATTATATTACTACTCCTACATATATTATACATTATTACTTTATTTTTTAATAGTACGTATTTTTTAGCAAATATAAAAAAAATTATCAGACATTTCTAAATATTTTATACAATTATGATTTATTATAGTTTTTTAATATACATATTTATCTCCATCAATATAATAACAATATTATGAGTAATTCAAATATTCTAGTATAAATTATGACAAATAAAAAAGACCGTAAAAAATTTTTACAATCATTTATAATTATTTCTTTCTTATTTTTATAATATCATCAGCTTTAATATTCCCAATAAGTAAAGTTGAATTATGATTATGATTATTAAAATTATCATTTACTTTATTTTCATCATAATTTGCATAACAATATTTGCAAAAATGTTTACAAGAGTTATATACGCCTATATCTACCATTTGAACACAATTACATTTCCCACCTTTTCTTGCTGTCCAATTTTTATATATTTTCCCTGTTAATTTATAAGCAAGTTCATGTGAAATACATTCTCCTTTTTTAAAACCATATTCGGTTAAATTTCTATCTTCAAAGCAAGTTTGTACAGACATATTATACTTTTTTGCACTTTCACTAAAAGAAATACCTATTTCTTTATAATCATCTTCTGTAAAATTTCTAAATTTTAGTATCTTTTTATTTTTTCTTACATTTTTATAATCATCAATAAATGATACTATAATTTGTTTTACATAACCATTTAATAAACTACACATTTTTTCAAAAGATCTTTTGTGATAATCCATATTATATTTATCACTTAAAAATATAGGATCATATCTAACATATAAATTATCTATTCCAATAATATTAGATAATTTTTTTATTGCCTCTATTATATATCCTTTAGGTGGAATATTAGGTTCAATATCTTCTTTGTATGGGGTTAAAGTAACATGAAATAATATTGGTTTATCTATTTCTTTTAACCTATTTAATATTGGTATAGGATTTTTTGTACAAAAAATCATCGCATCTACATCTTCAAAATTAATTCTACTTATCATTTTTGGATTAAAAGGATTTCTTACATCAACAAATCCCTCTTTATAACGATTCATAAACCAATCTGTATAAAATGCAACTATATCTGTTCTTCCACTTACATTTAATATCATAATACCACTTCCGTCATCTAAAATTAAATTTATTACTTCATCATACTAAAAACTGTAACTCATACATTTATCCGTTTTCATTACTTCAATATTACAATCTATATATTTAATAAAATAAATGATCATTCCATAATTAATATTATACCATATTCAATTTAAAATTGTTAGAATTAAAATAATTATAAAAATTAAAAAACTTTATTTCAATATAGAAATAAAGTTTATATTATTTATATAATATCGCAATTTTTCTTATTTCAATTTGTTTAGCATTAATTCATTAATTTCATTCATTTGCAAGTTTTCATCATTTATTATTAAACTCATCATAACCACCTATATATAAATAAACAAAACTTTTAATAACAGAGTTCGAACGATTTTTTAATGGTGCGAATGGTTATGTTATTTCAAGTTTTTTCTCGCTAATTGAGAATTGATGCTATTAAAATATCAATTTCTATAAATTTTCTACCACAAAATTATTTACTTGCAACATTTTTAATCATTTTTTGTGTATTAAATTATTATTTTTAAGCCATAATATCTTTGTTTTTTTATATTAGCCATTTATTTTAAAACTTAACTACTTATTGGCCTTAATTTTAAAACATTTGCTAATTTTTGTTCAAGTGTTTTTCTTGCATATTGTTCTTCTAATACTAGTATACTATTTTTATATCTATTATATGCAAATTCATAATTGCCATTTTTTATTGCCTTTACACATGTATCTACTATATTTTCATATATATATTTATATATTTTTTCATTATCTTCTAGTTTATCTATTGTTTCTACTATTATTGGTGCTATTTTATAATAATGATCTATATCGTCTTTTGAAACATACTTATCTCTAAACCATCTTAATATTGTTAATTCTTCGCAATTATCATAAAATTCTTCCTGCATATGTTTCATGCATGCTGTTGTTAAATAACAACCACCACTACTTTGCACTTCTCCAATTGACGGATTTGATGAACTGTTGCTAGAATTTCTACTATAATCTGAAACTGCTCCAGTATTATAATTATCACTGCTATTATAGTGTGCATATGAATGCCCGCCATCTCCATTATCAGCATATCTATTTACTGAACCACTTTTTTCGTAACTAGTATATTGCAAATTTGAATCACTATAATCATCATATCTATCTACATCATAACTAGCATAACCCCAATCTCTATTACTTCCACCAGCTTTATTTGACATTATATTCATCTCCATTCGTAAAATTATTATAATTATATTCAACATCTCCATCATCATATATTATAAAATTATCTTTACCAATTTTTTCAAAAATCAATAACAATTCATTAACAATCAACTCTTTACTTGATTCGTCTTTTTGTGATAATAAACGATATTCCTTTAATTTATTATTAAATTCATCAAATATCTCTTTGTTATCATCATTATTATCAAAATAAGATTCTAATGCTAATGAGCCTTTAAATATAAATTTGTTATAATTATTTTTATCAATCATTATTTTCCTCCCAACATTTCTTTATTCCGATAAATTTCTAATTTATCAAAATGATAATAAAGTTTATTCATTGTTGATAACAACATGTAAATTTTAATTATATATATATTACCATTTTTTTACTGTTTGTCAAGTAGTTTATAGATCTTTACTAGTTTTCAACATTATGAATTATTTTTAAATTATACATCTTCTAAAATTTTTTCTAATTGAATATATGATTTTAATAATTCATCAGATAATTTATCTTTTAATACTTTATTATTATTTGGAATATTTTTTATTAAATTCTCAATTTTCTCTATTACACAATCAATATATAAATCAGCCCTATCATTATATAGTTTATCATAATTAATTTTTATTCTTTCTTTTTTATCTTTCATTTTTATTCTCCTACATATATATACTTTTATATATATATAATATATCTTTTTCAATTTAAATATTCTTCCTCACTTCTAAATGTTTCATCATCATATATTGCATATATAATAGAATCAAAGTTTTCTTTATGTGTAACAAGTAATTTAAAATAACTTTTATTGAAAGGTGTTAGTTTCCAATATAAATTTAAATTTTCTTTGTATAGACTTACATTATATGTATGTTCTTTATATTCAATTGAAAATGTTGTTATTATACTTGATTTTAAGTGTAATTCATCTAAGTTTAAATTAATATCAGATATGTTAATATCATTATTTGTTATATTTTTTATATATTTAATTGATTCATTAATTAATTGAATTTTATTTTGTGGAAGTTCTTGAGACTTTATTATTATTTTTATATACAATGATTTTAAATCATTTATAAAGTTATCAATTAGTTCTAATTGTTTGTTATCTAAATTATTCATATCGAATTTTTGAAGTTTAAATAGTGTTAGTATATTTTCTGTTTTGAAATTTCTTATAACATTCTTATATAGATTGACAAATTCTTCTCTTCTATTGATACATTGAAATTTTATGATATTAGAATAGTTTTTGGTATTTATAATATATAGATTCCCTAAATTTAACATTGGATCATAAAATATTTTTAATATAGTATCACTATTTACATATGATAATGAAAATATTCTATCATGTATTTCATCATACTTTGGTACAAAAAGGTGCTCAAAAGAAAATTTATTTTGAATAATGTATTCTATAAAAATATTATATGAATCTAATTTTTGTTTTTTAAAACAAGATGTAAATTGTTCTATGTAATCAATTAAAAATTGAATAAAGTAGAGTAGATAATGTTGTCATAATTATTACATATTTGATTTATATCATCTGAAAATTTTTCATCATTTACAATATAAAAGATTAAATCTTGATATGGTAGAAAGTAATTTTCTATGATATATGTTATTTTTTCTTTTTGACTAATACTTTCTGAATTTAACTTTTTTATATCATTTTTGCATTTATCGCTTAATTTTTCTACATATATAATAGAAATCATATCGTTTTCTGCTTTTTCAAAACTGATATTTTCTAATTTTGAATTTATCATTATTTTTAATTGTTCTCTATCGATATCATTACTATTATTTGTTACAAAAGATAGTATGTAATTATCTTCTAATAAAAGTGATATAACTTTATTTATTATTAATGGTGTTATATTTATATTTTTTTCCAATATATTCATAATAATATAAAAGTTATTTTTATTTATACTATTTTTATAATAGTGTTTGTTTAAGTAATTAATTCATCAATTTTGTCAATAGAATTATACAAATCATATTCTAACTCTTCAATTCTATCATCGCGAGTTTTTATTTTCTTTTTCAAGTTTCTAACTTCGTTAGAATGATTTTTTAAATCTTCTTCATACTTTTCAAGTATGATAGTTAAAACATTTGAAGTTTTTAGGTTAGTTGTAGTTTCGGTAGCTTGTTCTATATAGTTTTTAATTTCTTTTATCTCTTCACTAGAGATAGAATAGTTATTTTTATTTAATTTGCTAGGTTTTAAATTATAAATTATTTCAGTTATTTGATTAGATTTATTTTGTAAGTTGTTTGTCTTATAATTTAATTCATCAAGTCTTTTTTTGTTTTTTTCTTTTTTCTTTTTTAAACTTTTATAATTAGTCATATCTTTTACATTAATATCAATATTTCTACCTTCTTCTTTTTCTTTTAAAATATAGTTTAGGTTATAAATTCTATTGAAAGAATTGATATATTTTACTCTTATTTTATCTTGAATATTTTTTAAACTATCTTTTGTAAATACCTGCGATTTTCTTTTCTTCTTCCATAAATTGAATTTCTTTCTTATTCTTTATCAAAAAAAGATGACAAAGACACTTATTATGTTTTTATGTCTTTGACACCTTTTAAATCTATATATATTGTATTTGTTATAATTAAACTTTGTTTCATATTAACCCCTAAAAACATAAAACCCGTTTCTTGTTTATCTATTATAGATATATTTAACTTAAAGTCAAGACATAATTACCATTTTTTGCCTATTTTAAGGCGATTTTAGAAGAAGTTAGTACAAATTACTTAATTTTAGTTTAGTTGTTTTATAAAGGTCTCTAAATCTATTAATTCTAGTTTGTTTGATAGATTTCCTACATATAAAGTTTTAGAATAGTTAAAAGCAAGAAAGGTTATTCCTTTAATAATTATTCTATGTGGTTCTACATAACTTAAATTTGTACGAGTAATATTACGAATATTCCCATTAATAATAGTAGGTTTCGTATTGCAAAAATCACATATAAATTCTATTTTTTTCTTTAATTCTTTTTCTATCTCTAATTCCTTTGTAGTAATATTAATCATTTAAAACCTGTCCTTTCATAAACTTAAATATTAAAAAAGTACCAACTTCTTTTTGAAATTGATACTTTATATATTTAAGTCCTAAACTATAAAAGTTCGAACAGATTCGCCACTGGTGCGATTGTCGTAGATATCTACAACTTTTCATAAAACAATTGATATATGAATCGATAACTATAATTATCTTAACAATCAAAGAAAGAGATAATATTTTATTATTTTCAACTAACATTTTTTATATTTTGATAATATTTTTATATCGTTTAACTTTGAAAAATAATCTACTAAATCTGTTAACCAAATTTCACTTGGTTTTTGAATAAATTTAATATTTTTCTTTTTTGCTAATAAATACCCTATTTCAAACACAACAGTATTTCCAACATATCCATCTTTATCACAAACAACAACACTTTCTGATTTTAAACAATTTTCAATAAAATCTG
>CALVQR010000025.1 GCA_944358265.1 uncultured Bacilli bacterium | reverse complement strand
ATTTTCATAATGATATTTTACTTCTTTTTTATCTGCTTCATCAATTACTTCTACGGTTAAACCTTTAAGTAAAAATGCAGATTCTTGCATTCTTTCACAAATTGTAGTAAAAGAGAAATTAGTTGTAGAAAATATATTATCATCTGGCATGAATCTAACAGTAGTACCTGTTTTACTAGTAGTACCTATCTTTTTTAAATCAGAAGCAAGTTCTCCTCCATTTTTAAAACTAATAGTATATTCTCCACCATCTCTTTTAGATGTTACTATCATCCATTTAGAAAGTGCATTAACAACAGATGCTCCAACACCATGAAGTCCTCCAGATACTTTATAATTTCCTTCTTCAAATTTGCCCCCAGCATGGAGAATAGTATATATTACTTCTATAGTACTTTTCCCTGATTCATGTTTCCCAACAGGTACTCCTCGTCCATCATCAGATACACTAACAGATCCATCAGAATGAAGTATTATTTTTATATTTTTACCATACCCATTCATAACTTCATCAATTGAATTATCAACTATTTCCCATACTAAATGATGAAGACCTCTTTTGTCAGTTGATCCAATATACATTCCAGGTCTTTTTCTTACTGCTTCAAGTCCTTCAAGTATCTTGATCGATTTTTCATTATATTCTGCCATACTCTTTATCTCTCCTCTACTTTTTCACTATAAGTGATTATACCATAAAAACTCAAGCAAAAACAAGCTGTTTACATTTTAACATAAATAAAAATCAATGAATAAAAAAAAAGAAGTGAACAATTAATGTGTACTAAATTCAATAATTGTATATAATACTTCCAAGAAAATTTATTTATAATTTAAAGAAAATATTAAATATAATATCAACATTTTCAAAAAAATAGCATGGATAATATATTTATGAAAAAATTTTTTGAATAGACGTTTTTGATAAAGATAGGTATAAAACAATAAATAATTTAATAAAAGATTATATTTATAATAATAAAATTAAAAATATTATATACTGTAAATTAAAATCCTTATTTTGGGTTCAATTCAAAATTAGTTATCAATATTTTTTAATTTTTTATTATACTATATTCTATACTAGTAGCATTTGATAAATCAGAATTTATCTTTGTCTCTATCTCTTTTATTGTTCCATTTTCTACGGGGCCTTTTACTTCATCTTCTATTTCTTCTAAAACATTCCCTTTTTCATCCATTATCTTCATTGAGAATTTTGATCCTTCATACACTATTCCCGTATTATTTATAACTATAGTTGTGACTGTATCATCGTTTATACCTGAATTTACAAATTCCAATCCTTCATATATTTGATCTCCTACTACTGTTTGATTTTCATTTTTATCATTTTCTTTTTGTATTTCTTTCTTTCTACTACAGCCACATCCTGTTATTAAGTTTAAAACTAATATCAAGAATATAAAACTTGCTATTATTTTTTTCATTTTCTTTATCCTTTCTATTTATAATTTATATCTTTTTAGTTAATAATTTTAAATTTATTTCTTTTTTATATGCACTATATACTTCAATATATTTTTTATCCAGTATATATAAAACTTTATTTAAGGAAATGATAAAAAACATAATTTTTTAATATTCTTCATCTAAAAATTTTAATATATAGTTTAAAAAATATGAAATTATATAAGTATCTTTATCATACTCCTCGTAAAAAATCCTATTTTAATTATTACTATATAATTAGGAAACCACTTTTTAAATTTTTGATATAAATAAATTATTTATTTAAATTCTTTCTTTAAAGCTATTTGTTTTTTATTCTAAAGTATATGGATCAGAACTTGTTCCTGAGCCTACTACTTTGAGTCCTGATTTTAGAGTTAAAATTGGTCGAATTCGATTAGTGCTTTCACTTACAGTAAATACACCATCAATAACTCCACCACTTGTAATACCAGCGCAGCTATATAATAGATCATATTCCATTTTTCCTGTTGAACTTATGGAACGACCTCTATATTGCCAACGAATTGAATTAGCAGATGAATAAAGATAATAACGAGATGCTAACCAATAAGATCCTTTGTTACTTGCTACTAATGTTCCTAAAGCATTTTGTACTAAATTAGTATCTGTTGTATATAAATTATCTCCACCACCTTTAGTTTCGACTGGGCTACAACTTTCTCCTGTTGAACATGTCCATGGCGGTGTTGTAACTGATGAATCTACCGTATTAGCTGTATCAGTTAAATATTCTGTTTGTCCATTATATCCCATATGTCTTGCTTTTATTGTATATTTTGTATTTTGATATTGATTTGCTAGTACATTTAAATATCCTACTAAATTTTTATATCCTGCTTTATTACTGAAATTAACAAATACACTTGATGCATTTTCTGATACCATTTCAATCGTTCCATCACTATTTACTTTTATTACTCTCCATAAGTCTAGTTCACTTGGATTTATTGTTTGTGTACTTGTAGCTCCTGTTTTACTTATATCTATTGTGTATGATGTTTTTGTTGGTGTCATTTTTATATAATCACCGATTTTTGCAGATGTTGATAATGCTATAAGCGGTTTAACTGTTACTAAATATGTTTCACTTGTATCATTGTAATTTGTAGATTGTGCTACATTAACAGTTATTGTTGCACTACCTTCTGATACTCCTTTTATTGTTATTGTGCTTCCTGATAAACTACATGTTGCAATATTTGAATTATTTGTTTTACAACTTATTTCTCCTGTTGCATTGCTTACTGTAAATGTTATTGTATTATCTGTATATACTATTCCACTTGTAGCAGATAATGTTGCACTTCCATTTGCTTTACTTATTATTACTTGCTTACTTCCTGTTACTTTATTATATCCTTCTTTTGTTACTTCGTAATACACTGTATATGTCCCTGCATTTGTATATTTTGGACTTTCATTTAAATCGTATGTCCCACTGCTTGTTCCATATTTGATTGTTGCTCCACTACTCATTACTGTAATTCCATGTGCTTTTCCATCATATATTCCGCTATATCCATTTGCCGTTATACTAAGTAATCCTTCTTCCGAAGATTTTTCTTCATCTATAACTAATTGTTTATCTATAGTAATAACAGGTCTAACTCCATATGAATTATTTGTTGTAACCGAAGAATATGAAGCATATCCCTCACGTCTTACCATCCAAGCTTGTTCTTTATCTGTTAAAATATTACTAGTCCAATATCCATAAGTTGCTGCGTCATCTATATTACATCCATGACTTGTACACACTTTTGTATAATCATATAACCAAGGATATTTACTAGTTCCTTTCCCATTTGCTACTTTAAGTTCCCATCCATCAGTTGTACTATAACTTGTTCCTGAACCATCTAAATAAAACCAAGCTATTTTTGTATTAATATCGTCTTTACCATAAGCTTTTGTTGATAAAAATTTAATTGTATCTTCTCTATCGGCTCCTACAATATGCGCAACTTCATCTATAGTAATCAATCTTGGATTTAAAATTGCTAACCAATTACTTGTATCTTCTTTTAAAGATGTTGCAACTTCATTCATAGCCACTCCATCAGCCACATTTGAATCCCATGCTACTATTGCTGTTGTATTATGATCTAATAATAAAGTTAATTTATCATTTGATTTATTATCATTAAATATATACCATTTTAGACATCCTTCTTTTACTCCTGTAGTACTATTATCTAATATATATTCATCGCATATTTTCCCCGTTACTGGATTAAAATATACATCTGTACCATCATCATATTTTGCCTGTATAACTGTCACTAAATATATTTTACTTGTAGCACTATAGTTTGTAGATTGCGCTACATTAACAGTTATTGTTGCACTACCTTCTGCTATCCCATATACGGTTACAGTGTTATTGGATATACTGCATGTTGCAATATTTGAATTATTTGTTTCACAACTTATTTCTCCCGTTGCATTGCTTACTATAAATGTTATTGTATTTCCTACATATACTGTTCCACTTGTTTCAGATAATGTTACACTTCCTTCTGCTTTTGTTGTTTGAACTGCTTCAATCGCATTTTTTTTCAAAATATTATCTAATTTAAAAGTATTATTCATAGTTAATATTAGTGTACTAAAAACAATAAAAAATAAAATTAATACTGCAAATAATATTACTGCCATTATATATCCACTATTATTTAATTTCTTCACACTATCACCTATCTTCATTAATAAGTATACAATTTTATTGAATTTTGGTCAATTAGAAAAAGAGAACATAAGTCCTCTTTACATATTAATTTAATTCATCAAGTATTGCTGGTAAAATTTGTTTTTTTCTAGATACTAAACCATCTACAAAATAAGTTTGCTTAATATCTTCTAAAGAATAAATATTTTCTAATATTTTTTTAGCTTCTTTAGTGTAGATAATATATGATCCGTTTTTTAATATATCTGTTATTGCAAGAACTATAAATTTATATCCTTCTTTACTATTTATTTCTTCTAGTTTTTCAATATATGAATCTAATTCATCAAATATTCTATCTACATCAAGAGTAAATACTTGACCAATTGCTATTTTTTCATCACCTACTGGGAATGATTTAAAATCACTTTTAATAACTTCTTCTTTAGTTAATCCTTCTAAAGATGTTCCTGCTTTAAACATTTCAAGTGCATATTTTTCATAGTCTACACCTGCGATTTTAGATAAACTTTCAACTACTTTTTTATCCAAACTTGTTGTTGTTGGGCTTTGAAGACATAATGTATCAGAAAGTATCCCTGAAAGCATTATACCTGCGATATTCTTAGGTATCTCTACATTACTTTCATCATACATAAAATATAAAATTGTATTAGTAGATCCTACCGTCATGTTTCTAAAGTTTATTGGATTATTTGTATTAATATTTCCTATTTTATGATGGTCAACTATTTCTAATATATTTGCTTCATCAAGCCCTATTACACTTTGCTCTTTCTCTTGATGATCTACAAGCATTACTTGTTTATTATTTTTCTTAACTATTTCTGTAATTCTTATTAATCCTAAACACTCATTATTACTATTTAAAATAGGATAATTATTATGTTTTAATTTTTTAGATGCTTCAATAAAATCACTATAGTAATCATTTTCTCTAAATATTTTAGATGTATCTTCTTTTAATATTGAACTAATTGAATTAGCTAAATTTATTAATTTTGATGTAGTATATGAATCATTTTTCGTTCTTATAATATTAACTTTATTTTCTTTTGCTATTTTTAAATGTTCTTCTTTTATTTCACTCGAACCTGTAATAATTAAAAGTTTAATTTTATTATTAACGGCATTTTCTATAATACTATTTCTATCACCTACTATTAAGACATTATCTTTATTTAATTTTACATTATTTAAAAATGTTGTGCTTCTATATGATGCGACTAATATATTTCCTTTTATATTTTCATCAAATTTAAGTACTTCTTCACCATCTATCACAGATAATATATTATTATATGAGGCATTTAATTTTTCTAAATCACCTGTCATAAGTTCTTTTGCAATATCTTTTACTGTTACTATTCCAACATATTTATTTCCATCTTTAACAATTGGAGTCCCTGTCACTTTATTTTCATTTAGATAATTATATACACTTATTATAGATGCATTTTCATCTATATAAAGATCTTTATGATATTCTACATCTTTTAGCTGAAGTTTTACATCATTTAAATATTTAGGTTCTTTTTGATTAAAATAATCAAGCGCAAACTTAGTTTCTTTGTTTATGTGTCCAAGTACTCTTGGTTCTGTATTCATTCCCATCTTATTTTTCAAATAGCTTAAACTAATTGCTGATGTTACTGAATCTGTATCTGGATTTTGATGCCCAAAAATATATACTTTTTCCATTTATTTCAACTCCTTAGTCATATTTATTTTATTACTTTAACTTATTGTTTGTCAATATTATTTATCTTTGTATACACATATGCATAGTCTTTTTTACAATCTTTACTATTAGTATTTGAATCTATTAAACTTCTTGTTTCTATCCTTTTAAAATTTGGTAATATAATTTCGCTATTTCTTCCTACAAATCCTTGAATTTTACCATTTGATTTTAATATTTTTAAAGACTTTTCTATTTTTTCAAGTTTTTCTTTAAATTTATCTTTATTAAGTTTATTCAAATTATATGAAAAATCTATGAAATTAAAACTTTCATCTTTAAACATATCTAAAGCAGTATCACTATCCATATTTATATATTCAATTTTACATTCATTTAATCTATTTCGTAAATTATTATATTTAGCTCTCAAAAAATACCTTATATACATTTCTGACTGTTTATATGAATACTTTGATATATATATTAATTTTGAATTTAACATTTTTCTCGAACTAAATTTATTATATAATTCATCAAAAAAATATCTTACATCATCTGATAGATTGTCTTTTATCTTATTATATATTTCTCTATTAAATGTTTTCCCGATATTTCCATAATCATACTTAAAAAAATTAAAATGTTCTTCATAAGATAATTTTAATGATTCTAGAAATAGTTTTAAAAAATATTCATCAAATTTATTTGTACTATAGCATGTAATATTTGCACCATATGAAAGCATATCTGCGACCTGATCATAACTTCTAAGTTTAAGTAAAACATTTTTTCCTTCTAATTTATGTTTTTTAAAATGTTTTAAAGAAAATGAAGTAAATATTTTTACACTATGATATTCTCTTTTATTTACATCATATCCTTTTATTAAATCAATTGCATTTACTAAATCTCTTTCAACACTCATAATAGATACTCCTTTTTATAGTTGATTATTATATCATAAAAACTATTATTGTTCACTATATTTTGAACTAATACCTAAATATTCTTCAAGAGTTAATCTGCTATCATAAACTTTTTTTGATTTTTCATTACCTAAATATCTAATATGCCATGGTTCATATTTATATCCTGTTATTTCTTCTTTATCTTTAGGATATCTTATTATAAAACCATATTTATATGCATTTTTAGAAAGCCATATTGCTTCTTTGGTTCCTTCAAAAGATGAATCTATTATATTTAAATCCATCGCAAGACCTGTTTGATGTTCTGAATGCCCTGGTCTTGCAGAATAAGTATCTACTTTTTCTTTACTATCTTTTTCTATATAACTATTATATAACTTTTGTTGTGTTTTATATGATCTATAACCTGATGAAATATATAATACTATATTATCTTTAGATGCATCTTTTCTCATTTTGTAAAAAGCATCAAGTGCTTCATCATTAAGTTTTCCTGGATTATAACTACTTGGTAGTGAATATGATTTATTAACTATTAAAATATCATCTATATAAGTAATCCCTTCTTTTATTTTTATATTTTTCAAAATATATATCACCTATTTTAATATATTCAGATTATTTAAAATAACCTAAAAAAAATAGTTGTTTTACTCTTCTACATTATGATATACATTTTGTACATCCTCTATATCATCAAGCATTGTAAGTAATTTATCAAATAGTTCTTTATCTTCTTTATCCAAAGTTATCTTTTCAAAAGGTACCATACTTATCTCATCTATTTCAAAAACAATATCGTTCTTTACTTTTTTTATTGCTTCTTTTATTTTATGTAAATCTTTCGCATCTCCATAAATAATAGTTAAATCATTATCAGTTTCTATATCTTTAATATCAATATCATCCATCATAACTGCGTCAAGTGCTTCTTCTTCTGACATTCCTTTAAAGCCTACAATTGCTAAATTTTCATAAGAATGTGATACGGAATTTTCAACACCTAATTTTCCTTTACATTTTGTAAATGCTGCGCGTACAAAACCTACAGTTCTATTTACATTATCTGTTAAACAATCTACTATTATTGTAGATGATGCTGGACCAAATCCTTCATATCTACATGATATATAATTTTCATCTATTCCACTATTTACTTTATCAATTGCTCTTTTGATAATATCATTAGGTACTTGACTTTGTTTTGCTTTATCTACAAGTCTTTTTAAATTAGCATTAGATTCTATATCTGTTCCACCTTGTTTAGCTGCTAAATATATTTCTTTTGCAAAATTTGAATATAATTTTGCTTTTATCGCCCCATTTTTTTGAATAGATGCTTTTCTAACTTCATATGCTCTTCCCATAACAAATCTCCTTTTTTAACCTACTATATTTTACTATATAAAAGAAAAAAATACAACTAACTGTATTTTTTTTATATATATTACTTATGTACTTTATTTTTAGAAAAAACTACTATTAAATCTATTAAAAAAAGTATAATTAATATATAAGTTATAAAACTTGGTATTAAATAAATAAATTTATCAATTATAGGTTGAATAACATATATAATTAATAATGACCCTATCCCCCATATAAAAGATACTTCTAATGCTATGTATTTCCCAATATTAAATTTAAATTCTGTATAATCCCAAAATACAACATGAAATATTTTTTCAATTAATACTCCACCAATCCATTCTAAAAAAGTTAATATTATCATCATAATTATTACAACAATAATTATCTCAATAAATTTATTAAAATTTAATAAATTAAATATGAATTTTGAAAAAATAAGAACTAATATCGATCCAAGACCATATACAGGTGTCCAAGGCCCATAAAGCATTCCACTTCCTACTTTTTTACCATTTATTTTATTTATAATTAACTCTAGTAAATAACCCAAAATAGAATATATAAAAAAATTATTAATATAATACATATAACTCACCATATATATTATTTCACTTAAAATTATATTTTATTCAAAAAATAAACTTTTTTTATGAATATCAATTTCTTCATTCATTTCATTTTTAATATATTTTAAAATTTCTAATTTTTCTTCATCTGTTAAAACATTATATTTCCCATTTGATAACTCTACTAACTTAAGCATATTTTGTATTTTAATTTCTTTTGTTAATTGTGGTATTTCTTGTCTTATTGCATTTTTTAAATTTTGCATTTGTTCTGATTCATAACTCATAAAATTCCTCCTCGCTTTTAATTTAAATATTTGTTTTATCAACTAATATATCTAATGATAATTTATGTTTATTTTTTTTCAATAAATTCTTTTGTACTTTCAAGTGAGTTTATCTCTAAATCATAATTTACTTTTTTAGGTCTAATTTTTATATCTTTATTTTTAAGTGCAAGCTTAATTATATATTCACATAACCATGGATTTTTAACAAGCACTGGTCCTAAAGAGTTTGTAAATATAACATTTTTATATCTCGCACCTTCATTATTACTTCCATTATTTCCATAACCATACTTTATATTCCCAAATGGTTTTACACTATTTAATACGATGTCAATCATTTGAATTTGTGAACCCATTATATCCATTTTATTAAAAGAATAATATAAATCATCCCCTATCACTATATTTCTTTCTTTTACATCCATATCAAGTATATTAAGTCCGTTAAATGATGATTCATCTAATCTCTCTATATTCCTTGCAAATAAAGCTCCTGTAGTCCCAGTTGCAAAAATAATTTTATTTGCTTTTATATATTTATTTAATTCTTTTTTTTGTTTTTCAAGTTTTTCACTAATCACTTTTATATTTTTAAGTTCTCCAGCATTAAAAAGTAATATATCATATTTGTCAAAATCAACCATTTCATCTATATCATCTATTCGATCTATATTTAATTTAATACCCATCTTTTTAGCTATTAATTCAAAAGCCTTTGCGTTTCCTCTTTCTCCATGCAAATTTAATACATCTGGATACATCCATCCTACATTAATTATATTACTCATTCTTATCACCTTTTTCAAAAAATGCTTTTATCTTTTTATATGGTTTCATTCCTGTGATTATATAAATATCATCTGTTTTTAAACTATCTAAATCAGAAAATATTATATCAAAGTCATCTTCTACATCATATACTTTTATCTTTTTTTCATCTGCACCTGCATATATCATTCTATTTGCGGTATCATATGCGACTGTTTTAGAAAAACATACATATTTTAAAACACTGTTATTTACACACTTCTTAAAATCACAATCAAAGAAATAAAATGTATTTGTATATGCTGGTTTAAAATCTTTTATTTCATAAAGCCCTACATATATAGCTTTTTTCTTTTTATCTCTTGCAATTGTATCTAAAGCATTTTGCATTGTTTCTGGATTTTCTTGTTTAATTCTTAAATAATGAACTGTTTTTCCATGATATTTATATACTTCTCTTCTATCTGCTGGATTTTTAAATGTTTCAAATCCTTTTTTAATATATTCTGAAATTATTCCATATTTTTTACAAACTGCTATTACAAGTGCATAATTATATATATAAAATGGATTTATATAATTTACTTTATATTCATCTTTACCACACTTAAAAGTATAATTATCGTAATTTATTTCTTTTATAGTTGTATTTGCTTTTTTTACACTTTTATAATTACAATTAGTACATTTAAATTTACCTATATTTTCAATATTATAATATTCATATTCTATTTTATGACTACATTTTGGACATGCAAGTGTTACATCATAAAAATCATTTTTAGTAAAGGTTTTACTATTTTTCTCAATACTATAATAAACGGTTTTACCTGCATAATCTTCTAGTGATCTACTTCTTGGTTCTTCATTATTAACAAATAAAGTCATATCCTTAGTTATAGAATTTTTAAACATTTGATATATAAAATCAGGATCACCATTTCTTTGAACTTGATCTTTTTGAAGATTAGTTATACATAAATTTTTACCAGGAAGTAATTTAACAATATTTCTTAAACTTCTTTCATCCATTTCTAAGATTAAAAATTCTTTATTAAATTTTCCAAATAGATTTGAATTTTTAATAAGTGTAGTTGCAACTCCACTCATCATATTTGCTCCTTCTTTATTAGTTGCAATTTTTTTACCTGATTCTTTTATAGTATGAGCAAGTAAATTTGTTGTAGTACTTTTACCGTTAGTCCCTGTTACAAATATTACTTTATTATAATCTATTCCTCTAAAATATTTAATGAAATCTTTTTGCAATTTAACTGCTACTTTACCAGATATCATTGTCCCTGACTTATTAAATATTTTACATAAAATATTACCAAATTTTACTCCTAAAAGTACAAATATAAACCATAGTCTTTTCATAATAATTACTCCTATCTATATGTTCTTTTTACACTTGTTTCTATAAATACAGGTCTTACATAAAAATATATATCATCATTCTCTTTATAATCTTTTCCTGTTATATCTATAACAACATCATGCATGCCTATTTGTCCTAATACTTTAAATTCTCCAAGAATCAAAGAATTATCAGTAAATATATCTTTTATAGAATATAATGCTTTTTTTGCTTTACTTAAAAATCTATATCTTTGTTCTATTAAAGAAATTCCTATTCCTTCATAATATCCTGTTGGAAGAATAGCAATTTTCATTTTCCTTTTTACTCTATATGAATTAGCATATCCAATAAAATTTCCTTTATTTACTATTCTTACTTTTGTTATTTTAGTATGAAAAATACCTATTTTTTTTAAATTAGATTTTATTCCTACTGCATTTCCTGTAAATGCAGAACCTATTCTTGCTGCATTTAAATGCATATTAGGATATTTAAAAAATCCTGATGAATTACAAATATGTCTTAGTTTAAACTCTATATTATTTTCTTTTAATTTATCTATTAAATTTGTAAATCTAGAAAACTGAATATTACTAAATGTTGAATCAGAAGCAAGTGAATTTGAAAAATGTGAATATATTCCATCAAATATAATATTTTTAGAATTTTTTACTATTTCTTTTACACCATCTATATCATTATAACTAAATCCATATCTAGAAAACCCCGTATCTATTTTTATATGTGCGGATATCTTTTTATTTAACTTTTTACAAATATTCTCTGCAGTAATAAAAGATTCTTTAGAATCGATAGTTAAAATTATATCGTTTTCTACTAAAAGTTTAACTTTTTCTTCTTCTGAATATGGTGTAAGTAATAATATTTTTTCACTCACTTTATTTTTTCTTAAAATAAGTGCTTCATCTATTGATGCTACTGCAAAAAAATTAAAGCCATTTTCTATTAAAAATTTAGTAAACTCTACTATTCCAAGACCATATGCATTACCTTTTACAACTGCAATTAATGTATAGTTATCCATATTTACTTTAGATTTTATTTCATTAATATTATGTATTAAATCTTTTTTTTCTATTATTAATTCATTCATATTATTACCTCTAATCTTTATATAATTTTAATTTAACAAGCATATTATATATTTTATATCCTTTTGGAAAAGAATAAATCTCATCTTTACTAAGCGTCTTTAATAAAAATATCATAAATAAATATACTACTGCACCAATTAATATACATATTATAGTAGTAATTGAATTACCAAATACATTTATAAATAATTTATATAACATCATAATTATAATTCCCATAATTAATCCTGAAAATATTGGTTTTATAACTCCGTTTTTTATGTTTATTTTAAAATCAATTGATTTTTTTAATATCCTATAAATTATAATAAATACTATTAATTGACATACGAAGGAACTTATTACCGCACCATAAATATTTATATTTGGATTTCTTATTAATATTAAATTTAATATTATTTTTACTGCACTACCAATTAATAAAGCACATGCTGGTGTATACATTTTTCCAAGTCCAAATAAAGATCCCTGAAGTGTATGACTTATTGCAACAAATATCATAGTAAATGCTGAAATTTGAAGTATTCCTGCACCATCAGATGCATTTGGATAAAGCATATTAAGTATTGGATCTGCAAGAAAAATAAATCCAACTGCACATGGCACAACTATTAATAGTGATGTAATAATTGAAAAAGATATTTTTTTTGATGCTGAATTTAAATCTTTTTTTGCAATAGATGATGTTATTTCTGGTATTAAAGCTGAATAAAATGATAAATTAACTGCAATTGGTAAATTTACAAGTGTATCTACTTTAGATAATATACCGGTAAGTCTCATTGCTTCTTTTTCAAGTAATTCTTTACTTTCAATTATTCCTTCATAAGCTATTTGAATCAAATTGCTTACTGTAACTGTATCAATAAAACTAGTAATGATAGATATAACAGATCCTACTGTAAGTGGTATTGCTGTCATTATAATTAATTTTGCTAATTTTTTAGTTGACTCTTTTGATTTATCAACTATCTCATTGGATTTTTCTGTATATTTTTTTATATTATTTTTATAAAAGAATAATAAATAAGTAAATGAAATTAATATTGCAATTGTTGTTGCTAAAGTACCTCCTGCAGCCATTATATAAGGCTCTTCTCCTATTAAAGAATATACAAATGTAACTGTAAATACACAATTAAAGAACTGTTCTAATGCTTGAGATATACTTGATGTTTTCATTGTACCAAGCCCCGCAAAATAACCTCTTATTACTGCAGATACACATACAAAGAATATCGCAGGAGATAATACCCATAAAACATATTTAACATCAGGAACATTTAGTATTTTACTTGCAATGAAATCTGATGTAAAAAACAAAAGTAATGAAGCTATTAATCCTATTATTGCAAATACTAAAAGAGACACTTTAAATATTCTATGTGCTTCATTATATTTTTTATTTGCAACTTTATTAGATACAAGTTTAGATACAGCTCCTGGAATACCTTGTGAAGATATTATTAAAAGAACTGCATAAACTTGATATCCAGCAGAATAATAACCATTCCCTTGATCACCAAAACCTTTTGCATTTGTAATTGCAAGCCTATATACAAGACCTAATATTTTTATTAGAATTTGTGAAAACATTAACATTAAAACATTCCCAACAAATGAATTTTTCTTTTTTTCTGCCACAATTATTCCTACTTTCTTACATACTTATAATTATATAACAAAAAATAAACAAAATAAAGGACTTTACATATTAATTAACATATTTGAATAAAATTAATTATGAATAATTCTAGTAAGGATGATGTTTTTACAATTAATTTAAATATTATTTCTTCTATACTTTTTATATTAGCATCAATGGTATCTTTAGCACTTACATTTGATGAAAAAGGAAACTTAATTAAAGGGAAAAAATATTTTACTAATAAACAATCTCTTAATATTTCTTTTTATAATAGAATTGTTATATTAATCGCAGTTTTAATGTCTTTGTATGCGGGATATAAAAATTATAAATCTGAAATAAATAATACATCTGCAAAATATAGAAGTGGTTTACTTCTTTCAACTAGCTTTTTAAGTCTAATTGGATCATTAATAATTCTTTATGTTGCATATTTAAATAGAAAAGAACAATCTCTTACTGTATCCGATGTTGAAAACCCATTAATATAAAAACAAGCACCTTTTATACTTGTTTTTCGATTATTGCTACTGAATTAATATTACTTTTATTTTCTTTTCCTTTATTTATAATAACATTTGAAATTAATAATATTAATATTATAAATAATATTATTAAGAAAATATTTACAATTATAATTCTTTTATTTTTTTTATGTTTTACTTCTTTCTCACCTTTCTTTTCTTTAGTTAAAAGATTTAATAATTCATCACTAAATAATATTCCACAATGTGGACATATCGCCGCATCTTTAGATATCAATCCACCACATTCTGGACATGAAATACCATCTAACTTAAAATTATATTCTTTTTTATCGTTTATATATACTTCAACATCCTGCATAGTATCTTCTAACTTACCTACAATTATATCTCCATTCATTTTAGGATCTATTAACTTAACCTTTAATACATTATCGTCTCTCTCTGGTTGAATTTTTATTTTTTTACTCTTTTTTTCTTTTATTTTTTTCTTATCTTCTTTTTCTATTTTTGAACTTGTCATAAATAAGGTATATATTTTTTTTATTAAGATTATTAAAAGACCAATAAATAATGATACTAGAGCAATTATTAAATATGTCTTAAGCCTATTTGTTAATTCTTCAGTTACTATAATAGAATTATTTATTTTTATTTGTAATATATATACAAGATAAACAACTAATGATCCTAAAAATACCGCAAATGGAACAAAACTTATATAATTTAATATTTTTTTCATAAAAATCCCCTTCTTTAAAAAATTTAGCGTTATTATATAACAAAACTTTATTTTTTGCAAATTTTTCAAAAAAATAAGAAATCTATATGATTTCTTATATTGAATTAATATTAATTTTAACTTTTTTATTATCTTTTAAACGAGAACTTGCTTGAACTACTGTTCTTATAGAATTTGCTATTTTTCCTTCTCTTCCTATTATAGATGACATTTCATCTTCTGGAACAACAACTTCTATTACTATTTCTTCTTCTGAATCAAATTCTTTTACTGATACTAATTCAGGATCTTTAACTAATGATTTTATAATCATTTCTGTTAACTCAACTAAAGGCATTATTATTTACCTCTTTTTTCTTCATGGAATTTAGTCATTATTCCTGATTTAGATAGTATATCTCTAGCTGTATCCGTAGGAATTGCTCCATTATTTAACCATTTCATTGCTAATTCTTCTTCAACTTTAATTTCTCCATTAAGTGGATTATAATATCCTACTGTATCAATTACTTTTCCATCTCTTGGACTTCTTGAATCTGCAACTACAACTCTATAAAATGGTCTTTTTTTAGCTCCCATTCTTTTTAATCTAATTTTAACTGCCATATAAAAACTCCTCCTTCTTTTTATTTCGTAACACTATAATACCATAAAAAGCAAGAAGTGTCAACCCTTTTTGTTGACACTTTATTGTTAATAACTAAAACATTTATCAGTATGATATATTGTATAATTTCCACTTGTATCTTTTGCTGAATAACTAAAGTAATAACATACTCCTTTTACTGGTGGATTACTTGTTGAATTACTTGTTGTCCATCTACTTGTATAACTTACTGTTTTATTATTATCTGCGCTTGATCCATTTTTCTTTGTTCCTACTTTTTCAAA
>CALVQR010000024.1 GCA_944358265.1 uncultured Bacilli bacterium | reverse complement strand
GCAGAAACAAAAAAAACAACAACTAAAAAAACAGCAACAACATCATCAACAAAAAAGACAAATGCAACAAAGGCAGCTCCAAAAAAGACAACAACTACAAAACAAGCTTCTAAACCAGTTGCAAAAAAAACAACTACAACTAAGAAAGTAACACAATCAAAAGTAGTCCCTAAAAAAGTTACAGATGGGAAATTATCAAATGCTGATCAAAGCTTTAAATTAACAAAAGATGCAATGTTTAATGTATGGGTTGATGCTTTAATTTTAGTATTTATAATATTAATGTTTGTATTAATATTATATGGATATGTAATGTCTGCATAAAAAGAAAAATTATTTTCTTTTTTTTTACTTTCATAAATGATATAATATTTATGGTGATATGAATGGGATTTTTTGATAAATTAAAAAAAATAGTAAATAAAGATAAAGAAGTTTTTAAAGATAATAACGAAAAAGAATTGTACGATAAAGGATTCGAGAAAACAAGAAAAGAAATATCAGATAAATTAAATAAATTAAATAAAAAATATCAAAAAGTAAATGCAGAATATTTTGAAGAATTAGAAGAAATATTAATTATGGCTGATATAGGCGTAAATACTGTCATGAGTTTTATGGATAGATTAGTAGATAGGGCAAAAAGCGAAAAAATTAGTAATCCAGAAACTTTAAAAGAATTAATTGTAGATGAATTATTTATCATATATGTTAATGATGAAATATTGGTAGATAAGATAAAATATAATGAAAACGGACCAACTGTAATATTATTTGTGGGTGTAAATGGTGTAGGGAAAACTACTACAATTGCGAAACTCGCTAAAAGAGAAAAAGATTTAGGAAAAAAAGTTATGTTAGTTGCTGGAGATACATTTCGTGCAGGAGCTATTGAGCAGTTAACTATTTGGGGAGACAAAATAGGCGTTAGAGTAGTATCAACTAAAGAAAATGCAGATCCATCAAGTGTAATGTATACTGCATTAGAAGAAGCAAAAAATGAAAATTATGATATAGTTCTTATAGATACCGCGGGTAGACTCCAAAATAAAGTAAATTTAATGAATGAACTTGAGAAAATAAATAGAGTTATTGGTAAATTAATAGATGGCGCTCCTCATGAAACATTATTAGTAATAGATGCGACTACTGGGCAAAACGGAATATCACAAGCTAAGCAGTTTAAAGAAATAACTAATATTACCGGCATTGTACTTACTAAACTTGATGGAACAGCTAAAGGTGGAATAGTTCTTGCAATTAAAGAAGAAGTAGGCATTCCTGTTAAGTTTATAGGTCTTGGTGAAGGATTAGATGATCTACAAGCTTTTGATATTGAAAAATACATATATGGATTATTTAGCGAATTATTATAGGTGATAAATATGAATGAAAGAAATAAATTAATATTATTATATGATTATTATGGTGAATTGTTAAGCGAATCTCAGCAAAAATATTTTGAGGATTATTACTTTAATAATTTAAGTTTAGGAGAAGTATCAGAAGAGTTAAATATAAGTAGAAATGCTGTACATAAACAAATAAAGAGTGCCATAGAAAAATTATATTTTTTTGAAGAA
Organism: uncultured Bacilli bacterium; assembly: GCA_944358265.1. Classification (GTDB taxonomy): domain Bacteria; phylum Bacillota_I; class Bacilli_A; order RF39; family UBA660; genus CAG-433. The sequence continues at coordinate 15,599 of CALVQR010000024.1, read as the reverse complement.
AAGTTAAAAATGATAAGTAAAAGCAAATTATTAATGAAAAAAATTAAAGAAATAACTGATGATAGACTAAAACAAGAATTGATTGATATTATAGAAAGCTAGGTGAGAATATGTTTGAAAATTTATCAGATAGATTAGATAACGTAATGCATAAAATAAAAGGTTATGGAATAATTACAGAAGAAAATATTAGTGATGTAATGAGGGAAGTTAGACTTGCCCTTTTAGAAGCAGATGTTAACTATCAAGTAGTTAAAGAATTTACAAATAAAGTTAAAGAAAAGGCATTAGGCGAAGAAGTAAGAAAAAGTTTAAAGCCAAGTGAAGTATTTTTAAAAATATTAAAAGACGAACTTTTAAATTTGCTTGGTGAAGATAAAGTAGAAATAGAAGTAAATAAGAAACCTACAATATTGATGCTTGTAGGACTTCAAGGTTCGGGTAAAACTACAACAATAGGTAAATTAGGTAATTTACTAAGAAAAAAATATAATAAAAGACCTTTATTTGTTGCATGTGATATATATAGACCAGCAGCAATTGAACAACTTAAGACAATAGGTAAAAGTTTAAATATTCCAGTATATGAAGAAGGTAAAAATGATCCTAATGATATTGTTAGAAATGCTTTAAATTATGCGAAAGAAAATAATTTGGATTATATTTTGATAGATACTGCAGGTAGACTTCATATAGATGATGATTTAATGAACGAGCTTGAATCATTAAATAATGAATTTAAACCAAATGAAATATTATTAGTTTTAGATAGTATGATAGGTCAAGATGCAATTAATGTTATAAATGGATTTAATAGTAAACTTCCTTTAACTGGTACTATTTTAACTAAAATGGATGGTGATACTAAAGGAGGTGTTGCTTTAACTGCAAGACATTTAACAAATGTTCCTATAAAATTTATAGGTACAAGTGAGAAATTAGATGGTCTTGAAGAATTTGATCCTAAAAGAATGGTCGATAGAATTCTTGGTATGGGAGATATACTTAGTTTAGTTGAAAAAGTTGAATCTGTTATTGATGAAGAAGAAGCAGAAAAGACATATAAGAAAATGAAAAAGGGTAACTTTGATTTAGATGATTTTCTAGCTCAGTTTAAACAAATAAAAAAATTAGGATCAATTGAGGGTTTATTAAAACTTATACCAGGAGCTAAGAAGATGGGACTCAATAATATTAATATTGATCCGAAAGATATTTCAAGAATAGAAGCTATAATTCTTTCTATGACAATGGAAGAAAGAAGAAATCCTAATATAATTAAAGCAAATAGAAAAATAAGAATTGCAAAAGGTTCTGGTACTTCCGTTCAAGAAGTAAATAAATTACTTACACAGTTTGAACAAAGTAAAAAAATGATGAAAATGTTTAGTAATGGGTCTTTTAAAATGCCTTTTTAGGGTAATATACTATTCATGTTTTTAAAATTTTCATATTCTAGTAATAGATAAGGAGGATTTTAAATGTTTTATAATAATTTTAATATGATGGGAATGGGTAATTGTTGTTCTAAAGATAATCAATGTTGTCCAACTGTTTGCGAAGAAAAATGCCCAGAAGGTCCAGTATATGAAGCACCAATTGAGAAATGTATAAAAAAAGATTTTGTACATGAAATAGTACATGTATGCCCAATTCATACAAGAGTAGTTAATAATCATATATATAAACATACTTATGTACCTGAATATACATGTTCTGAAGAAAATGTTTGCACTAATATTGATGATAATTGTTACAACAAATTTTAAAAATTCCGTATGGAATTTTTTCTTTTTGTGGTATAATTGTTGTAGGTGAGTAATATGTTGAACAAAGATATATTAAGTAGCAATATAAGTGCTTTAGATAAAGAACTTTTGATTAAATCATCAAAAAAGATAGATAAATATTTTTCTGAGTTTGAAATTGAGGTTGAATATGGTAATTCAACTCCTTTGTTTAGTAATTTAAAAATTAGAGACATTATAGATGATAGAGAGTCATATATAGTAAGATATGATGATAGAACTAATACTATAATACAAAATTTTGGGAATAGCAATTTTAATACTCAAAAATATGAGTACGAATTAATTAAAAGTTTATTAACTATTATTTCAAAAAGATATAATCCTGAAAATAATAATTATGATAGTGGACTTATTTGCGAGGATACTGACTTTAATATTCATGGAAAAAAATTAAATGAAATGCTTAAATCATATTTAAGTACTTTAATAACAGGATATAATGATGAAATTAAAAATGATTTTTATATTGATAGTCCGATAGATTACGAAACATTACCAGATAGACTAATACATGATATGTTAGAAAACTATGATGCAGAAAAAATATTAAGATACTTTATAAGTGGTAATGGTAATATGTTATTTCAAGATATAGGTCATGCATTAGGTGATGAATCATCTGCAGTAGAATTTTATAAATCAATTGATGATTATGAAAACAATAAAATAAAAAGTAGAAAAATATATGATGTTTATATGAAAAAATTAAAAGAGAAAAAATTAGAAGATGCACCTAAAATGTAAAAAAATGTAAAAATGTATATAATTTATTGATTTATTTAATAGTTTAATATATATTATTAAGAAGGGAGCGTGATGATAGTGTATCCATCAATAGACAAGTTATTAAATATTGTTCCTTCAAAATATCAATTGGTTTATGTTGCTGCAAAAAGAGCTCATCAAATGAAGGAAACAAAACATTACCAATTACCTGAAAAAGAATATAAGAATAGTAAGTATATTGGTAGAGCATTAGAAGAAGTAGCAGAAAACTTAATACATATAGAAAATTAGTATTAAGTTTTTAATTTATAAAAAATATGAACATTAGTTTGGAGGTATTATGAAAATATTAAGATACAAAAAACTATCATCAAATAAATATAAAGTTTTTTTAGATGATGGAAGTAATATTACTCTTCATGAAAATATTATTATAAAATATAATTTACTTATTACTAAAAATATTGAACAATCTCAAATAGAAGATATTATAAAAGATAATAATTACTATTTGATGTATGATTTAGCATTAAAATATATAAGTACAAAAATGAGATGTGAAAGCGAATTAAAAAAATTTTTAACAAAAAAAAATATAGATAGTACTGAAGTAAATTTAATTATAAATAAATTAAAAGAAAATGGTCTTATAAATGAACGATTATATGTAAAAAGTTTTATATCTGATAAAGTAAGACTAAGTAATTATGGACCAAATAAAATAAGAAATGAATTATTAAATTTGAATATTGATAAAGATATAGTTAAAGAAGAATTATTAAATTATCCAAAAGAAGAAATAATTAATAATCTTGATAAATTAATTAATAAGAAAATAAAAACTAATAGAAATTACGGGGGAACTATATTAAAACAAAAAATAATTTCTGAATTTTTAAATAAAGGATATGAAAAAGAAGATATTATAAAAATATTAAATACCAAGGATTTAAATGATGATAATTTATATGAAAAAGAATATAAAAAACTCTATAATAAATATAGTAAAAAATATTCTGAAGAACAATTAGAATATATTATAAAGCAAAAATTATATCAAAAGGGATTTAAAAAAATGCAATAAAATTTTTATTGCATTTTAATTTTATTCACTTTCTTTAGCAGCTTCAATTGCATTATCTATATATTTTTTATATTCACTTTTTAATTTAGCATCTTCAATTTTTAATTTATAATTACTTCTAATTTCATCAAGTGCAGTTATTTGTAAAGTTGGATCATTTTCAAGTTTTTCTTGCATTAATGTTTCAATAATATTCTCTTTTACATCTTCTAATTCTGGTTTATCTTTTTCATCAGTTTTTAATATTATATGATATCCATAAGAAGTCTTTACAGGTTCTTTAGTATATTCATTGACTTTTAGGTTATATGCGGCTTCTTCAAATTCTTCAACCATATCCCCTTTGTTAAAGTATCCTAAATTTCCACCATCATCTTTTGATCCTGTATCATCAGAATATTCTTTAGCAAGAGTATCAAAATCTTCTCCATCATTTAATTTTTTTATAATTTCATTAGCTTTTTCTTTTGCTTCGTCATCAGTTAGACCATCTTCAGATTCAGTGTCTACTCTGATTAATATGTGCTTAGCACTTATATCTCCTGCAGTATTTTCATTATAATAAGCCTGAATTTCATCTTCTTCTATATTTTCTTTGACATAATCTTCGATTGCTCTATTTCTTTGAAGACTTAATATAAATGTTTCTTTTAAATCTTCTTCATCTTCATATCCAGCACTAGTTAATGTCTCTTCCCAAGAACTAGAATATTGTGCTTTTAAAGTTTCTATTTGAGTAGTTGCTTGTTTTTCAATATCTTCATCATCTTTATACATTGTATCAAATATTTCTTTATCAATCATATCAATCATAACTTGCACACCATATTTATTTTTTAATTCTTTATACAGTGAATCCGCTGTTATATTTTCTCCATTTACTGAAACAGCAACTTTTTCTCCGTTTTTTAGTTTACTATTGCCACAACCGCATAAAAGTAAACCACATATAATAATTGTACTTAACAACATTATTTTTCTTTTCATCTTTTTTCCTCCTTAATAATGCACATATATATAATAACAAAATTAAGAAAATAAAACAATATTTTTAAAAATATAATCACACTATTAAGGTTTTTACCATAAAATAATGTGAATAGAAAAAAAGGAGGAATCAAAATGAGACAATCATGTGGATCAGGTGCTGGTATAATACTAGTACTATTCATACTATTAGTAATAATAATAGGTGCATATATCTAAATTAATTAAATAAAAGTTAGGAGGTAAGATTATGAGCTGTACAAATACATGTTCACAAACAAACTGCACACAAACTCGTGGTTGTGGATGCGGATTTGTAACAATAATAGTACTTTATATACTATTAGCAATTATACTTAGTTCATTTGTTTGCTAAAAAAGTTCTATAAGAACTTTTTTATTTTGAAATTAAATGAAGTTAATATTATTTAAATTCTTATAATGTTTCTTTTAAATTATAAATATATTATTTAAAAAAACTCTAACTATTTTGTCTTAATAGATAATTGAAGGTAACATGTGATTATCATATAACGTGGTATACTTCTATACTTTTATATTATTTTATAATATAAAAATTTTTGCTATAAAAGAACTCTTCTATTTGACAAAAAAATATGTTTGTAGTAGTATAATTAACGCAGAAAGAGAGATAATTATGAAAAAAATACAAATACCTGATTTTGTAAAACAAAAAAGCGAAGAAGATTTATTAGAATTTGCAAAAGAAATAGCTTCTGGAGATGTAGCTATATATGCAATGGTAAGAGATGAAAATTCTAATATTGTAGATAAAAAACAAGTTTTTTTTAAAGATAAAATCACAGATGAACTTTTATATATTAATGACAAAATAATGCAAAAGAATGAAATGTTGAAAAAATGTAAAAATAAATATAAAAGGATTTTAATAAAAGAGATTGTTTTCTTGAAAATATTATATAAAAATATCGCTGAATATCCTACATATTCAACTTTATTTAAATCTGAAGAAATGACTGAATATTCTGAAATGGTAAAAATTGATCTTGCATCAACATTTAAAACTATAAAATCATATACTATGAAAAAAACTGATTAATTATGATTCAATCAGTTTTTTATATACTTCTTCTAGCATATTATCTTTATTTTCATTATAATATGGTTTTAAATGCATATGATAATGTTTTACTTCTTGGACATCTCCATTGTTTTGTATTATAGTCATACCATCGATATTTAACTTATCTTTTAATAAAGTATGCATTTTTTTTGCAATTTTATTAATATGTGTTAGTGTCTTTATATCAATATCATCTAAATTTACAAAATGTTTTTTAGGTATTATAAGCATATGTCCAGGACTCATTGGATTACTATCTAAAAAAACTTTAACGATATCATCTTCATAAATAGTGTATGATGATATATCTCCATTAATAATTTTACAAAAAACACAATTCATTTATATCACTCTCCAATAACATTTTAACAAAAAATACTAAAAAAATATATAATTTTATGATAAAATAAATATGTTTGGAGATGATTTTATGTTAAAAATAAAAAATCTATACGTAAATATTGAAGATAAAGAAATATTAAATGATTTTAATATAAATATAGGCAGTGGGGAAGTGCATGCATTAATGGGACCTAATGGTACAGGTAAAAGTACATTATCAAAAGTAATACTTGGAAATAAAAAATATACTGTAAAAAAAGGTAACATTTATTTTGAAGGAGAAGATATAACAAAGTTATCCACAGATAAAATAGCTAATAAAGGGATATTTTTATCTAATCAATTACCTTGTGAAATAGACGGAGTCTCAACTGCAGATTTTCTAAGAACAGCTTTAAATGTAAAAGAAGATGTACCTCTTTATACATTTATTAAAAAAATAAATTCTGCACTTAAAGATCTAAACATGGATGAATCAATGGTTCATAGAAGTATAAATAAAGGGTTTTCTGGTGGAGAAAAAAAGAAAAATGAAATACTTCAAATGAAAGTTCTTGAACCTAAATTTATAATACTTGATGAAATAGATTCGGGACTTGATGTAGATAGTCTTAAAATAGTTGGAGAAAATGTTACCAATTATTTAAAAGAACATAAAGATTCATCAGTATTAATTATTACACATTATCCTAGAATTCTAGAATATATTAAACCTGATTTTGTACATGTTATGAACGATGGACAAATAAAAAAGACAGGTACTTATGAACTTGCCCTTGAAATTGAAAAAAATGGATATGAAACTTATAAAAATAATAGTGCAAGTATAGTAAGTGAGCTTTAAAATTATGAATAAAATAGTACTAGAAGAGATAAAATCTAATTGTGTTGAATTTAAGGATAATGGGAGATATTTAATTGAAGAATATAAAAATAAAAAATTTATAGTTAAAAAGGGAAAAAATATCATAATAGATATATTTAATGAAAATGATATTGATTCTAATTATATATTTGATATTGAAGAAAATAGTAGTGTAGTACTTAATATATTTGATGCATCTAAGAACATAAATAGAGATGTATCTATAAATATTAATGGAGAAAATAGTAATATAATACTTAGTATAAGTGCAATATCATTAAATGAAAATAATTATAATATTAATGTTTATCATAATAATAAAAATACAAGTAGTAAAACTAATATTCATGCTCTTGCACTTGATAATAATAAAATATTTATAAAGAATAATGGTTATATAAAAAAAGGATCACAAAAAAGCAAATTAAATCAAGATAATAAAATCATAATTATGAATGATAATAATTCAAAAATAGAACCCAATTTATTTATAGATGAATATGATGTAGAAGCATCTCATGGAGCCTATATTGGTAAGTTTGATGAAGAAGAATTGTTTTATTTAAATTCTAGAGGATTAAACGATAAAGAAAGTTATAATATATTAATAAATGGATTTTTAATTGGAGAATTCAATATAGAAGAAAATATAATGGAGAAATTAAAAGATATAATTTATAAATATGTTAAATAGGAGGTGATAAAATGAATAGAAATGATTTTCCTATGTTAATGCAAGATATAGTTTATTTTGATAATGGTGCAACTACTTTGAAACCTAATAGTGTAATAGAAGGCATATGTGATTATTATTCAAATTATTCTTCTAATGCACATAGAGGTGACTATAAACTTAGTTTAAAAGCAAGTAAAGAATATGAAAGCGTAAGAGAAAAAGTAAAAGAGTTTATAAATGCAAAAGATAAAGATGAAATAGTTTTTACAAGTGGTGCGACCGAATCATTAAATATGATAATAAATGGATATTTTAAATATAATTTAAATAAAGAAGATGAAGTATTAATAACAAAAAGTGAACATGCATCTAATATACTTCCTTGGTATGAGCTTGAAAATGAAATGGGTATAAAAGTAAAATATATACCACTAACAGAAAATCATACAGTTACTTTAGATAATGTAAAAAATAGTATTACTGATAAAACAAAAGTAATATCTATCGCACATGTAACTAATGTGATTGGAGATTTAAGACCTATTAAAGAAATAATAAAATATGCACATAAAAAAGGAATATTAGTTGTAATTGATGGGGCGCAAAGTGTTGGACATACTAAAATTGATGTACAAAATTTAGATATAGATTTTTTAGCTTTTTCAGCACATAAAATGCTTGGTCCAACAGGAGTTGGTGTACTATATGGTAAATATGATTTATTAGATAAGTTAAAACCATTTAAATATGGTGGAGGTATGAATATTTCTTTTATTAGTCCAAAAGAAATAGAATATAAAGAGTTACCTTATAAATTAGAAGCGGGAACTCAAAATATTGCAGGTGTGATTGGATTTGGGAAGGCAATAGATTATATAAATAATATTGGTATTGATAATATCGAGGAATATTGCTTAGAATTAAGAAAATATATTATAAATGGACTTAAAAAATTAAAAAACATAAATGTATATAATGAAAATGTAGAAGGATCAACTATAGCATTTAATATAGATAATGTATTTGCACAAGATACTGCAATATACTTGGATAAATATAATATATGTGTTAGAAGTGGTAGTCATTGCGCTAAAAAATTAGAAGATGAATTAGGTATAAAAAATACATGTAGGATAAGTATATATTTTTATAATACAAAAGAAGATGCAGATAGATTAATAGAGGCATTAGATAATGATAAAATATTAGAAGAAAGTTTGGGTGTTTAAATTGGATAGTAATTTAAAAAGAACATTAATATTAGGAAATTATGAAAAACCTTTCCATAAAGGATTGTTAAAAGATAAAACATATATTAGTGGAAATAAAAATAATTCTTCTTGTATTGATAATTTTGATATAGAATTAAAAATAGAAGATGGAATAATAAAGGATATTAGATTTGATGGAGAAGCTTGTGCAATCGCAACTTCATCAATGTCTATTTCAATAGGTAAGTTAATTGGAAAAACAAAAGAAGAAGCACTTAATATAATTGAAAATTATGAAAAAATGATTAATGAAGAAAAATATGATGAAACTTTACTTGAAGAGTTAATGGCATATGAAGATATATATAAACAACCGGCAAGAAAAAAATGTGCGACTCTTGGTATTCTTGGGATAAAAGATTTAATAAATAAAAGTAAGTAGGTGATAAAATGAAGGAAGTAGTATTTGATAAAGGGCTAAATGAAGAAAAGGTTAGAGAAATATCTAAAATAAAAGGTGAACCAAAGTGGATGTGTGATTTTAGAGTTAGATCATACAGAGAATTTGAAAATAAACAACTTCCTTCTTTTGGACCTAATATTGATATAGATTTTAATGATATTACATATTATAAAAGAATAGATGATAAAGTACATAACTCCTGGAATAAAATTGATAGAAATATAAAAAAGACATTCGATGATATAGGTGTTACTAGTCAAGAAGGTAAATATTTAGATGGACTTGGAGTTCAGTATGATAGTGAAGTAATATATCATAATATGATAAAAGAATTAGAAGAAAAAAATGTAATTTTTTTAGATACTGATACCGCGTTAAAAAAATATCCAGAAATATTTAAAAAATATTTTAATAAATTAGTAAAATATAATGAAAATAAATTTACTGCATTAAATGGTGCAGTATGGAGTGGAGGGACATTTATATATATACCTCCTAATACAAAATTAGATAGACCTCTTCAAAGCTATTTTAGAATCAATACTAAATCAATGGGCCAGTTTGAGAGAACACTTATAATTGTTGATGATAATTCAGAACTTCATTATATAGAAGGTTGTACAGCCCCTACTTATACAGAAAGTTCTCTTCATGCAGCAGTAGTTGAAATTTATGTAGGAAAAAATTCAAAATGTAGATATACTACTATTCAAAATTGGGCAAGTAATGTAAATAATTTAGTTACTAAAAGAGCAGTAGTTGATAAATCTGGATTAATGCAGTGGATTGATGGTAATATAGGTTCTAAAGTTAATATGAAATATCCTGCATGTATTTTAAAAGGTGATTATGCAAAAGGTGAATGTGTCTCAGTTGCAATCGCAGGTGAAAGTCAAGTTCAAGATACCGGTGCTAAAATGATTCATATAGGAAAGAATACTGAAAGTAAGATAATTGCCAAATCAATAGCTAGAAATACTGGGAATGCAAGTTATAGAGGACTTGTAAGTATAGAAAAAGAATCAACTAATTCTAAGGCAAGTATTAAATGTGATACTATACTTTTAGATAAATATTCAAAAAGTGATACAATACCTACTAATATATGTAAAAATACTTCATCTAAAATAGAACACGAAGCAACAGTTTCAAAAATTGATGAAGATAAATTATTTTATCTTATGAGTAGAGGTATAGATGAAGAAAAAGCAATAGAATTGTCTATAATAGGATTTATTGAAGAATTTACTGAAGAACTTCCTTTAGAATATGCAGTAGAGCTTAATAATTTATTAAAAAACAATTTTACTCCAGTATGCAAAATTTAATATTAAGAAGAAAATAAATTATCATTTTCTTCTTTTTGTTTATAAATAAGTATTTTTTTGTCCTTTTTTTCTTATAAAAGTGTAATTTTTGTCCTTTGCTAAATATTTTTTTATTTTGTATTATTGTTTGCGAAAGGAGATAAAATTATGCTAAACCAAATAGTTATTGTAGGAAGGTTAGTTAAAGATCCAGAACTTAAAGAAACAGATTCAGGGAAAAAAGTAACTAATATAACATTAGCGGTTCCAAGAAGTTACAAGAATATAAATGGTGAATACGATACTGATTTCATTGATTGTACTTTATGGACTGGAGTTGCTGAAAGTACTTCAGAATATTGTAAAAAGGGTGATCTTCTTGGAGTAAAAGGAAGAGTACAAACTAGAGTTTATGAAAAAGAAGATGAAAAAAAGTACATAACTGAAGTAATTGCAGAAAAAGTAACTTTTTTAACAAGTAAGAAAACAAAATAGAGTTTTCTTTTTTTATTAAAATCCTATAAAATTAAACATAAATAAAAACTTAAATATATTTACTATCTATTTAAAATATTGTATACTATTATAAAATGGAGAGATGTTAACATGGAAAAGAAAAAAGGTTTTTCATTAATAGAAGTAGTGTTAGCAATAGCAATACTTGCATTAATTTTAGTAATATCAGTACCAAAAATATTAGATATTTTAGTAGAAATTGATAGAAAATCATATCAAAGAAATGTAGAAGAAATGATGCAAATAGCATTATTAGAGTATGAAACAAATGAAGAAAATTTAGATAGTGAAATGGTTGTATATATGTTTTCAAATGGAGAATTTGCAAATAATAATACTTTAAATTTTAAAGGAGACATACCATATAGCGGTTCAATAACTTTAACTAATGATAAAAAAATAATAATAGATAATTTAATAAGTAAAAATAAAAAATGGTGTGCGATAAAAGAAGAAAAAGAAGATGAAATACAAGTAGTGGAAATAACTTCTAAAGGAGAATGCGCAAAAGCTTCCAATATAATAATAGGTAGTATAAAAGGAACAACAAATAGTTTAACAATACCATTTATAGTGCAAGACGAAGAGTCCGATATAGAGGAAGTAAATTGTTACTATAGTTTAGATAATAGTTATAAAAATATAGGAAAAATAGAAGGAAATGAGTGTAAATTAACAAATTTAAAAAGTGATAAAACATATAATTTTAAAATAGTAGCAAAAAATGCTCATGGACGAAAGAGTGAAAAAAGTGGAAGTGGACAAACAACTAATTTTAATGAAATTGAAATGGTATTAAGTAGTACAAAATGGGAACCAAGTAAAACTGTTACAATAATAGGAAGTCAAGCAGGTACAGAATTAGAATACAAAATAGTAAGTGGAACAACAGTAAAAACAGATTGGACAAAAATAAATAGTGGAGAGAATATAACAATAGATTGGGCAGCCAATCAAACAATACCAACATATATTTATGCTAGATTAAATGACGGAGTAAATACAAGCGGTGAGGAAACATTAACAGTAACAACAGTTGACCCAACACCAGCAACAACAACAAATCCATCAGTAATTTCATCAACAACAAATCCAACAAAAGCAGTTGTGGTAGTATCAAAACAAGCAGATCCAGAATCAGGAATAATTAGTAAGGAATATGGATATGCAACAAGCGAAACGGGAACGTATTCATGGGGAACAAGTAGTACAATAAGTGGATTAACTCAAGGTGAAACATATTACTTTAAGACAAGAGTAAAAAATGGAGCAGGAATAGGTTGGACAGAATCAACTGCAACAGAATATGCAGTAACACAAATGACAACATGTTCTATATCAATGAGTGATGCAGGAGTATGGAAAACAAGTAAAGCAGCAACAATTACAGGAAGTCAAACAGGTGTAACTTTACAATATAAGATAGTAAGTGGAACAACAGTAAAAACAGATTGGACAACAATAAGCAGTGGAGATGCAAAAACAGTAAATTGGGATGCCAATTCATCAACGCCAACATATGTATATTGTAGAATGACTGATGAAACAAATGCATTAAATGGATCAACATATACAGAAACACATATAGATACAGTTGTTCCAACCGCACCAGTAATAACTGGAGGATCAGGAGAAACTTGGGTAAATTCTAATAAAACTATCAGTATTCAAACAGCAGGGAAAGCAGGCGCAAGTGGAATAAAACATTATCAATACCTTATTCAAAATTATTTATATAATGGATCAGCCCCATTGTCATATACATTATCTTCGACTTTTACAAAATCAGGTTCAAAATTTACATCAACAGGTAATGATCCATATATCAGTTTTACTAATTTAGGGTCACCTAAGGTAACAGCTGTTGAAGTTTATTTTAATTCAGCTTTAACTACAAATGTAGCAATGCAAATATTCTATGCAGCATCGGGAGCATCTTATACACAAGCTAATTCTGTTACGCAAACAATAGCTAGTGGGTCTACATCATTTAAAATTGATATACCAGATGGAAATTATAATAGTATAAGATTTGATTTTGGAAATAAATCCGGAGTAACATTTGATATAAAATATATCTTATATTTACAAGAAGGGACAACTTCTAATAATTTAACTGTTAGTGGTAATGGTCAAAATATTGTATATTATAAAACAGTTAGTAATAGTGGTTTAACTTCAAGTTGGAGTGCTACACAAAAAGTTAAATTAGATAAAATAGCGCCAACATGTGGAAGTTGGAGTGGAGGAAGTACAACATGGACAAAAAATAGTAGAACTGTATATGTAGGATGTAGCGATACTGGTGGGAGTCAATGTGTATCCTCATCTTATCCATATCAATATAATACTACTACAAAAACTGCAACACCATCATTAACTATAAAAGATAATGCAGGTAATAGTAGAACGTGTACATCATCATCAGCATTAAATATATATGTAGATAAAACTGCTCCAAGTACACCAAAAATAACATATAATAGTGGTTCGAATAGTCACGCATGGCAAAATAATTATAATTTAACATTATCATCAACGGATAATGTAGGAATAGCAAGATATGAAATAGATACAAATGGTGATGGAGTTGTTGACAAAACAACAGGATCAAATTTTATTCCAACAAATGGCTGGAATTCATGTGCAACAAGATTTAGGGCAGTAGATACTGTAGGAAATGTAAGTGGATGGACTAGTAATCAACATATTCATATGGCGTATGCTAGCGTGTATTATAGTACTTATTTAGAAGATCACACATATGAAGACGGCGGAAACGGTACAATTGGAGGTACTGTTGGAAAATCAAAAGCCATGGAAAAATTATACATAACTGTAGATGGTCAAGGTATAAGTGGAAGTATTGCTTATCAAGTACATCAACAAACAAATGGAACTCTTGCTCAGGTAACAAATGGTAATTGGACAGGATATGATGATAAAAGAATTGAGCAAATAAGAATTTGGTTAACAGGTAATTTAGCAAACATATTTAATGTATATTATAGAGTGCATGTTAGAAATCAAGGATGGCTTAATGTAGTAGCAAATGGAACATGGACAGGATCATCAGGATTATGTAAAAGAATTGAAGCAATTCAAATTCAGATTGTACCAAATGGTATGCCACAACCTAGTTTTGATAATTCAGGATCTAATGTAGTTACAAATGCAACTGTATTAACTGGTAGTGCATATTCAAACTGTGGAACATCAGAAGGATCATCATCAGGAGGTTCATCATGTACAAATCAAACTTGTTATTATACTGCAACTTGCTGGACAACGAGGTTTACGGGAATTAATTCTTGTTATAATACTTATAATGGTAATTGTACTGTTGGAACAACGAGTGATACTAATTGTAATTGTAAATATCCATATAAATGTACTAAATCATATACATGTTGTAAATAAAAAGGAGGTATAAAATGAAAAAAATGATAATGAGCCTTATATTAATGTTATTAGTCTTAGGATTAATAACAGGATGTGGATGTAGTAAAAAAGAAACCACCAAAAAAGAAGAAAATGAAGTGAAAATAAATACAAATGAAAATGTTATAAAAGATCAAGAAATAGATGGTATAAAAATGACAAATACAAGTATGATAACAACTAATGGAATAACAAAATTAGTAACAAATGTTACAAATGAAAGCAATGGAGATTATCAATTAGAAGAATATACAATAATAGTAAAAGATAAAGAAGGCAAAGAAATAATAAGAATCCCTGGTTATGTAGGAGAAACTATAAAAGCAGGAGAAACAAAAATAATAAATTCATCAGTAGATATGGATTTAAGTAATGCAGAAAGTATAGAGTATGAAGTAAAAAAATAATACAAATTATTTTATATAAAAATATTAAAATTACACAAAAAGTGTAATTTTTTTATTATAAAGTTATTTATATATACATGAATAAAAAATTACTAATTAGTTAACATTAAACATATAGTTCCTTTATTTTAATATAATTTAACTATACGTTAATGAAAGGTTAGGTGTATATATGATTATTGGTAAAAGAATAAAAGAATTAAGAAAATCAAAACATCTAACACAACAAAAATTAGCGGATCTTGTTAATGTTACTAAAGTATCTATATGTTGTTATGAAAAAGGAACAAGGACTCCTAACTTAGAAACTTTTGTAGATATAGTAAATGTGCTTGATACAACGCCAGATTATTTACTTGGGAGAGATGTAAAAGTAGTTTCAGAAGAAGATAATGATTATCATGTTGTTCTCCCTAAAGAAGATATACAAATAATTAATGAAATACGAAAAAATGAAAAATTAATTACTTATTTAAGAAAGGATCCTAAAAGAGGAGTAGAATATATAAGTAAAAAGCCAATGTAATTTGGTTTTTTTTATGGTATAATTTTTATAGTAGGTGATTAATATGAATATTATAGATATAATAATAAAGAAAAAAAATAAAGGGGAGTTAACATATGATGAAATAAAATATACTGTGGATAATTTTATAGG
>CALVQR010000023.1 GCA_944358265.1 uncultured Bacilli bacterium | reverse complement strand
TTATAATAATTTTAGTTAATAATATAAATGGCTATTTATGCCAAATACATATTATTAAAGAGGTGAAAAAATGAAAAAAGCACTAAGCATGATGATACTTGGAGCCTCAATGGGTGCAGGCGCAGTAGTTATGTACGACCAATATAAATCAGGTAATTTAAAAAAAATGGTTTCAAAAGCAGGTAAAGAAGTAAACAAAATGCTAGATAATATGGATTAGAAGAAAATCTTTTTTAGATTTTTTTCTTTTTATATACTTTTTATTTTTTATATGATATTCTAATAATAGGTGAAGAATATGTTAAATTCAGTCGAGGAATTAGTTAAAAGAAATAAAAAAGAAAATTTAGTACTTAGTTTAATAATGTTTGTAATATGTATACTTTGTTTAATTTTAAATATTAATAATTATTTTAGAGTAATAACTAATAATTTTGTTGTTGTTAATAGCATTGATGATTTATATACAGCGATAAAAAATAAAGAAAGATTTATTACTGTTGATTTAAAAGATGCAACCCTTGAAATGTATTCATTAAAAAAAACAAATGAAAATAACAATATAATTAATTTATATACATTAACTATAGATAATAAAAATGTATTAGTACTTATTAGTCCTAATACAATGATAACTGATAAAGTTTCTTTAGAAATACTTAATGATACAAAATACATACGTCAAATAAAAGATAAATTAGAAAATAATAATTATGAAAGTAAAGTTCTATCAACCATTGATTATAATTTTAATAGAAATATAGAAATTGTTAAGTTTTATGTAACCATATTTATATTAACAATATCCATTATAAATATAATTTTTAGTATATATGGAATTTGTAATATAAAAAAAACATATGCATATAAAAAATATAATAAAAAATTATATATGTAGTTTTTTTTATTATTTTATGATAAAATACCAGTAGGTGATTAAAAGTGAATAGAACAGAACTTAGGAAAAAAATAATGACGATTTTATATCAAATATTTTTATATGAATCAAATAATATTGAATATAAGGTAGAAGATGTTATTAATGAATCTGTAAAAGTAGAAAATGATTTTGTTAATAATATAGTAAAAGGGGTTCTTGAATATAGAAATGATATTGACAAAATTGCAAATAAATATCTAAAAGATTGGACTATTGATAGATTTAGTAAAACAGATCAAGCGATTCTTAGAATGGGAATTTATGAACTTGTTTATACAGATACTCCTGAAATAGTTGCAATTAATGAAGCAGTTGAACTTGCAAATATTTATTCGGATGAAAAAGTAAAGAACATGATAAATGCAGTACTTGATAAAATTTACCATGGAGAAGATAATGAATAATAATTATATAACAGTTGGTGCATTAACAAGATATATTAAATATAAATTAGATAATGATCCAAATTTGCAAGAAGTATATATAAAAGGAGAAATATCTAATTTTAAGCATCATACAAGAGGGCATTTTTATTTCACAATTAAAGATGAAGAATCAAGAATAAATGCAATCATGTTTGCATCTTCAACTAAAAACATTAATTTTGAACCTGTTGACGGAATGAAAGTTTTAGTAAAGGGTAGAATAAGTGTATTTGAAAGTACCGGAAATTATCAAATATATGTAACAGAAATGATGGAAGATGGAATTGGTAATTTATATGCACTTTTTGAAGAGTTAAAAAAGAAATTATCAATTGAAGGATTGTTTGATCAAAGTCATAAAAAAAGTTTACCAAAAATACCAAATAAGATTGGTGTTGTAACTGCACCTACAGGGGCGGCAATTAAAGATATTATCTCTACTATAAATAGAAGATATCCTTTGTGTGAAGTCATATTATTTCCATCGTTAGTTCAAGGAAAAGAAGCTGCTAGCGATATAGTACGTAATATAAAATTAGCAGATACATATAATTTGGATGTTTTGATTGTAGGTCGTGGTGGAGGATCCATTGAAGATTTATGGGCATTTAATGAAGAAATAGTAGCAAGAGCAATATATGAATGTAATACTCCAGTAATAAGTGCAGTGGGTCATGAAATAGATTTTACTATTAGTGATTTTGTCGCAGATAAAAGGGCAGCAACACCTACAGGAGCGGCTGAAATCGCAGTACCTTCAAAAGAAGAATTAAAAAAATTATTAAGTCAATATAAAATAAGACTTAGTAAGAATATTAAAAATAAATTAAATAACTATAGAATTTATTTAAGCAAAGTATTAGATAGTTATATTCTTAAAAGTCCTATGAGTATTTATGAAGTAA
Organism: uncultured Bacilli bacterium; assembly: GCA_944358265.1. Taxonomy (GTDB): domain Bacteria; phylum Bacillota_I; class Bacilli_A; order RF39; family UBA660; genus CAG-433. The sequence goes on along the minus strand of CALVQR010000023.1, from coordinate 15,866 downwards.
AAGAAGAAAAATTATCTAATTTAATAGAAAGAAGTAATAATTCTATAATAAATATTATTTCTTCTAATAAAGTAAAACTTGAAAATATAAGGAGTAGTTATATATTTATAAATCCTAAAAAAATATTTGAAAATAAAAATAATAAATATATTAATTTAATTAATAAACTAGAAATATTAAATCCACTTAACACTTTAAAAAGAGGTTATTCAATAACAAAAAAATCAAATAATATAATTACCAGTGTAAAAGATATAAAAATTAAAGATAAATTAGATATTACATTAGAAAATGGTATATTAAATGTAGAAGTATTAGATATAAAGGAGAATTAAAATGGAAAAGAAAGAAAAAACATTTGAAGAAAAATTAAGTGAATTAGAAACTATTATAAAAGAACTTGAAAATGGCAATGTAGATTTAGAAGATGCGATAAATAAATATACTGAAGCAATGAATATTGCAAAAGAATGTTCAGATAAATTAGATGCAGCAGAAAAAGCTGTCAACAAAATAGTAAATGCAGAAGGAAATTTAGAAGAATTTAAAGAAGAAGAGTAGGATATGAAGAAATTAATCGCATTAGATTTAGATGGGACATTATTAAATAGAAATGAAAAATGTACTCAAAAGTCTATAAATTATTTAAAAAAATTAAAAAATGAAGACCATATTATTGTAATTGCAACAGGTAGGATGTTATCGTCTGCTTTAGAGCCGTTTAATAGTATGGATTTTGTAAATTACGTAATATGTGATTCTGGCAGTGGAATTTACATTCCAGATAAAGGTAAATTTATTTATAAAAGATCAATCCCGAAAGAAATAGTAAAAAAATCAATTATGTTATATAGAAAATATTTTTCCTATATACATATATGTTCTACTGATAATTTTTATATCATAAAAGAAGATGAAAAAATAGATATTGATGAAATTCTTAATAATTATGGTGATATTATGCATATGGTTATTAGATTAAAACAAAATATTGATTCAAATGAATTTATTAATAATTTAAGTAAGAAAATATCAAATCTAGAATTTCAACTAATGGTAAATTCTTCTTCAAATGATCAGTGGTTTGATGTACTAAGTAAAGGTAATTCTAAATATAATTCTATATTGAAGATAGCCGATATAAATAATATATCAAGTGAAAACATTATCTGTTTTGGTGATGGACTAAATGATATAGAAATGATTAAAAAATGTGGAGTTGGTGTAGCTATGGAAAATGCACTTGATGATGTAAAAAAAGCTGCAAATTATGTAACTAAATCAAATGAGGAAGATGGTGTAATTATATTTTTGGAAAAGTTTTTGAAATGACATAAATACAATAAATTCCAAAAAAACTTCCATTTTTTTATTAATATATATTTTTTTTAATTAGTCATAATAATAATGTAATCCGGATTACAAAGGAGCATATTTATGAAATTTAAAAAAAATTTTTTAATGCTTCTACTTACATTACTTATTATACCGATAAATGTATTTGCTTATTCAGATAAATTAATTTTAGGAGGACAAAATATCGGTATAGAAGTTAAAACTAAAGGAATATTAGTTATAGGTTTATATGAAATAAATGGACAATTAGTTGCTAAAGAATCTGGTATTCAAAAAGGAGACTATATTACAAAGGTAAATAACAATTCTATTAATAGTATTTCAGATTTTACAAATCAAATAAATAAAGACGATGATAAGACAGAAATAGATATCGAATATATTAGAAAAGGAAAAAGTTATCAAGGTTCTTTAAATATTGTTAATGATAATGGTGAATATAAAACAGGGCTTTATGTAAAAGATACAATAACTGGTATTGGTACATTAACATATATAGATCCTAATACTAAATCATTTGGTGCATTGGGTCATGAAGTTGCAGATAAAAATACAAATGAAATATTAAAGGTAAATGATGGTTCGATATATTATTCTTATATTACTGGAATAACAAAATCAATCAATGGTACACCTGGAGAAAAAGATGCAAATTATAACTCAGAAATAAAGTATGGGATAATTAATGAAAATACTACAAAAGGAATTTTTGGAGAATATATAGGAAATATAAATTCAGATAATTTATATGAAGTCGCAGATAATGATGAAATAAAAATAGGTAAAGCAAATATATTTACTGTAATTGATGGTGAAAATGTAGAATCCTTTGAAATAGAGATAGAAAAAATAAATTTAAATGATAAAACAAAAAATATAGTTTTTAAAATAACAGATGAAAAATTATTAAGCAAAACTGGGGGAATTGTACAAGGAATGAGTGGTTCTCCAATAGTTCAAAATGACAAAATAATAGGAGCGGTAACTCATGTTATAGTAAATGATTGTACAAAAGGATATGGGATATTTATAACTAATATGCTTGAAGAAGCTGAAAATTAAAAGGGATTGTAAATCCCTTTTTCATTTTTATTAAAAATATTTACAATTTTTTTAACTTTTGATAAAATACAAATGAATTTAAGTGGTGGTTGTTTTGTGAAGTTTAAAAAAATATATTTAGAAATAACTAATAATTGTAATTTAAATTGTGATTTTTGTATAAAAAATAGTAGAAAAAATAAATTTTTATCTTTTGATGAATTTAAGATAATAATAAAAAATATAAATAATTATACGAATTATTTATATTTTCATATATTAGGTGAGCCACTTTTACATCCTAATTTAAATGAATTTATCGACTATGCAAAAGATAATAATATGAAAGTAAATATTACTACAAATGGTTACTTAATTAATAAAATTAAAACTAAAAATGTTAGACAATTAAATATATCACTTCATAGTTTTAATAATAAATATAATAAAGGTATTGATGAATATTTATCTGATATATTTAAAAAAGTGGATGAAATAAAAGAAAACACATATGTATCATATAGATTATGGCTTAAAAATAATAATATAAAAAATATATTAGATAGAATAAATAAAAAATATAAAATCAATTTAAGTGTTGACAATTTGAAAAAAAAGACTAATATAGTGTTAGAAAAAAATGTTTTTCTAAGTATAAATAAAGAATTTATATGGCCCGATTTAAAAAATGATTACTATAGTAATGAAGGGGCTTGTTACGCACTTAAAGATCATATTGGAATACTTGTAGATGGAAGTGTTATACCATGTTGCTTAGATTCAAAAGGTATTATAAATTTAGGAAATATATTTAATGATAACTTAGAAGAAATTATTAATAGTAAGAGATTTTTGATTATGAAAAACAATTTTAAAAATAATAAAAAATGTGAAGAACTATGTAAACATTGTAAATTTTTATAAGGAGGGAAAAATGATAAATATATATAAAACAAATATTGATTCTAAACTTGAGAAATTAGAAAAAATAGAAAAGAAATGCTGGATAGATTTAGTTAATCCAACAGTTGAAGAAATAGATGAAGTTACAAAGTTAACCTCTGCTAATAAAGATTTACTTATGAAGATGCTTGATGAAGAAGAAACCCCTAGGGTAGAAGTAGAAGATGATACTAAACTTGTTGTAATTGATACCCCATTTATAGAAGATAAAGATAATAAATACTCAACTTTGCCAATTGGTATTGTAATAGTAAATGATTCTTATTTTATAACAATTTCATCTAGGAAATTAGAATTATTAAAATTATTTAAAAAAGAAAAAATTAAAAATATTAGAACTGAACAAAAATCAAGATTTTTAATAAGACTTCTTTATGAAAATGCAAAATTATATTTAAAATATTTGAAAAAGATAGACGATGAAATAGATAAAACTGAAAAAAAATTAAATAAATTATCAGAAAATGGGGAACTTATAAATGTATTGAATATTGAAAAAAGTTTAGTATATTTTGTAACGTCTTTAAATGAAAACAAAAGACTTATAGATAAAATTTCAAAAGGTAATGTTATTAAAATGTATGAAGAAGATATAGATTTACTTGAAGATGCAACAATTGAAAATGAACAAGCAATAGAAATGACTAAAATATATAGAGAAATACTTGCAAGTGTATCTGGTGCATATGCAACTATTATATCTAATAATTTAAATACTGCGATGAAGATACTTACAAGTATTACCATCATTTTCTCGGTTCCTACTATGATATCATCATTTATGGGAATGAATGTTAATTTAGGAAGTTTTTCAAGTATGAAATATGCATTTATAATAGTACTTGCATTTTCTATAGTAATATCTATTATAATTGCACTTATTTTTAGAAAGAAAAAATTATTATAAGGACGTATTGTTCTTTTTTTTATAAGCACTTATTATATATTTGAATATGTATATAATAGAGGAGTGAAATTATGAAATTAATTAAGTATATAAAAGGTGAAATTAAATTAATAAAAGAAAAAGATCCTGCGATAAAATCTAATATTGAAGTAATTTTATATCCAAGTTTTAAAGCTAAAATATATTATGAGTTGGCACATTATTTATATTTAAAAAAACATTATTTTCTAGCAAGATATATATCAGAAAAAGCAAAAAGAAAAACAGGAATTGAAATTCATCCAGGAGCGAAAATAGGTAAAAATTTATTCATAGATCATGGTATGGGAGTTGTAATAGGAGAAACCTCAGTAATAGGTGATAATGTAACTATTTATCATGGTGTTACATTAGGTGGTACCGGAAAAGAAAATAAAAAAAGGCATCCAACAATTGAAGATAATGTAATTATAGGTACAGGTGCAAAAATACTTGGAAATATTGTAATAGAAGAAAATTCCAAAATAGGCGCAGGTGCAGTAGTATTAAAAAGCGTTAAGAAAAATTCTACAGTTGTCGGCATTCCAGGAGAAATAGTTAATAAATGTAATAAATGAATATTTTTAAGTATTATGATTGATTTTGACAAAAAAATAAAGTATAATAATAAATAATAAGAGAGTAGGATTGTATATGAAATATTTAAACAATAAAAATAGAATTTTATTAATTATAGGAGTTATTATTTTATTTGCTATTTCTATGATAATTATAACTTTTAAAATAAATGCAGATGAATTTGCAAATAAAGTAACAATTGATAAATCAGAAATCACTGATATAATTACAGGGACACCACCATTTGATACTAATGAAGAAGATGGGAATGATATTAGCTCTTCTGATAGAAAAGTAAGAAGCTTTGATAAAATTCATTATAATGTTGAATTTTCAATTAAACCTAAAGAAGATGCAAATGTTACAGATCTAGAAGATAGGATAGTAAACATTATTGTTACATTAACAGATGAAGATTTAAAATATGTTAATTTCGCAAGCGATGAAGATAATATTACAATAAGTGAAAATAAAAAAACAGCTATATATAGTGTAAAAGATGTTAATACTTATGGTACTTTTACTCAAATGATAACATTAAATGTTAATAATGCTCCTAACGGATATGAAATAAAACCTACTTTTTCTATTAAAGAATCAACAGATGAAGAAGAAGCAATGGAGTTAAAACAAAATAAAGATATAATAAATTATATGCCTACAATAGTATCATCAAAAAGTAATGTAGATATATTTGTTATACCTTCAAATGATACTCAAATAGGATCATTAAATGATGAAAATGGTAGATATATAACTTTTGGTATAGGATTGAAATTAAATGGAGATAACGTAAATAAAGGAATAAAAGGATTACAACTTCCGAAAGGAGATATAACTTTTGATGTAAAACTTTCTTCAAGCAATGGACAAGCTATATTAAATGAAAATTATATTAGAATGTATACAGATAAAAAAATTGATGATATTAACCCAGTTAAATTAAATTTACCATATACAGATAATGGAAATATAAAAATAACAAAAAAAGATAATTCTACATACACAATAACAATATCAGATTATGAACTTAATAATAGTGTTACTAATGCAGATGGTAGTATAATAGATAATAATAGTAAAGTATTTATGACTCTTGCTTTAACAACTTTTTCTAAAAGAACAACACAAGATGATAAAAATAATATAACAATTTCTTTGATTGCTAATGAAAATAATGCTTATATTGCAAAAACACAAAATGATGAAAATTTAAAAGAAATAACATTATCTAATAATAGTGCAAGTATAATAAATGAATATAGAGAAGAAAGCGATTATAAATTAACAGGTACATTTATAGATAATGAGACTTATAAATCAATATCTAATCAAGTTGATGAAGAAAGACATTATGGAAGTACAACAAAAGGTAGTTTGATTGCATTTGAATCTAACTTTAATTTTAAAAATAATGCTTTAAAAACAGGAATAAGTCAAATAATTAAAATTGATTCAAGAGCATATGAACTTGCTAAGATTAATGATGAAAATTATGAATTAACATTAAATTGTAAAAATGATAAATGTAAATTATCAAAAGATGATTTTGAAGTTAAATATTTAACTGGTGAGTTTATTCCTGAAAATTATGAGGTAGTAAATTATAGTGATGAAACAATGGATAAAACTTTACTTAATGAAGATATAAATACAATTCAAAATCAATGCTTGCTTGTAAAAAATAACTATGATAATTTAACAAATGATCAAATTATGAATTTATACGGTGGACCATGTTTAAAAGCAAAAGAAGGAGTAGAAGAAGAATTTACGAATGTTTCAGATACTACTGGTAAAAAAATTACAAAAATAATACTTGAAACAAAAGATGGAATAACACTAGATAGTGAAATAAATATTGATTTTATAGTAGGATTAAGAGTTAGAAATATTCCTGATATAACAAATACATATCAATCATCTACCTTAGTAAAATCAAAAAATATAGATAATACAATATATTTTGCTCCAGCAATTACTAATGATTCATCAAGCGCAGCAAATTACAATAACTATATAAAAACAACATATCAAGGGACAACTGCACATATAGATAACAAACCATATGCAGATAGTTTAAAAATAGTTAATTATACAGCAAGAAATACAATAAATATAACAAATAAAAAGAGTGATGGAACAAAAAAGACTTCATACATTTCATCTGATAATGAAACATTAAATTATAAAGTAGATATAAATATAAATGATTTAAGTGAAAGTGTAGGCGCAGATGATGTATGGTATATAAAAGAATTAAATGTAACTATTGTTTTATCTAAATATCTAGAATTTAAACAAAATAGTGATTATATGATTCCAAAGTCTATTATTAATAACTATGATGGAACAACTACATTAATATATTCATTGCCTTATACAAAGACAAATAGAGAAATTGAACCTATATTATTTGATGCAGTATTTAAATCAGATATTAAAGGGTCAAATAATGAAGTTATAGTTACAAGCAAGGTGGATGCAGTAAATGTTAATGATGAAATAGATACAAGTACAATTGGTAGTACAACTTCAAAAGAGATAATATATGTTACTGGAGTTAATGGAATTGTTATAACTGAAGATGTTGGGAATTTAGGCAGCGTTATAGAAAAAAATTCAAAATTTAATTATAATCTTAATGTATATAATAATTCAGATGACAATATAACTAATCTTTCATTAATGGATATTTTACCATATAATAATGATGAGTTAGGTAGCTCCTTTTCAGGTACTTATAAAGTAAAAGTTAATCTTCCAAATGAACTTATAAATTCCAAAGTTTATTGTTATACTGGAGATCCATCAAAGCTTTCAAAAGATGTAGATTCTACTTTAAATGTTTGGGAAAGTTGTAATATTACAAATGATTATGTAGATGCAACTGCGATTAAATTTGAAGAAATAAATATAAATGCAAATACAAATCTTTCTCCAATAGTTATTGAAATAAAATCAGAAAATAATAATTATGGCGATAAATACAATAATAGATTTTATGCAAAAAGTGAAACATTAACGCAAACATTATCTTCTATTGCTAAGGTAAGAGTAGTTAATAGAACGATATCAGGGCAAGTATTTATTGATTTAAATGAAAATGGTATAAAAGATGATAATTCATATTTAAAAAATGTACCTGTTAGTTTATGCAAACTTGATTCATATAATAATTGTAAAAATATAGAAGATACAAAAACAAATGAAAATGGTGAATATAAATTTAGTAAACTTGATGTAGGCAGATATAAAGTAAACTTTATTTATGATTCTAAAGTATATGATGTTACAAATAGATATTTTGGTTCAAATGAAGCAATTGATTCAGATGCATATAAGGTATCCGATGAATCAGGTCAAGCAGAAATTAGTGGTAGAGAAAATGGGCTAAAGGTAACTAAAGATATAGAAGAAATAAAAAATATGGATATGGGACTAATTTCGAAAAAATCTTTTGAAGTCGATATTAAAAAAGGAATTAATAAAGTAGAAATAAATCAAAATGGTTTACGTGATACATATAATTATAATTTTATGAAAACTGTGTCTTTGAGTTATAGAAATGTCACAAATTTAACAGGTAAAGTAACTTATGGTTTTGAAGTTGTAAATACTAGTAATTTAGCAGGATATGTAAATATGATTGAGGAAAATATTCCTGATGGTATGAGTTTTAATCCAAATTATGAAGAAAATAAAGATTGGTTTAGTGTCGAAGGGAAAGTATATTATGATGCACTTAAAGATGTTAGATTAGACCCAGGAGAACGTATAACATTTGAAATAGCACTTGATATTATTTCAGATAATGTAGCTAAAGTATTTTTAAATGAAGTATCAATTGTAGAAATTACACCTTATGAAGAAGAAGAAATAATTAGACCAGAAGATGAATATGTAATAAATAATTTTGAAATAGGTAGTTCTATTGAATATGCAGGTGTTAATTGGCACGTTATCGACGATGATGGTGAAAATGTTACATTGCTTGCGGATAGTAGCGAAATATCTACTAAAATGGCTCATTTAGATAATTCTAAAGACGTTTATAAATGGAGTAATTCAATTATAAACAATTATATTAATGATACATGGTTAAAAACAAAAACTAGTTTAGATACATCTGTATTAATAGAAGAATCAATATGTGATGATGCATCAGGTCTTCAAGAAGCATCTTATGGTGGTACTTTACAAAAAGAAGGAACTTGTCAGAGCGGAATATATAATAATTATAAAGTAAGGTTACTTACTAAAAATGAATTTGATTTACTTGTTTCTAAATTAACTGATGTAAGCTTTTTAATAGGGACTAATCCATGGTGGCTTATGAATTCAAATTATGTAGAACATGAGACAGATGAGTTTGGAAATATTTTAAATGATGTTTCAAATACAGCATATAGAATAAATAATAGTACAAATGCAAATGTTACATCTGCAACAAATAAATTAGATGTTAGACCAGTAATAAAAGTTTCAAAGAGTAATATTATAGGTAATTAATTACCTATAATATTACTTTAAATATAATAGGAGTGATTACGTGAAAAAATTAAAAGATAAAGTTAATAGAAAAAAAATAATATTAATAATTAGTATAATAATATTAATATTATTAACATTATTTTTAGGTTTATTAATATTTAATCAATTTAATAATGATGGAATGAAACAAACAAAAGGGATCTCAATTCATTATAGAACATATACAGATGAAAATGGGTGGAGTAAATGGTCTAAGAATGGAAAAACAAGTGGGGATTTAAAAAATAATATAAAGAATATACAAGTAAAAATAATAACAAGCAAATACACAAAAGTAATATACGCTTTATATAACGAAGGATGGTCAAACGAATATACAATAGATTCTAAAATAGAAAATAAAAATATATATGGGATAAAGATGTCATTATCAGATGAATTATATAAAGATTACAATATATATTATAGAACATATAATGCGAATGATAAATGGTTAGACTGGTCATTCGCGGGATATGCAAATGGAAATATAAATGAAGCAGTAAAAGCAATAGAAATAAAAATAGTACCAAAAGGAACAATAACAAGAGATTATTTAAAAGATTTTAATAATACAAATAATAAATCAAACATTGGATTTTAGGTGGTGATAATCATGAAGAAGAGAAATAAAATATTAATATCGATATTTGCTGCAATTGTAATAATATTAGGGATACTATTAATAACAAAAAAAATAGATGATAATAATTTTAACAAAAATACAATAAGTTATGATGCAGAATATATGTTTAAAGTAACATATTTAGTAGTGGATTCAGCTAAAACAGAAAAAGATGTAAAAATTGCAGATTTAAAAAGCGATACAATGTTAAATTTTATAAATCAGTATATACCTTTAACAAAAAAAGGGGAATATTTATATGCAAAATTAAATGATTTTGCAAATGATATAGCATTTAAAAATATAACAGATTATGTATTTACTATTCATGATTTAAGTGGAACAAAGATTGATGGATGTGAATTTAATGAAGAAACAACAGAAATAAAAATACCTATAAGTTATTATGAAAATAAGTCTCAAGAAGTTCCAATACAAATGGAAATACAAACAAGAAATTCATTAAAAGATATGCAAAATGCAAAAGTAGATATATCTTTAAAAAATATATATACAAAAAATATTGCAGTCCCACATGAAGCAATCACTAATACTACAACAATTTCAATATCAAATTCAAAACAGACAAATTTAAAGAAAAATAATATAAAAATATATGTAAATAATCAAAAAGATCCAATAGATTCAGAATATTATGAATTTAATTCTAAAACAGGAGTAACAACAATAAATTATCCAGCATTTTTAATAAGTAAATTAAATATAAAAATAGAAGATTCACTTATAAATAAAATACTAAATATTACTAAAGTTTCTGCAACATCTTCAAGCAGTGATTGGGAAACCTTAGGAAAATCAATGAATGGATTTAAAGTATCTACAGCACCTTCAATATCAAGAGGGACTAGTTATAGTGTTAATGTACAAGAAGGTATATTTGGTTATGATATAGGTACATCAAATAATACAGTTAACTATAATAATTCATACTATTATAGCGTTACAAATTGTGGAAATGGATGTATAGATGGAAGTAAAATAGAAATAACAAGTGGAGGAAACTATGGTAGTATTTATTTAACTTCACTTAATAATTCAAATTATAATCTTTCATTTCCAGAATTAGCCGCAGTATTGTTATGTGCGCAGCATGATGTTGGTGGAAATACAAGTGAAGATACATTAAATTTTACAGTAACAGCTTTAACAGATCCATTTTCTGAAACAATAGGAGGAAATCCAGTAAAGTCACAAGTGTTTGGTGTTGTTTCGGATCCATATCGTACCCAAAAAATGTCCGCATCATTTAAAATATATTGGGATGATCAACAATATGGTTATATTGCAATCAGTAAAAATTATGATTCTAATACAACAATAAATCAAGGACAAGAATCATTCATAGCATATAATACATATGATGATGGTTCATGTAACTGGACATCTGTCGCAGGGACATCAGTATATAATTCAGCAAATGGGTTATATATAATTGGTTATTCAAATGGAAAAGGGCAACTAGAACTAGGTAGAGCTTATTGTGTAAGAGAAAGTAATAGAACGGGAGAAAATTTTATTAAAAGTTTTTCACCTTCAAGTAATGATGGGACTTATGGTAGAGCAACATTAACTGATAGTTCACCTACTGATGGAGAAAAAATAAAATATGAAACTGTAACAGTAACAAATAGTTATTTAAGAATAAAATGGATAAAAAAAGATTCTAAAACAAATGCATTTTTAACTAGTAATATAGGATTTACAGTAAGAAAAGGAAGCGATCTTGTTAGATTTTTATCAAAGGATTCTGATGGATGTTATACAGTGTCACAAAGTGGAACAATAACAGAATTAACTCCAAATTCAGACGGTTATACATGCATAAAAAATGTAGAATCAGGAGTAAATTACATAGTAGAAGAAAGCAAAGTTCCATCAGGATACCAAAAAATGCCAAATCAGACAGTATCAACTGCAGAATTAGTAAAGGAATATACATTTACAAATACACCACTTGAAATAAAATTTTATAAAGAAGATAGTGAAACAGGTGTAAGAATAAATAATGCAGGATTTAGCATATATAAAGGAAGTACACTTGTAAAATTTGATGAAAGAGGATCAGATGGATGCTATAAAGAAAATGCAAATGGAAGTGTAACAGAAGTATTTACAAATACAAGTATAAATAATGGTGAAGTATGTTTAAGTTATGTATCAAGCGGAAGTACATATACAGTAAAAGAAACAACTATTCCATCCGGATATCAAAAAATGAATGATGGACAAATAACAGCACAATTAAATACTTCATCAACAAATTTAACTAGAAAAGGATTTACAGATACACCACTTGAAATAAAATTTTATAAAGAAGATAGTGAAACAGGCGTAAGAATAAATAATGCAGGATTTAAAATATATAAAGGAAGTACTCTTGTAAAATTTGATGAAAGAGGATCAGATGGATGCTATAAAGAAAATGCAAATGGAAGTGTAACAGAAGTATTTACAAATACAAGTATAAATAATGGTGAAGTATGTTTAAGTTATGTATCAAGCGGAAGTACATATAGAATAACAGAAACTTCAGTTCCAAATGGATACAAGAAGATGCCAGATGCAACAATAACAGCTCAAGCAAATACAAATACAGCAACCAATATTTCTGAAAAAGGTTTAAGAGATACACCATTATATATATACTTTAATAAAAAAGATTCAAAAACATCAAATCCAATAATAGGCGCAGAATTTGAAGTATATAAAAATAATTCTTTAGTAAAATTTACGCAAAAAGCAGGAGAAGATTGTTATATTGAAAGTGCAAACGGAAATATAACAAAATTATATAGTAAGAATATAACAATAAAAAGTACAAATGAAAATGGCAATGTAAGTACAAAACAAATAAATGGAGGCGTATGTATAAAATATGTAAGTGCTAATACAAAATATACAATAAAAGAAACAAATCCAACAGATGGATATACATTCTTTAAACCACAAGGACAAGATTCAGGAATAAAGATAGAAGTATCTAATTTAAATGCTCAAACAAATTATAATTTAGATGATACGCCAAGAGAAAACAGTGAAATGTTAAATTATCCAACAATGTTAGAATTTGAGAAGAAAGCAGAAGATGATCCAAATAGTACTGATGCTACAATTACACAGTTAATAGATGGAACTTTATTTGAAATAGTAAATTCAAAAAATGAAGTAATGAAGTTTGTAGATAAAGGTAACGGTTCATATGAATATAGCGCAAATGGGACAATTACTAGAATTCATACAACAAATAGAAAATTCAAAGTAGAATATTTACCATGGGATGATTATAAAGTAAGAGAAGTTGAAACAAATGCACCAGATGGATATTATTACAATAAAGAAACGAGTAGTTTTAATATAACAAAATATACAAATGGTGTAGTAACAAATATGGATAGTGCAAAAGCAAATATAGTTAATTCACCAGTAATAATAACGTTTGAGAAAGAAGATATATATAATTATTATACAAGTGAAGATCAAGCAAAAATAGAGTCTGATGAGAAATTATTAGATACAGCGAAATTTGTAATGAAAGATTCAAATGGATCAACACTAAGTTTAAAATATGTAGGACAAACAGAAGAAGATGGAAATATATATAGATATTATCCAGTAAATTCTTCAAATACAATAAGTGAAATAAATACATATAAAGGTAAATTAAAGATTACACATTTAAAAAATAATACAAAATATATAATAGAAGAAGTAAAAGGAATAGATGGATTTATCTTACCAGAAGATCACCCAAAGAAAGAATATAGTATAAATAGAGAGAAACCAGAAGATAAAAATGATTCATCTATAACACAAGTAATAGAAAATACACCAACAAGAATAAAAATAGAGAAAAGAGATTTAAAAACAAATAATTTAATAGATGATGAAAAAGTAACATTTGAACTTTATAGAAAAGAAGATGATGGAAGCCTTACAAGAATATATGTAACAGAAAGAACGTTTGTACCAAATTCAGAAGGTACTTTAGAAAATGCATATAGATATTCAAAATTAAATGAAAAGACAAATGTAAGAATAACAACATATAATGGAGTAATAGTAATAAGATATTTACCAAAAGGAAATTATGTATTAAAAGAAGTAGAAGCACCAGATGGATATGATTTGCCAGTAGGAGAATTGTCAAATACATATTTTGAAGTGAATGATAAAACAACAGAAGTAGATACAGAAGTAATAAAAAATAAACCATCTAAAATAATAATAAGAAAGTATTCATCAGATGGGTACTTGATCACAGGAGCAAGATTTAGAATATACAAAGTAACAAATTATGATCCAAATTTATCGGCAAAGAATCAAGAAAAAGTTTTGTTAAGTTTAAAAACAATACGACAAGGAGAATATGAAAATAAAGAAGTAAGAGATACAGAAGAAGTAACGACATGTGAGAGCAATTGTGAAGTAATAGGAACAGAAACAAATGAGCAGGGAATAATACAAGCAGGAGAATTAATAATACAATATTTGGAAACAGAAAGTTATTATGTAATAGAGGAGGTACAAGCACCAGAAGGATATAGTTTACCAGAAGATCCATATAATATAGTATATTTAAAAGAAAGCGTACAAGATGAAGATATAGAGTTAAAGATAGAAAACGAATATACACCAATAACATTCTATAAATATGATGAATATAATCAATTATTAGATGGAGGAGAATATAAATTACAAAAATTAAATAGTAATAAAAAATATGAAGATATAAATGTAAGTAAGATGGAAAATAAAGAAGGATCAGTATATATAGTGGATTACAATACAGATAATACAGTAATAACAACAACAGAAGGAAGTGCAACAATATATATGCTTACACCAGGACAATATAGAGTACTAGAAACAAAGGCACCAGATGGATATGATTTGCCAAAAGCATCAGTTAATGTATCAACATTCTTTGTAACAGATACAGGGCAAACAAAGGGAGACTTTATAATATCAAATAAAAAACCAACAAATAAAAACGTAATATTAAATAAAGCAGATTCGGAACTTGTAATAAGTATAAGAACAGGTCAAAAAGTTATAAAATATATGGTAATAATAGTAAGTTTAGTATTAGCAATCGGATTACTTATGTTTATAATTCGTAAGATGAATAAAAAGGCTTAATTAAAGCCTTTTTATAATTTAATAAATAAAAAAATATAATAAATAATATTTATATGAATATATTGACAATAAGATATTAATTATGGTAAAATTTTAATGTTTGTAAAGCCTCTTGGCTCTACAACCGCACTGAAAAGGTATAAAAGCTATGCACCTTAATGGCGAGTCTTAGAATATTTTTAAAAGGAGGTATACTTAGTGAAAGCAATTATCGAAACTGGCGGTAAACAATATTCTGTTTCAGAAGGTATGGAAATTTTTGTTGAGAAATTAGATGGTGTTGCTGGTGATAAAGTTACTTTTGATAAAGTACTTATGGCTGGTGATAAAGTAGGTCGTCCATATTTAGCAGATGTTAAAGTTGTAGGTGAAATCGTAAAACAAGGAAAACAAAGAAAAATAAAAATTTTTAAATATAATTCTAAAAAGAATTATCATAAAACACAAGGTCACAGACAACCATATACAAAAGTAGTTATTAAAACTATTAAATAATTAGAGAAATATTATGATTAAAGTAAAAGTTGAAAATAATAAAATAGAGATATCTGGTCATGCTTATTTTGATGAAGCAGGAAAAGATATTGTATGCGCATCTGTTAGTTCAATAGTAGTTACTACAATTAATGCAATAGAAGAATTAACTAGTGATGTAATTAGTTATGAAGATTTAGATAATAAAAT
>CALVQR010000022.1 GCA_944358265.1 uncultured Bacilli bacterium | reverse complement strand
AGACAATGGAGTGAGGATTTAAAGCAATGTTATATAGAATAGACATCTGGTAGTGACTCAAGAAAAATGTGGATAGAAGATGGAACTTCAATAGCAGCAAAAGTATCACTTGTTACAAAATATGGACTTGCAGGAACATCATGTTGGAGAAAAGACATGGAAACTTCAAATATTTGGAGTGTAATAAATACAGAATTAACAAAAGCAGAACAAAACACAAGTGAAACAGAATAATATTAAGAAAGAACAAATAATAAAATTTTTATATTTAAAATTTTATTTTCACTTTTAGTTTAAGTAACTTAAAGTTTCATATTGTTTCCTATTTAATAACAAAAAGTAGAAAATTAGATAAAAAAATCTAAATTTCTACTTTTTTGTTCATTTAGTAGTATAAAAGTAGAAACAAATTGAAAATTGTACAGTGTATAGTACAAAAATAACTAATTATGTTATACTAATAAAAGAATTGTATAATTTTTTGCAATTAAATATTAATAAAAAAATACTTTAAAAAGCTTGTAAAAATTAACAAAAAAAGATATAATAATAATATATCTTATGTGTCTACAAAAAAGAAAAAGAGAGGAGCGATTTTTATGGAAATAAAAGTAACAGGAAAAGAACTTAAGATAACAGATGCAATTAATGATTATATAGAAAGGAAAATGGACAGAATAGAAAAATATTTTGAAAATGCAGAAGCAGAAGTAATTGCCAGACTAGAAAGAAATACACAAATAGCAGAAATAAAAGTAATGGCTAATGGAGAAACATTTAGAGCAGTAACAGAGGACAAAGACTTATATGCTTCAATAGATAAAGATATAGATATATTAGAAGGACAAATTAGAAAATACAAAACTAAAAAAGAAAAAATGCAAAAAGAATCAAGCTTAAAAGAACTAAATGCACAAAAAGCAGTACATGAAGTAGAAGACGAAATACTAAAAGTAGAATATTATGAATTAAAACCAATAACACCAGAAGATGCAAAACTAATATTAGAAGAAAAGCAAACACAAATGTTTTTAACATTTGTAAACCAAGAAACTGGAAAAGTAAATGTAATACACAGATTAAAAGATGGTAAAAACTTTGGTTTAATAGAACCAGAAGCATAGAAAATATTTATTTGGGGTCGGTCCTTTTTGCTATTAGGGTCGGTCCCTTTTTTGTCCTTTTTTGTCTAGTGTTTGTTTTTGGGGTAAATTACGTAACTCAAAGTGAAAATATGACAAAAAAGGGACCGACCCTGACAACAAAAAGGACCAACCATAATAGTATGTTTTGCAAATAACAAAAAGAAAGCAAAAAGAGAACCGGTACTAAATTTGACAAATTATCTAACAAGGAGGAAAATGTGAAAAATCAAATAATTATAATAAGAATAATACTAATAATTTTATTAATAATAACATTTTTTTATATTTTTAATTTTTCAAGTCAAGACTCAGAAAAGTCTGGAAATTTAAGCAGAACAATAACAGTAAGTGTAACAAAAAATATAAAAAAAATACAAGAACTAGATTATAATAAAAAAAATGATGTATTAAATACTATAGAAAAAGTAATTAGGAAATTAGCTCATTTTTCTGAATATACTTTTTTAGGAATATTATTAATGTCATTAATGAGTACATATAAATTAAAACAAACAAATAAATTTATTATAAGTATTGGAATTGGATTTTTATATGCATGTTCAGATGAGTTTCATCAGTTATTTGTACCAGGAAGAACTGCAAAATTTACAGATGTATTAATAGATACATCAGGAGTTATTGTGGGGAGTATACTGATATTTATAGTAATATTAAGTATTAAAAAAGTTATAGTTAAAAAAGAAAAGTCGGTAGAAAATTAATAAACTATCGATTTTTTTATACAATAGGAAAGTTATACTTTCCTATTGTATAAAATGCTACAATCGCTAGCACTTTGAAATTTTTTCCTTTCAGCCCTAAAACTCAAATCGGGCGAAAACAAAATAAATAAAAATCTTTGATTTTTCTTATTTCTTTATTGTATAGGGAACAATATGAAACTTTTATATGCAATTAACACTCCAAATTTTCATTGACATATTTTAAGAAAAATAATATAATATTTATGAATTTTAAAAACACATAATTTATTCAAGAAATGTAAAAATTTAATATTTTTTCATTAAAAAAATATAATTTGCAAGTTATAATCAATTTAATTAATTTTACAAATTTATTTATCATTAGTTATTAAAATAAAAAATATATATTAATAAAATTTACAAGAAAAAATAAAGTTGAAAAAATTAAATTTTCAACTAGATTTGTTTCTTTAAGAAAGGGATGTAAAAGAAAATGAAAAAAAGAATTATTAGTTTTTTAATTTTACTAACAATGTTAAGTACAATAGTTTTAGGAACAACTTCAAATGCAGTTATGGCAAAAACTAATGAAATTGAACAAACTAAAACAACAGAAAATAGCTCAAATGGTCAGACAATCGAACAAAAAAATTCAAAAACGACAGTAACTAAAACAGAACAATTAAGTAATGAAACAGCAACGATGAATGAACCAAGTAATAAAACGTACACATTAGAGGAGCTATTAAATGATGAACAAGAACAAAATGAAATAAAAAGAATTATAGAAGAATCTCCTAAGCCAGCAGAAGAAAATCAGTTGCAAGAAAAGGCAGTACTATCAGCAAAAGAGCTTACATATACATTACCAGAATATAATATGGATTATGTATATGGAACAGATATGCCGGGATATGATTACTATATTAAAGAAGAAACACGTGGAAATTCTACAACACAAGAAACATCAACATATTTTAAAATATATAAACATGATGTTTTAAACAATACAAATAAATTAATATATGATGCAACAAGCTTAAATGGACATTATATAACAGATCATGTTAGAGACAATATAATTTATGTATTATATTTAAAAGATTACAGTATGTATAATGATTGGGGAACAGAATATTCAACATGTTGGGTAGTAGGAGTAGATTTAAAAACAGAAAAAGTTGTAATGAACCAAAGTTTTGCATGCCCGCAAGATGATGGATATTTTCCAAGCTTTGCAGTAGATGGAGAACAAAGAGTTTATATACCTTATCGTGATACAGGATTAAAAATATTCGACAAAACAGGAAAACTATTATATGACCATCAACCTATAAATGACCCAGATGGAAAATATTTTAATTATATAAAAGGAGTATCACCAAATAACAAAATACTATTTTTTGAAGTTATGTATCGTTCATGGGAACCATATGCATATGCACAAACAATATATGAAGGAATGCAAAAATTAAATAATGGTGTATTTGTATATAAAGATGAGTGGACAGTATATGGAAGAACATATCCTAGTAATTTATCTCAAAATCCAGTATGGTATTTTATAGATGAACAAGGAAACTATGCAGTTGACCAATATGGTAGAATTGCAAAATTTAATTATAATGTACCAGATACTGCTATGGGAGTAGATAGAGAAATAGTATTAAATTTAGCATCAACAGCAGACGATTATGGTTATTATGTTGGACCAGGAACACCATATCATCCTAATGTATGTCAAAATGGAGATATAGTTTATATTTTAGGAGCTGGAGGAAATATATTTTTTGTAGATAAAAATACATTAAAATATACAAAATATATTGCTACAGGTGTAGATGTTTATGTACAAATACGTAGTATTAGTTATTATGAACAAAGTATATTTGTATTAAAAGAAGGAAAAATATATCAATACAAATTAAATGATAGCAGTAATGTAACAACAATTAAAGACATTACAATTTCAGAAAATAAAACAACATCACGTACTATACCAGATATTGTAGCAAAATATAAACAAACATCACCAAAATATGATTATAGTAAATCAATATATAAAACAACACCAAGTTGGAAAAGTCCATATAAAGCAGGAAGTTTACAAGATGGCGTTGTAACAGATACAATAAACAGACTAAATTATTATAGATGGTTAGTAGGAGTAAACGAAATAGGTGTAAATACTAGTAAATTAGACAGAAACCAAAAAGGAGCAGTAATAAGCAAAGCAAATGAAACAATAAGCCACTATCCAACTCAACCAAGTGATATGGATGATGCATTTTATGAAGAAGCATATGATGGATGTAATGCGAAATATGAAGAGGGAGATACATACTCAGGAAATGTATCTTATGGAGACTGGAGACCATATCAAGCAATCGAAGGATTTGTAAGTGACTTGTATAATGTAACATTAGGAAGTGCAACAGGACATAGACAAAGTATGTTAGATCCAAAAGCAACTGCAATAAGTTTTGGGCAATGTGAAGAATATTCTACAGTATCAGTATATTATGATGATGCAAAAGATGTAACTAGTTCACAATTTTATGCATTTCCATCAGCTGGATATTTTCCAAATACAGAAATGGCAGTAAGTGAATATTGGTCAATATACCTTACAGGAGCAGTTTCTGGAACAGCAAGAGTTAATTTTACATATAAAGGGAAAACATATGCTGGAATAGGTTTATTGTTTGAAAGTGGATATCCAGCATTAAGTTTTAGAATGCCAGATGAATTGCAAGCTCTTTTAGGAAGTGAATATGATAACATACCAGGAGGGACAGAAATTCAAGTAGAAGTTATTGGACTAAAAGACGAAAATTTAAATAATGTAACATATAAATATACAGTAAACTTTTTTGATATGAAGTCAGAAGTACCAAATGCACAAGATGTAGCAGATTTAATATTTGACTATAAATTTTATGCAGATAGTTATCCAGATATAAAAGCAGTATATGGATATAATGAAACAGCACTTAAAAATCATTGGTTAACGACAGGAATAAGTGAAGGAAGACAAGGATCAGCAGTATTTAGCCCTAAATATTATGTATATAATAACAAAGATATAATGAATGCATTTGGATTAGACTATAAAGCAGCATATAACCATTTTATAACAACAGGTTATGCAGAATTAAGAGCAAGCTCAAATGAATATTATGGAAAATATTATAAAAATTATACAGATTTAAAAGATTTTTCATCATATAAATTAATGAAACATTATATGGAATATGGAAGACAAGAGGGAAGAAAAGCAACAAATATATTAGATTTAACACCAATAGATATAAAACCATATTTATTAGATTATGATTTATATACAACATTAGAAGATAATAAAGATTTGAAAAGAGCTTTTGGAAACGACAAAGGAGCATTAAAGAACCATTGGGAAACAGATGGAAAAAGAGAGGGGAGAATAGCATCAGTGGTATTTGATGCAAAATATTATTTAAATAAATATGCAGATTTAAAGAAATCATATGGGGAAGACTATGTAAAAGCATATGAACATTTTATAACAGTAGGAATATATGAGGGAAGACAAGGTTCAATGTACTTTAATCCAAAATGGTATGTAGAAAATAACACAGACATAAAAGGAACATATGGAGAAAATTACTCAAAGGCACTAGAACAATTTGTAAATTATGGACTAAAAGAGGGAAGAAGAGCAAGTGCAGAATTTAATGTAAAACAATATAGAGAAAATTATGCTGATTTAAGAGAAGCATATGGAACAAACTATAAAGAATATTATAAACACTATATAAGTTATGGAAAAGCAGAAGGAAGAAATGGAACAACAAAAGTAGTAAGAAAATTATCAGAACTAGAAGAATATTTATATAATGAAGAAGTATATTTAAGTGCAAATGGAGACATAAGAGAATTGTATAAAAAAGACTCAACCAAGACAAAAAATCACTGGATAGAATATGGAATAAGAGATGGAAGAAAAGCATCATTAGTATTTGATGCAAAATGGTATTTAGAAAATAATAAAGACTTAAAAGAAGCATATGGAAATGACTATACAAAAGCATATAATCATTTTATAGAATATGGAATAAAAGAGGGAAGACAAGGGTCAATATACTTTAATGCAAAATGGTATTTAGAAAATAATGCAGACTTGAAAGAAGTATATGGAAAAGATTATACAAAAGCATTAAAACACTTTGTAGAATATGGAGCAAAAGAAGGAAGAGCAGGAAGTAAAGAATTTAATTGCAAAAAATACAAAGCAAATTATGCAGACTTAAGAGAAGCATATGGAAATGACAATATACAATACTTCTTGCACTATATGAATTGCGGAATAAAAGAAGGAAGAAAACCAATTTAAACAATTAAAATAAAGATCAAATGCTGATAGTTAGTATAGAAAGCTTTAAAATAAAAATAGTATAGATATAGAAATATATTTATACTATTTTTTATCCAATAAAAAAATAAAATTCTATAATAAAAATTAATTGCTATATTTCAGGAAAAATGCTAATAATACAAAATTTTTTAGTAAATTATATTGATAAATAAAAAAAAATAGAATATAATATAAGTAAGGAAAACAATGAATATCTTATGATATAACAAAGATAATAAAAAAGAAAGTATATAAGGTTTTATTATAAATTTATAAATATATTATAAAAAGAAAAGGATGTGATTTTATGGAATTAGCCAAAATAACTTCTAAAGGACAAATAACATTACCAATATCAATAAGAAAGGAACTTAAACTAAAAGATGGAGATAAAGTAGCATTTATAGAAAAAGATGGAAATTATATAATAATAAATCCAATTTCTTTAGCAATTGATAAAGCAAGAAAAGCTTTTGAGGGAGAGGCAGAAAGACTTGGACTAAAAAATGAAGAAGATGTTGCAGAGATGATTAAAGAAATAAGAAAGGAGAAGAAAAATAAATAATATGAGAATAATGCTAGATACTAATATATTGATATCAATAGTAATATTTAATAGTCAAAAGTTAAAGACAATGCTTATAAATATATGTGAGAAACATAAGTTAATATTAAATTCTTATATTATTCAAGAATTACAAGAAGTTATAGAAAGAAAATTTCCTAACAGAAAAAAAGATATGGAAGAATTTTTATTCAAAATACCTTATGAATTAGAATATGTACCAAATACAATATTTGAAAAAGATCTTTTTAATTTAAGAGATATAAAAGATATTCCTATTTTATATTCTGCTATAATATCTAATGTTGATATATTAATAACAGGAGATAAAGATTTCGAAAGTATTGACATAGATAAGCCAGAAATTATGACACCTGCTGAATTTTGTGAAAGATATTAAAATAGTATAGATATAGAAATATATTTATACTATTTTTTGTTAAAAAGTAATACAACTATTGTTTTATACAATTAAAATGTTTAAAATCTAATACTATAACATTGTAATTTAATAAATTGACAAAAATGTAAAACAGAAATATAATAATGTTATAAATTTTTAGTAGAAGTCGATAAGAATTTTTTTATACAATAGGAAAGTGATACTTTCCTAATTGTCCTAAATTTTTCTAAAAATTTCAAATCATAAAAAATTAAAAAGACTTCAAAATTAAAAGAAAGGGGAAATGTATAAATGAAAAGGAAAGTTATCAATATAATTATTATGCTTATAGTATTAATAACTTTGGTCGAGGTAAAAACAAATAAAGTATTTGCACAAAATGGAGAAACTATAGAAAACAAAATTTCAATAGTAAAAGGAAAAAAACAAGAACCAGATAACTTGAATGAGCAAAACAATTCTTCAAATAAAGAGAATACAGCATATACTCTAGATGAACTGCTAAATGACAAAGAAGAGCAAACAAGAATACAAAAATACAGAGAAGAAATATTAAAAAAAGAAGAAGAAAATAATAATAAATCACAGAAAGCAGTATTAGCAACAAATGGGAAAATTGAATATGAAAGTCCAGTAGATGGTTCAGCTTCATTTGTTAGAGGGGCATCATATAATGGAAATGAATATTTTATAGATACATCAACAAGATATATTACATCTAAAGATGAAACAGAATCATATTTTGAAATATATAAACACAATATTAGAAATAATGAAAATACAATGATATATGATGCAAGAAGTGAAAATGCTCGTGTTGTAACAACAAATGTTAATAATAATACTCTTTATGTATTATATGTAACAGATTACAAATTTCAAGAAGAAAAAAATACAGTACATGATACATGTTACATATTAGGAATAGATTTAAAAACAGATGAAATAGTCTTAAAACAAAAATATAATTTTAATTTAATAATTAAGTTTTACACATCATTCACAGTTGACAGTCAACAAAGGGTGTATTTTGTATACAATTCAGATGGAATAAAAGTTTTTGATAAAACAGGAAAAGAAATATATAATAAAGAACCAAGTGGTTCAAATAATGGACTTTTTATATATTTAAAATCAGTAAGTCCAAATGATAAAATATTATTTTTTCAGGTAATGTTTCTAACAAATCCAGAAAATACAAAAGCATTTAGCGAATATGAGGGAATGCAAAAATTAGACAATGGTAAATTTGTTGTTCAAGATCAATTTACTGTATATAATAATCAAGAAAATCCAATATGGCATTTTTTAGATAATGAAGGAAATTATGCAATAAACCAATATGGTCAAATGGCAAGATTTTACTATGACGTAGATTCTGTTATACAATGTGATAGAGAAATTTTAGTAGATGTTCAATCAACAGTCTTAGACATAGTATATACGCCATATTATCCTAATGTTTGTCAAAATGGAGATATAATATATGTTTTAGGTTCAAATAATAATATCTATTTAATAAATAAAAAGACATTACAATATAATCAATATATCAAAACAGATTTAGAACAATACGAAGATTTATATAATCTTTCATATATAGATAACAATTTAATTCTTTTAAGATTTGATGTATATTGTAAAACAAGATATTATATTGAACAAATAAATTTAAATGATTGTGAAATTAATACAACAAAAGACATTGTTTTAACAAATGATAGTACAACAAAACATACAGTAGATGACATAATTACAAAATATAAAGAAACATTACCTAAATATGATTATAATAAATCAATATATAAAACAACACCAAGTTGGAAAAGTCCATATAAAGCAGGAAGTTTACAAGATGGTGTTGTAACAGATACAATAAACAGACTAAATTATTATAGATGGCTAGTAGGGGTAGATGAGATAGGAGTAAATAATAGTAAATTAGATAGAAATCAAAAAGGAGCAGTAATAAGTAAAGCTAATGAGACTATGAGTCATACACCTACAAAACCTAGTGATATGGACGAAGAATTTTATAAAGAAGCATATGATGGATGTAGTGCAAAATATGAAGAGGGAGATACATATTCAGGAAATGTATCAAAAGGGGATATGACATTATATCAAGCCATAGATGGTTTTGTAAGTGAAATTAACAATATAGGTTTATTTAGTGCAACAGGGCATAGGCAAAGTATGTTAGACCCAAAAGCAACTGCAACAAGTTTTGGACAATGTGAAGAATATTCTACAGTATCAGTATATTATGATGATACAAAAGATGTAACTAGTTCACAATTTTATGCATTTCCATCAGCAGGATATTTTCCAAATACTCAATTTAAACTATCAGAATACTGGTCTGTATATTTTACAGGTACAGCTGTTGGAGAAGTAAAGGTTGATTTTATATATAAAGGAAAGAGATATCAAGCAGATGATTTATCAACTGAATCTGGATACCCAGTTTTGAACTTTAAAATACCATTAGAATTAAGAAAAGAAATAAATAATGATATTTATGATTATGAAATACCTGCAGGTACAGAATTACAAGTAGAAATTTATAATGTACAAGACGAAAATTTAAATAATGTAACATATAAATATACAGTAAACTTTTTTGATATGAAGTCAGAAGTACCAAGTGCACAAGATGTAGCAGATTTAATATTTGACTATAAATTTTATGCAGACAGTTATCCAGATATAAAAGCAGTATATGGATATAATGAAACAGCACTTAAAAATCACTGGTTAACAACAGGAATAAGTGAAGGAAGACAAGGATCAGCAGTATTTAGCCCTAAATATTATGTATATAATAATAAAGATATAATGAATGCATTTGGATTAGATTATAAAGCAGCATATAATCATTTTATAACAACAGGCTATGCAGAATTAAGAGCAAGCTCAAATGAATATTATGGAAAATATTATAAAAATTATACAGATTTAAAAGATTTTTCATCATATAAATTAATGAAACATTATATGGAATATGGAAGACAAGAGGGAAGAAAAGCAACAAATATATTAGATTTAACACCAATAGATATAAAACCATATTTATTAGATTATGATTTATATACAACATTAGAAGATAATAAAGATTTGAAAAGAGCTTTTGGAAACGACAAAGGAGCATTAAAGAACCATTGGGAAACAGATGGAAAAAGAGAGGGGAGAATAGCATCAGTGGTATTTGATGCAAAATATTATTTAAATAAATATGCAGATTTAAAGAAATCATATGGGGAAGACTATGTAAAAGCATATGAACATTTTATAACAGTAGGAATATATGAGGGAAGACAAGGTTCAATGTACTTTAATCCAAAATGGTATGTAGAAAATAACACAGACATAAAAGGAACATATGGAGAAAATTACTCAAAGGCACTAGAACAATTTGTAAATTATGGACTAAAAGAGGGAAGAAGAGCAAGTGCAGAATTTAATGTAAAACAATATAGAGAAAATTATGCTGATTTAAGAGAAGCATATGGAACAAACTATAAAGAATATTATAAACACTATATAAGTTATGGAAAAGCAGAAGGAAGAAATGGAACAACAAAAGTAGTAAGAAAATTATCAGAACTAGAAGAATATTTATATAATGAAGAAGTATATTTAAGTGCAAATGGAGACATAAGAGAATTGTATAAAAAAGACTCAACCAAGACAAAAAATCACTGGATAGAATATGGAATAAGAGATGGAAGAAAAGCATCATTAGTATTTGATGCAAAATGGTATTTAGAAAATAATAAAGACTTAAAAGAAGCATATGGAAATGACTATACAAAAGCATATAATCATTTTATAGAATATGGAATAAAAGAGGGAAGACAAGGGTCAATATACTTTAATGCAAAATGGTATTTAGAAAATAATGCAGACTTGAAAGAAGTATATGGAAAAGATTATACAAAAGCATTAAAACACTTTGTAGAATATGGAGCAAAAGAAGGAAGAGCAGGAAGTAAAGAATTTAATTGTAAAAAATACAAAGCAAATTATGCAGACTTAAGAGAAGCATATGGAAATGACAATATACAATACTTCTTACACTATATGAATTGTGGAATAAAAGAAGGAAGAAAACCAATTTAAACAATTAAATAAAGATTAAATACTGATAGTAGTATAGAAACCTTTAAAATAAAAATAGTATAGATATAGAAATATATTTATACTATTTTTGTGTTGTATAAAATATTAACAAAGGTAATTAAATAAATGATAAATAACTACAATTTTTTGCATTATAAGATTGACTTTATAGTTTTAATAATATAGAATATAAATGAATTTAAATAAATATTAAATAAAATTCAAAAAATTTACATAAAATGAAAAAATATGTTGAATTTATACTAATTTTATAATATAATATTATATGTTGTAGAGAAATTTATATAGGGGGAATATAAATGGAAATAAAGAACGGAAGCTTAAAATATGCAATAAATAATAATATAACTTCACTAGTACCAGAAGCTGTAAATGATGAGCAAAAAAAGTCTCTTAAAAAAGTAGATAAATTTTTTAAAAGAACAATAGATATTATTGCAAGTATATTTGGAATAATAGCTTTATTACCATTAACAATATGTGTTTACATAGCCAATTTAATATGTAAAGATAGAGGTCCAGTATTTTATACCCAAAACAGAATTGGACAAAATGGCAAAATATTTAAAATGTACAAATATCGTTCAATGATTGTTGGAGCAGATGACAAACTAGAAAAGTATTTGGAAGAAAACGAAGAAGCAAGAAAAGAATTTAAGCAATATAAAAAACTAAAAGATGACCCAAGAGTAACCCAAGTAGGAAAATTTATAAGAAAGACAAGTATAGATGAATTTCCACAATTTATAAATGTATTAAAAGGAGAAATGAGTTTAGTTGGTCCGCGTCCATATTTGGAAAAAGAAAGAGAAGACATGAACGGATACTACCAATACATAGTGACTTGTAAACCTGGACTAACAGGGCTTTGGCAAGTTAGTGGAAGAAATGATTGTACATTTGATGAAAGAATAGACTTAGATATGGAATATTATAACAATCATAATTTAAAAATGGATGTAAAAATAATTTTCAAAACGGTAGAAAAAATATTAAAAAAAGAAGGAGCTATGTAATATTTAAAATATAAATAATATGTAGTAAAAAGAATTCATAAAAATATGTAAAGTACTTGAAATTATGTTATCTTTATAGTATAATTCAAGACAGTAAATAAATAGGGGGAATTTTTAATGAATATTGATATAGTTAATCAAGAAACAATTAACAATCAAACAAGTTTGAAAATTAGAGAAACACAAGGGATAAAACATAAACAACCATATTTATATTTAAAAAGGGGAATGGATATTATATTATCATCAATTGCACTTGTGTTACTTTCACCAGTATTTCTTATAATATCTATTGCAATAAAATTAGAATCAAAAGGTCCAGTATTTTTTGGACACACAAGAATAGGAAAAAACGGAAAACATATAAAAATATATAAATTTAGGTCTATGGTGCAAAATGCAGAAGATTTAATAAAACAATTCACACCAGAGCAAATGAAAGAATATAAAGAAAATTATAAACTAACAAATGACCCAAGAATAACAAAAGTGGGTAAGTTTATAAGAAAAACAAGTTTAGATGAATTACCACAATTAATAAATATAATAAAAGGAGATTTATCTATTATTGGACCTAGACCTGTTATAGATGAAGAACTTAAAAAATATGGACATAATATAGACAAGTTTTTAAGTGTAACACCTGGACTAACAGGGTATTGGGCAGCAAATGGTAGAAGTAATACAACATATGAACAAAGAATGGAAATGGAATTATATTACATAGATAATATTTCATTTAAAATGGATATGAAAGTATTTTTTAAAACAATAGAATCTGTAATAAAAAAAGAAGGAGCAATATAAGTACTTAATTTTTATAGATATATAATTCTTGGTTATATATTAACAGTCATTTTTAATAATAAGATAATTTGAAAGGATTTCATAAAGTGGAAGAAAAGAATTATATAAAATTTTCAATTATAATACCAATATTTAATGCTGAAAAAAATTTAAAAAGAACGGTTGAGTCTGTTTTAAATCAAACATATAAAAATTTTGAACTTATTTTAATTAATGATGGTTCAAAAGATAAAAGTAAAGAAATATGTGAAGAATATGCTAAAAAAGATTCAAGAATAAAATTTATAAACAAAGAAAATGAAGGAGTATCACAAACTAGAAACTTAGGAATAGAAAAGGCTATATATAAATATATTTGCTTTTTGGACTCTGATGATTATATTGAAAATAATATGCTTGAAGAATATGTTAATATAATAAATAATCATAATGATATTCAACTTATAAATTCAGGATTTTTTTCTGAAGTATATGATGAAAAAAATCCACAAATAGATATTATTAATTATAATGAAAAATATTATTCAAGTATTGAAGAAATAAAAAAAGATTTTGTTATATTATGGGATAAACATTTGTTATATAATATATGGAATAAAGTATACAGAAAAGATATAATACAAGAGAATAATATAAAATTTCCAGATTATAACTGGGGAGAAGATATAGATTTTAATAGAAATTATTTATTACATATAAATAATATGTATAACACAAAAAAAGCTTTTTATCATTATATTAGAAGCAGTGAAAGTGCAATAACAGGTAGATATATTCCAAATTTATATGATATTAGATTGAGAGAAAATGAAGAATTTAAAGAATATTTTAGAAGATTTGGTATACCAGATAATGTTTATGAAGAATTTTGTGCTAGGAGACATATTGAGAGGACAATTGACTGTATAGAAAAACTTTTTGATAAAAGTTGTAGTTTGTCGATAAAAGAAAAATATAAAGAAATAAAAAGAATACTAAATGATGATATTACAAAAGACGAATTAAAGAAAATGAAACCAAAAAGCAAAAAAGTAAAGATTTTATTAATACCATATAAGATAAAGTCTGTTTTTTTAGCAATGATTATGGGAAAAATGCTTGCAACATTTAAAAGCAAATTTCCAAAATTATTTAATTCTTTAAAGAATAAAAGGTAGGAAAAAATGAAAAAAGTAGATATTATAACATTACATAGAGTTGTAAATTATGGCTCAGTTTTACAAACTTATGCATTACAAGAAAAAATTAAAGAAAAAGGATTTGAAGTAGAAACAATTGATTATTATCCTGAAAGATTACATATTTTTGGGATGCTTAAGAGACTAAAAAACAAAAAGGAAATTCTTAAGAAAAATCCTATAATTAGATTTGGAGCTCAATGTGTAATTTTTCCTTCATATATTCAACGTTTTTCTATGTTTAAAAAATTTTTAAAAAAATATATAAAAATGACAGAAAAAACATATTATACAAAAGAAGATATTGAAAAAGATATTCCCAAAGCTGATATTTATTGTACAGGAAGCGATCAAGTTTGGAATAGTGAATGGAATGAAAAAATAGAATATCCATTCTTTTTAGATTTTGTACCTGATGGAAAAAAAAGGATATCTTATGCTGCTAGTTTTGGAAAAAAAACATTGTCAGAAGAAGAAATTTCAGAAACAAAAAGATTAATAGATAAATATCAATATTTATCTATGAGAGAGCTTTCAGGAGTAGAAATATTAAAAAAATTAGGAAGAAATGATGGAATAAATGTTTTAGATCCAACTTTATTGTTAAATAAAAACCAATGGCTAAAGATAGCATCTAATAAATATGTTGGAAAAAAATATGTATTAATGTATAATTTAAACAGAAATAAAAAAATAGATAAATATGTTGAAAAATTAGCAAAAGAAAAAGGATTAGATATTTATTATATTAGTTATAATTTACATGAATTTTTCAAAAAAGGAAAAATGAAATATAATGTAAAAGTAGAAGATTTCTTGTCATTAATAGCTAATGCAAGTTATGTAGTTACAGACTCATTTCATGCTACAGCATTTTCTATAAATTTTAATACTCCATTTATGATTATATTTCCAGAGAAATTTAGTACAAGATTGGCAAGTATATTAGAAGTTACAGGGTTACAAAATAGAATTGTAGAAGATTATAATGATATAAAACTTGCAAATCAAAAAATGGATTTTTCTCATGCTAATGAAGTGTTAAACAAAGAAAGGGAAAAGGCATCTGAATATTTAGATAAAGCTCTAAATGATTAAAAAACTGGAGGATTATATGGAAGAAAAATTTATTAAAATTCTAAATAAGAAAGATTGTACTGGTTGTAGAGCTTGTGAACAAATCTGTCCAGTAAGTGCAATAAAAATGACAGAAGATGATGAGGGATTTTTAACTCCTAAAATAAATAAAGATAAATGTATAAATTGTGGTTTATGCAAAAAAACTTGTGGTCAAATTCAAAGATATTCGAATACAGATAAATTGAAAGAACAAGTTTTTTTGGGAATTAAGCCAAAAGAAATTGATATTGCAAAAAAAAGTACTTCAGGAGGAATTGCTTATCTTATATCAAAACTAATAATTGAACAAAATGGAGTTGTTGTTGGAAGTGCTTATGATGAAAATTTAATGCCAAAACAAATAATTGTAACAAATATTGAGGATTTACAAAAAATTAGAGGTTCCAAATATGTTACAAGTGATACAAATAATACTTTTTCAGAAGTAAAAAAATATTTGGAAGAAGGAAAAATTGTTCTTTATACAGGAGTTCCTTGCCAAATTGGTGGTTTAAAAAAGTTTTTGAAAAAAGATTATGAAAATTTATATACAATAGATATTATTTGTCATGGTGTACCTAGTCAAAAAATTTTTAAAAAGTACTTAAAATATTTAGAGAACAAAATTGGTGAGCCAATAGTTTCTTATAATTTTAGAAGTAAGAATAAAAGTAATTGGGGAAGGGGATATTGTTCAGAAATACATACAACAAATAGAGTAATATTTAGAAAAGCTGATTTTGATCCATATTATTTTGCATTTCTACAAGGAATAATTTTTAGAGAAAGTTGTTATTATTGCAAATACAAAAATATGGAAAGAATAGGGGATATAACATTAGGAGATTTATGGGGAATTGAGCAATTTGACTATAAATTTTATGATAAAAATGGAGTATCTTTAGCAATAATAAATACAGTTAAAGGAAATAAATTATTTGAAAATATAAAAGATAATGTTGAATATAGAGTATATAGTGAGCAACAAGTAACTAAATTTAATGATAATTTAAAGCACAATCAAAATAGACCATCAAAAAGAGATGGAATATATAATGAATTAGATAAAATTTCATTTGATAAATATGCAAAAAAATATTTATCTAACAAAAATAAATTTAAATATATATTAAAAAATATTATGCCTAACAATATTAAAACATTTTATAAAAGATATTTGAAAAGGGGAAAAAATGAATAAGAAAATTAGAGTTTTATATATAATTCCTTCTTTAAGACTTTGTAACGGAGTTGCTAGTTATGCAATGAATTATTTTAGAAATATTGATAAAGAAAAAATACAAATAGATTTTGTTATAGGAATAAATGAAAGAAGTGTATATTTTGATGAAATTGAAAAATGTGGCAGTAAAATATTTTATATTCCTAAAATTGGAATAAAAAATGGTATTAAAACAATAAAAAAAATTAAAACTTTTTTAAAAGAAAATGCAAAAAATTATGATATAATACATTGTCATGTTTTAAATATGGGAGCATTTTATTTGCATTATGCTAAGAAATATGGAATAAAAGTTAGAATTTTACATAGTCATGTAACTAAAACAGCAGATTCAAAATTACATGAAATAAGAAATAAGGTATTGTTACCTTATGCAATAAAAAATGCAAACTATTACTGTGCGTGTTCAAAAGATGCTGGAGATAAAATTTTTATAAACAAGGCTGTTCATGTAATAAAAAATGCAATTAATGGAAAAAGGTTTGAATATAATCAAAATGTTAGAGATGAATTAAGAAAATATTATGGAATTGAAAAAGATACTTTTGTTATAGGAAATGTTGGAAGATTGTGTAATCAGAAAAACCAAAAATTTCTTATAAAAATTTTTAAAGAAATAAATAAAAAAGTAAAAAATTCTAAATTAATAATTGTTGGAAATGGACCATTAGAGTATGAATTAAAAAAAATTGTTAAAGAAAATTCATTAGAAAAGGATATTTTATTTTTAGAACCAATGAATAATATTGAAAAAATTTATCAAATATTTGATGTATTTGTATTACCTTCTATATATGAGGGGCTAGGAATAGTATTACTAGAAGCTCAAATTTCAGGACTTCCTTGTGTGGCTTCTGATGTTGTTCCTGAAGAGGCTCAAATTTCTGAATTATATAAAAAAATATCTTTAAATGATACTGTTGAAAATTGGGTAGAAAATATAATTAATAGTAAAGTAATTAATAGAAAAACTAATTTAAATGGTTTAATAGACAATAATTATGAAATTGAAACTGAAGCAAAAAAATTAATGGAATACTATAATCAGCTTTTGAAAGAGGAAAATTAAATGACTATTTATATAATTATAATTATATTAACGATATTATTAGGATATTGTTTAAAACCTAATAAAAATCAAAAAAATAAAAAAATATATATTATAATAATATTTTCTATATTGGCTATTGTTGCAGCAATTAGAAATTATACAGTTGGAGTGGACACACCTCAATTTTGTGATGCATTTGAAAAAATTTCGAGAATGACGATAGAACAAGCAGAAGAAAGTACAAGATATGAAATAGGATTTATAACTCTTTGTAAACTTTTAAGTTACATTACTACTAATTACCAAATTTTAATTATTGTAACAAGTTTATTTATAATGTATAGTATAGGACAATTTATATATCGAGAGTCAAAAGATTGTATCTTAAGTTCTTTACTGTTTATTTTATTAAATTGTTATGCTATGTATTTGTCTGCTATGAGACAAGCTATTGCAATTTCTATAATTCTTTTAGGATATACATATTTTTTAAAAAATAATAAAATTATAAAATATATTTTATCTATTATTTTTGCTAGTCTTTTTCATCAGTCTGCAATAATAATGATAGTTACTATTTTTCTAAAAAAATTGAAATTTAAAAATAAATATTTTCTTATTACAATTATAATTTCAGGAGTTATTTTTATTTTTGCTACACCAATTCTTAATTTATTTACTAGAATATTTACAACATATTCAGGATATTTGGAAAGTCAATTTGCGGTTTCAAATTATTTTGCATCTGTTTTAAATGCACTTGTAGCAATAATATTTTTTGTAATAGGTTTGTGCTATAATAAATTTAAGAAAAATGAAAAAACAACATTAGATTTTTATGCATTTATGATAATGTTAAATGTGATTTTTTATGTTGCTACAATAAAAATTAGTATATTTAATAGATTAACTACATACTTTAATATTTTTAACATTGTATGGATTCCTGAATTTATAAGCAATATACAAAAAAAAGAAGATAAAAGATTTATTTTACTTATATTGTTGATATGTGTTTTGTTTTATTGGGGAATTATATCTATTTATAGACCAGAGTGGTATGGAATTATACCATATAAAATGTTTTTGGAATAATGAGTGAGGAAAAAATGGAGCAAAAAATTGGAATTGTATTATTAAATTATAAAAATTATAAAGATACTATAGATTGTATACAATCTATTAAAAAACAAAGTTATTCAAATTATTATATAATTGTAGTGGATAATAATTCACAAAATGAATCTGTAGAAGAAATAAAATTGTTTTGTAAAGATATGAATAATGTATATATATTAGAAAATAAAGAGAATTTGGGATTTGCAAGAGGAAATAATATAGGTATTAAATTTGTTAGGGAAAAATTAAAATGTGATTTTGTATTTGTATTAAATACTGATACAATATTCGAAGATAAGTACATACTAAAAAAATTAATTAATTCATATGTACCCAATAAAAATATAGCTGTTTTAAATCCAATGTGTTGTGATTTAGAAAAAAAGGTTCAAAAACCATATTTAATATCAAATAAAAAAATGTGGAAATATTGTATTAAAATAGGATTTTATTTAATAAAAGAATTTATAAAAATTACATTTAATATAAAAAATAAATCTAGTAAAGAGAATTTTGATATAAGAGAAATAGAAAAAAATAAATATATAATCCAAGGATGTGCTTATATTTTAACCCCAGATTTTTTTAAATATTATACTCAAATTTTTCCAGAAACTTTTTTATATTGTGAAGAAACAGCGTTGGCTATT
>CALVQR010000021.1 GCA_944358265.1 uncultured Bacilli bacterium | reverse complement strand
TGTGACTGGAGTTCAGACGTGTGCTCTTCCGATCTATTTAGATAATAAAATTTTAATAGAGGTATTAAAAGAAGATATAGTAGCACAAAAACTTATTAATAATATGATTTTTATGCTAGAAGGACTTGAAAAAGATTATCCTAAAAATATAAAAATATTAAGGAGGTAAGATCTATGTTAAAAATGATTTTAAATATACAAAAATTTGCACACGTTAAAGCACAAGGTTCTACACATAATGGGCGTGATTCAGAAGGTAGAAGATTAGGTGCAAAAGCAGCAGATGGTGAATTTGTATCAGCTGGTTCAATTATATATCGTCAACGTGGGACAAAAATTTATCCAGGTAAAAATGTAGGTATGGGTGTTGATCATACTTTATATGCTAAAATTGATGGATATGTTAAATTTGAACGTAAAGGTAAAGATAAAAAACAAGTTAGCGTTTATGAAGAACGTAAATAAGCATCATCAAATAGATGATGTTTTTCTTTAAATAAATATTAAATTATGATAAAATAATTTTGAGGTGTAATTATGCGTTATAATGTTGTTAAAAATGCAAAAAATATTTTAGAAAGTAGTTCATATTTAATTAAAAATCCAGAAAAATTTAAAGGAAAATGGAATGAAATATTTAAAAATAATAATCCAATATGTTTAGAACTTGGAATGGGAAGAGGAAGCTTTATTATCGGTATGGCACTTATTCATCCTAATATCAATTATATAGGTTTAGAACTTGATAAATCACAAACCGCAACTGCGATTAATAATATAGGAAGTAAAAAATTAAATAATTTGAAAATTATATGTGCAGATGCAAGAAATATAATAGATTATTTTGGAAAAGAAATAAATACAATATATTTAACATTTTCAGAACCATGGCCAAAAAAACAAGATGAGAAAAAAGATTTACTCATGAAAGTTATCTAAAATTATATGATAGAATATTTAAAAAAGATAAGCACATAATACTAAAAACTGATAATAAAATATTATTTTCATATTCAATAGAAAGTTTAAGTAAGTATTGGTATTTTTTTAATAAAGTTAGCTTAGATTTACATAATGACGAGAGAAAAATAGAAAATGTTATGACTGATTTTGAAAAACAATATTTTAAAGAAAAACGTCCAATTTATTATTTAGATGCAGTATTTAAAAATTAGTAAAAGGAGGTAATGATATGTTTGTAGATGAAGTTGTTATAGATGTAAAAGCAGGAAATGGTGGAGATGGTTGTACTGCTTTTAGAAGAGAAAAATATATTCCAATGGGAGGACCTTTTGGGGGCAATGGTGGAAAAGGTTCAGACATAATATTTAAAGTTGATTTAGGACTAAAAACACTATTAGATTTGAGATATAAAAAACAAATAAAAGGAATAAAAGGTGCGAATGGACAAGGTAAAAATAAAAATGGAAAAGCAGCAGAAGATATTATTATTAAAGTTCCTCAAGGAACTACAATAACAGATATGGATACAGGTTTAATAATTGCTGATTTAACTAAAGAAAATGATGAAGTAATAGTTGCTAAAGGTGGAAGAGGTGGAAGAGGTAATACTGCTTTTGCAACTCACTCTAATCCTGCTCCTAACTTTTCTGAAAATGGAGAACCTGGTGAAGAAAGAAAATTAAAAGTAGAATTGAAGTTACTTGCAGATGTTGGTTTTGTAGGTATGCCAAGTGTTGGTAAAAGTACATTAATATCTAAAATATCTAAAGCAAAGCCTAAAATCGCAGCATATCATTTTACAACATTATCTCCTAATTTAGGTGTAGTTAAAACTAAAGATAATAGAGTTTTTGTCGCTGCAGATCTTCCTGGACTTATTAAGGGAGCTTCACTTGGAGAAGGCTTAGGAGATCAATTTTTAAGGCATATAGAAAGAACTAAAGTAATCGCACATATTATTGATATGAGTTCTTTTGAAGGTAGAGATCCATACGAGGATTACATTACTATAAACAAAGAATTAGAAAATTTTAATAAAGATTTAATTAATAAACCTCAAATAATAATTGCAAATAAAATGGATATGGAAAATTCTAAAGAAAATTTAATAGAATTTAAGAAAAAAGTAAAAAAAGATGTATTTGAAATATCAGCATTAACAGGAGAAGGTCTGGATGATGTATTAATTAAAATTGCAGATATTTTAGATACTATAGAAGATAAACCACTTTATTCAGAAGAAAAATTTGAAAGTCACGTACTTTATAAATTTAAAGAAGAACAACCGTTTGATATATATAAAGAAGATGATGTATTCATAGTTAAGGGCGAAGAAATTGAAAAACTTCTTAAAATGACTAAATTCACAGATGAAGGTGCAAGGAGATTTGCAAATAAATTAAGAAAAATGGGAGTAGATGATAAACTTAAAGAGATGGGGATTCAAGAAGGAGATTTAGTAAGAATACTTGATTTTGAATTTGAATTTAAAGAATAACTA
The DNA here is from genome assembly GCA_944358265.1 of uncultured Bacilli bacterium. GTDB lineage: Bacteria > Bacillota_I > Bacilli_A > RF39 > UBA660 > CAG-433. The sequence continues at coordinate 17,188 of CALVQR010000021.1, read as the reverse complement.
TAAATTATTCTTTTTTTATGTTATAATTAAATAGGTGATAACATATGTTCGAATATTTAAAAGGGAAAATAGAAACAGTAGAAAGTAATTATATAGTACTTGATAATAATGGCATAGGATATAAAATATACACTGCATCTCCATATTCATTTAATGAAGGAGAAGAATACAAAGTATATATATATAATCATATTAGAGAAGATGAAAATACTTTATTCGGTTTTAAATCAGTAGGAGATAGAGATTTATTTTTAAGATTAATTGATGTAAAAGGATTAGGACCTAAAATGGCTCTTCCTATGCTTGCGACTGGATCTACTGATGGAATAATAGATGCAATTGAAAGAGAAAATATATTATATTTAAAAAAATTCCCTAAAATTGGAGATAAGGTAGCCCGTCAAATAATACTTGATTTAAAAGGTAAATTAGTTAGTAATAATGAAAATAATAAAGATATTATAAATGAAGAACTTGCTTTAGCACTTACATCTTTAGGATATAAAAATGCAGATATAAAGAAAATTTTGCCAAAAGTAGATAATACTTTATCAATAGAAAATCAAATAAAAGAAGCATTAAAGTTATTATTAAAATAAGGAGGACTTATGGGAAGAATTTTAGATGAAGAAAGAAAAGAAGAAGATGCATTTGAACTATCATTAAGGCCAAAATATTTAAGAGAGTATATTGGTCAAAATGATGTAAAAGAAAATATAGATATATTTATAAAAGCAGCAAAAATGCGAGATGAACCACTTGACCATACCCTTCTTTATGGCCCACCAGGTCTTGGAAAAACAACTCTTGCATTTATAATTGCGAATGAACTTGGAAGTAATATAAAAACAACTAGTGGACCTGCGATTGAAAAAACTGGTGATTTGGCTGCAGTACTTTCAACTTTAGAACCAGGGGATGTTTTATTTATTGATGAAATCCATAGAATCCCAAAAGTTGTTGAAGAAGTTCTTTATTCTGCAATGGAAGATTTTACACTCGATATAATAATTGGGAATGAAGGTTCTTCTAGAAGTATAAAAATAGATTTACCTCCATTTACTTTAGTAGGAGCAACTACAAGAGTAGGAGATTTAACCGGACCGCTTAGAGATAGATTTGGGATAATATCAAAGCTTGAATATTATTCAACTTCTGATTTATGTAACATTATAAAGAGAACTGCAGAAGTATTTGAAGTTGAAATAGAAGATGATGCCGCTTTCGAACTTGCTAAAAGAAGTAGGGGTACACCTAGAATAGCAAATAGATTACTAAAAAGAGTTCGCGATTTTGCTTTAGTTAATGGCAATGGTAATATTGATATAGAAATTACAAAATCATCTTTAAATAAACTTAAAGTAGATTCAGAAGGTCTTGATGATACAGATCATAATTTATTAAAATCTATAATATATAAATTTAATGGTGGACCTGTTGGGATTGATGCTCTAGCATCATCTATAGGTGAAGAAGTAACTACTATTGAAGATGTATACGAACCATATTTACTACAAAATGGATTCCTAAAACGAACAAATAGAGGTAGAGTTGTTACCGAAAAAGCATATAAACATTTAGGAATTGATTATCAAAAAAGTTTATTTGATTAAGAGATTATCTAGAAATCTCTTTTTTTCTGTGATATAATCAAAAAAGGATTGGATTTATATGGTTGAAGTAATATAAAGGCAGATTATTATTACTTCGATGAAATTAAAGAAATATTTTTATTAAATGAAAAGAGGTTATAAAATGAAAACAGATGATTTTGATTATTTTTTACCAGAAGAATTAATCGCGCAAACGCCATTAAAAGATAGAGATCATTCTAAATTATTAATTTTAGATAAAAATACAGGAGAAATAATTCACGAAAGATTTGATAATATAATAAATTATTTAAACGAAGGAGATGTTCTTGTACTTAATAATACAAAAGTAATCCCAGCAAGATTAATTGGTATAAAAGAGGAAACTAACGCGGTTATTGAGGTATTATTATTAAAAGATGAAGGTAATAATATATGGGAATGTTTATGTAAACCTGCAAAAAGAGTTAAAGTTGGGACAATTATAAATTTTTCTGATATATTAAAATTAGAATGTGTATATGTAGGGGAAGAAGGTATTAGAAAATTTAAATTTATATATGATGGAATACTTCTTGAAATACTTGATAAATTAGGTGAAATGCCACTTCCACCATATATTCATGAAAAATTAGAAGATAAAAATAGATATCAAACTGTATATGCAAAAAAGGAGGGTAGTGCTGCAGCTCCGACTGCTGGACTTCATTTTACTAAAGATTTACTTAATAAATTAAAAAATAAAGGTGTTCAAATTGAAGAAATAACTCTTCATGTTGGACTAGGAACATTTAGGCCTGTACAAGTAGATGATGTTAAAAATCATAAAATGCATAGTGAATATTATGAAATGGGAAAACAAACTGCAGAAAATCTAAATAAAGCAAAAAGTGAGGGAAGAAAAATTATATCTGTTGGGACAACAACAACTAGAACTTTAGAGACAATAATGAATTCATATGATGAATTTAAAGCCGCAAGTGGATGGACAGATATATTTATTTATCCTGGATATAAATTTAAAGCAATAGATTCTCTTATAACTAATTTTCATTTGCCAAAATCAACATTAATTATGCTTGTTTCAGCTTTTGCTGGGAAAGAAAAAATTATGAATGCTTATAATATTGCAGTAGAAAATAAATATAGGTTTTTCTCTTTTGGGGATTCGATGTTTATAAAGTAGGTGATATAAATGGATGAATTAATATTAAAAGAGTTTTATAATAAGGTATTACCATCTATTAAAGATAATAAACTTGAAATAGAGGGATGGAAATTTAATATTGAATTTTAGACTATTATGCCAAATACTGATAAATATTTAAATGATAAGGTAGATGAAACTCTAACAATTAATAATCTAGAATTATTTAATAAATTGTTAATAGAGTATACTACAAAAATGATTGATATTATATCAAATACAAATTTAATTAATATAGATTATGTATATTATAATGGAAATAAAAAATTTATGATAGATTTTATTATTTCTAACATATGGAACAATGTAACGGATACTGATTTAAATAATCCAGTAGAATATTTAAAAGCAAGAATCAATTTTCTAGATGATCCATTACATGATTCAGAAAGCAAAATAATATATTTAAAGGATTTATATTTTTTAGAAAACAGCGATATTGAATATGAAATAAACTTAAATAATCCTATTCTTGAAACACCGTATTCATTTAAACCTAGTATAGTTAGAAATAAAGCTATAGGAGAAATATTTGAATTACCTAGAGTATTTTATGGAATAAGTGATGGAGTTTGTTATATATATGCAGTTCAAAGAGATAATAAAATTAAAGAAAATAATTATACTAAAAAGATAAATAGATTGCTTTATAAAGTAAATAAAAGTATAAAAGATGATTATGACCTTGACAATATAAAAGATGTAACACCAAGTGCATTAGTGTCATTAACTTTGTTTATGAGAATATTAAAAGAAAATAATATTCGTGATGTAAAAGTTATCGATTATATGCCAATAAGATATAAAGCAAAAGAATATGCGATTAATTATAAAATAAATAAATAAATAAAAAGGCAAAACAAATGATAAAATAATAAATAAGCTATTAATTGAAGCTAAAAATGAACAAATAAATATACAAAGAAATATTACAGATAAGTTTATTAGAAATTTTAGAAGATTAGAATATCAATTAGGTAATATAAATATAACTAGTTATCCAAAAGACATTGATAGTATGATGCATTTAACATTAACTGATAACTTTAATCAAAGCGATAATATATTAAATAAATTATATTCTGAAAATGCATATATAAAAAAAATATAAAAGGTTAGAATTAAATTTCTAACCTTTTAACAAAATCAAAATCATCCATATCTAAAAATTTTTGAATATATGCTTTCTCAAATTTAATTATTTTAAGATCATCAAATCCATATACAAATCTCATTACTGATTTAATTTCATTAAATCTTGAGTATTTCTCATAAATTTTATATATATTCATTGAAGGATCTATAGTCATAATTAATACAAGTGGAAGCATATCTTTATTTTCTATTTTATAAAAATTATCTGATATACTTGATAAATATCTATAATACAATAAATCTTTAGGTGAATTAATATATTTATTTTTTATGTTTTCTGCAATTTCTTTAGCACATTCAATATCATCATTTGAAATGTTTTCAAAATTATTAAAATTTCTACATAAAGAATAAAAACGATTTTTTGTTTTATTTTTAAATTCTTCTTTTTTTGTTTTCATAATATTTCTCCTTTGCGAGAAATATTATAAATCTTTTATTTAAAAAATTCAATTGTTTATGATATAATATTTTAAGAAAAGAGTGGTAAGAAATGAAAATTAAATATGAATTACTAAAAACAGAAAAAAATACTAAAGCTAGACATGGTATTTTACATACAAATCACGGTTCATATGAAACTCCTATGTTTATGCCTGTTGGGACACTTGCTAATGTTAAAACTTTAGTTCCTGAAGAATTAAAAAAAGAAGGTAGTGCAGTTATACTTTCAAATACTTATCATTTATGGCTTAGACCTGGAGAAGATATTGTTTCAAAAGCTGGTGGACTTCATAAATTTATGAATTATGATGGACCAATACTTACAGATTCTGGAGGGTTTCAAGTATTTTCACTTGCTAAACCTAAAGATATAAGCGAAGATGGAGTAAAATTTAAAAGTCATATAGATGGATCCACATTATTTTTAACTCCTGAAAAAAGTATAGAAATTCAAAATAAATTAGATAGTGATATAGCTATGAGTTTTGATGAATGCCCACCTGCTAGTGCAAGTTATAAATATATGAAAAATAGTATTGAAAGAACTTTAAGATGGGCAAAAAGAGGCAAAGATGCTCATAATAATGAAAATCAATCATTATTTGGTATTGTACAAGGTGGTGCTTATAAAGATTTAAGAGAATTTTCTGCAAAAGAAACCGTTAAACTTAAATTTGATGGATATAGTATTGGTGGAGTTGCAAATGATGGAGAATCAAAAGAAGATATGTATAATGCAATTGATTATTCTATTCCTTTTCTTCCAGAAGATAAACCAAGATATTTAATGGGGGTAGGAGAACCAATTGATATTTTAGAAGGAGTAGAAAGAGGAGTAGATATGTTTGATTGCGTTCTCCCAACTAGAATAGCAAGACATGGTAATGCATTTACTAGAAGTGGGAAAATAAATTTAAAAAATGCTAAATATAAAGAAGATTTTACTCCGATTGAAGATACTTGTGATTGTTATACTTGTAAAAATTATACTAAAGCATATATAAGACATTTACTTACATCAAAAGAACAATTATCAGGTAGATTACTTTCAATACATAACATAAGATTTTTAATAAAATTGACTGAAGACATAAGAAAAGCAATTGATGAAGATAATTTTATAGAATTTAAAGAAAATTTTATAAAAAATTATGGAGTAAAAAATGAAAAATAAAAAATTATTTGAAATCCCAAAAAAATTTAATATACCGGAAGCACCTTATTTAAAAAAAGATAGAAATGAAATATATAAAGATATGAATTATAAAATAGATAAAAATATTGGTGAGATTTTACAACAATTATACGAATATGAAAGTGATAAATATTTAATTGGAATACATAGAACTGCATCAACTCCAAAAGAAATTTTCAAAAGTGGTATAATATATGATGAATATCCAAATATACATGATCATGTACAAATATTTCAAAATTTTCCTTTTATGTTAAGAGAAATTATGTATGCAGAAAACTATAAAATTTCAAATGGTGTATTTATAATTAAAGTACCTAAATCATCAATAAAAGGTGAAAAAAATGTTGATGTTGAGCCATTATATTATAGGGGAAAAGACGGGAAAGTATATTTAAGACCAGAATTTATTTGTGCATATATCCCAGTTTATAAAAGAGAATTATTAGGAGTAGAATTAAATAAATATCCACATAATATATATGATGAAAATACAGAATTTTTATTAGATACAAATTTAACTGAAAAAAGAAATGTATATGGTTTTATAAATATATTTATTATTAGTATAATATTAATACTAATTACAATTTTTATGATATTAAAATAAATACAGAATTTTGTATTTATTTTTTCTTTTTAAAATTAATTCCAATTATACTACCAAGTACTATAATAATACTTATTATTAAATAATATAAAAATTGCATAATATTAAAATCATATTTAAAAATAAGTGAGAGTAATACAAATATTAATATATTAATTCCAGAAATCTTAAGCCCTTCAAGCCATCCTTTTTTATTACTATTTTTACCTATATAAAATCCTGCAAAAATAAATATTATTATAAAATTAATTATTTTTAAAGTATCATTTGTACTATTACCTATTATATTAAAATAATATAATATAGTTGAAATTAATGTTAATATAAGTAAGATTATAAATTCAAAAGCAATTGTTTTTAAATATTTCAAAATTATCACCTACTAGTAAATATTATTCAAATGTATAAAAAATTATGATTTAAAACAAAATAAAATAGGTGATAAAATGTTATTAACTATATTTTTAAGAACTATATTTTTTTATTTTTTAGTTGTAATATCGTATAAAATAATGGGAAAAAGAGAAGTTGGTGAACTTGGAGTATTCGATTTTATAATCTCTATGCTTATATCGCAATTAATTGCAATCAGTATAGAAAATTATAAAGATCCAATATGGTTTGTTATAGTTCCTGCGGTAACTTTAGTTGTTTTTCAAATAATATTTGCTAAACTATCACTTAAAAGTAATAAATTTAGAGATATATTAGATGGTAAAGAGAGTGTAATAATCGCAAATGGTAAATTAAATTTTAAAGAGATGAGAAATCAAAAATACAATTTAAATGATTTACTTTTACAGTTAAGGGATAAGGGAATAAGAACTATTGAAGAAGTAGATTTTGCAGTTCTTGAAACAAATGGTAAATTATCTGTATTTAAAAAGCAAGATAATGATAATAATATTTTTCCTCTTCCATTAATATTAGATGGAGTAATAGAAGAAGATAATTTAAAATATATAAATAAAAATAGAAAATGGATAAAAAATATATTAAATAATAAAAAAGTAGATATAGAAGATGTATTTTATGCTTTTTATAAAGATAATGAAATTTATATAATAAAAAATGAAGATTAATTAATTTAATCTTTTTTGCATTTATTAAATATAAAAAATAATAAAAGAGTTGCAATTAGACGATGACAAAAAGAAAAGTTCAAAGTAATACAAATATTTGAAATTATATATACACTAATAAAATATTTGTTTTCTAAAAATACAAATTAGGGAATAGTTATTGTAGCAACTCTAATATATGTGGTGTTTAGTATAATAATCCATATTATCAGTAAAAATGTGTAACGAAGAAATAGATATAATATAATCAAATGATGATATATGTTTAGAATAACACTTATAAAAATACATTTTTTATAATAAGTAATTCTAAAATATAAGTTATGTTCATTTAATTAAATGGGTGATTATATTGAATATTACTTATAGTTTTTTTATTACTTTTTTAGCAGGATTATCAACGTTATTTGGTATGATAGTATTATTATTTAATAAAAAGAATACTAATAAAATAATAAGTGCATCTTTATCATTTGCCGCAGGAGTAATGTTATGTGTCTCTTTACTTGACTTAATACCTGAAGGAATAGAACTACTTACAACCAGATATAAAAATTTTGTAAGTATATTAATATTTTTAATATTCCTATCTTTAGGAGTATTAACATCTATGATAATTGATAAAAACATGCCTGAAAATAATAATGAGGGTAAATTATATAGAGTTGGAATAATATCTATGCTTGCTATTATACTTCATAATATTCCAGAAGGGATTGCTACTTTCATGGCATCTAGTATAGATAAATCATTAGGTATTAGTTTAGCAATTGCTATTGCAATGCATAATATTCCAGAGGGAATAAGTATATCTGTTCCTATATATTATTCAACTAGATCTTTTAAAAAATCATTTATATATACACTTATAAGTGCTTTATCAGAACCTTTTGGAGCATTACTTGCATTTTTATTTTTACAAAATTTTATAACTGATTCATTTATGGGAATGCTTTTTTCTTTTATCGCAGGAATAATGATTCATATTTCTTTCTATGAACTTTTGCCTACAAGTAAAAAATATAATGAATATACTTTAACAAAAATATTTTTTATAATAGGCATTATATTTATGTGTATTAATCTATTTTTATTATAATGTCGAATTATTTTAGTAATAATTATGTAATTATGTTAGTAATATTCTTTAGGAGGAATATTATGAATAATTATATTGGAAATGGTCTTAGTGAAGAAGAAGTAGTTAAATACAGAAAAAAATATGGTAGTAATTCAATTAAAATGGACAAGCAAAGTAAATTTATTTCATTTTTATTTGATGCACTTTCTGATCCAATAATAAAAATATTATTAATCGCACTTGCAATAAAAGTAATATTTTTATTTAAAGATTTTGATTTTTTTGAAACACTTGGAATAGTAATTGCAATATTTGTTGCAACATTTATATCTTCTTTATCAGAATATGGTTCTGAAAAAGCATTTAATAAAATGCAAGAAGATGCAAGTAAAATAAAATGCAAAGTAAAAAGAAACAAAAAAATATATGAAATTAATATAGATGAAGTTGTAGTAAATGATTTAATTATACTAGAATCAGGTGATAAAGTACCTGCAGATGGTTATTTAATTGATGGGGAAGTATCGGTTGATGAATCATCTTTAACGGGAGAAAGTAAAGAAGTTTATAAATATAAAGCGGAAAGTACTGTAACTGATAAAAATAAATTATATAGAGGGACAGTTATTTATTCAAATAAAGGTATAATGAAAGTAGATAAAGTAGGACTTGATACTATGTATGGCACAATAACTAAAGAACTTACTGAAAAAGCACCAGATAGTCCTCTTAAGATAAAGCTTGCAGGTCTTGCAAAAATAATAAGTAAAATAGGATATATATGTGCATTTTTAGTTGCATTTTCATATCTTTTTTCAGAATTTATAATCGATAATAATTTTAATATTGAGCTTATAAAGAATTCTTTAACTAATATACCTTTTGTTCTTGATAAAGTTCTTTATGCATTAACATTATGCGTGACTATTATTGTAGTAGCTGTTCCAGAAGGACTTCCTATGATGATAACTTTAGTATTATCTAGTAATATGAAAAAAATGCTTAAAGATAATGTACTAGTTAGAAAGCTTGTTGGAATAGAAACATCAGGTAGTTTAAATATCTTATTTACTGATAAAACAGGCACTTTAACTAAAGGTAAATTAGAAGTCAATTCATTTATACTTGGTAATTTAAATGAATATAATGAAGAGTTTGAACTTAATAATTATCCAAAATATCATGATTTATTTAAAATGTCTATAATAGTAAATAATGCATCAAATTATGATTATGAAAAAAAAGAAGTATTCGCAGGGAATATAACAGATAGAGCCTTGTTAGAATTTTCTTCTGAAAAAACTTATAATATTAGAAAACTTGATTCTATTGAATTTAATAGTAAAAATAAATATTCAGTAACGACAGTAGATAAAAATGGCAGATTAAATTTAGTAAAAGGTGCCCCTGAAAAATTACTTGACTACTGCAAGTATTATTATGATGAAAAAGGAAACAAAAAAGAATTAAAATATAAAAATAAATTAAAAGAGAAAATAGATTTAATGACAAGTAAAGGTATTAGAGTAATAGCTTTTATTACTAATAATAATATTGAATTAAGTAATTTTAAAAATTCGTCATTAATTTCTATAATATTTTTGAAAGATGAAATAAGAAAAGAGGCAATTGAAGGCATTAAATTAACTAAGTCTGCAGGTATACAAACTATAATGATTACGGGCGATAATAGAAAAACTGCAATTAATATTGCAAAAGAAGTAGGACTTATTGATAGTAAAAATGATATTGTAATAGATAGTGAAGATTTAAATAAACTAACTGATAGTGAAATAAAAGAAATTTTACCAAGATTAAAAGTAGTATCAAGATCTCTTCCAACAGATAAAAGCAAACTTGTAACAATTGCTCAAAAAATGGGATTAGTAACAGGAATGACAGGAGATGGTGTAAATGATGCTCCTGCACTAAAAAAAGCAGATGTTGGTTTTGCAATGGGTAGTGGAACAGAGGTTGCCAAAGAAGCAAGTGATATAGTTATATTAGATGATAATTATTTATCAATATCTAAAGCTATTCTTTATGGTAGAACTATATTTAAAAGTATAAGGAAATTTATAATAGTTCAGTTAACAATTAATTTGTGTGCAATTACTTTATCTATAATTTGCCCATTTATAGGTGTTGATACTCCTGTTACTGTAATACAAATGCTTTGGGTTAATATGATAATGGATACACTCGCAGGATTAGCTTTTGCGTTTGAACCACCACTAATTTCATATATGAAAGAAAAACCTAAAAAAAGAGGAGAGTCTATAATAAATAGATATATGATTAGTGAGATAGTATTTACTGGTATTTATTCAGCTTTGCTATGTTTATTTTTCTTAAAATCAAATTTTACTAGCGAATTATTTAGAAGTGATAAATCATATTTAATGAGTGCTTTTTTTGGATTATTTATTTTTATTGATATATTTAATAGTTTTTCAGCTAGGACATCTAGAATCAATATTATAGCTAATATTAAACAAAATAAGACTTTTATTTGTATTATGTTATTTATAACAATTGTTCAAATACTTTTAATTTATTTTGGAGGTTCAATGTTTAGAACAATGTCACTATCATTTAAAGAATTTATAATAATGCTTGTATTTGCATTCACAGTAATACCTATTGATTTACTAAGAAAATTATTATATAGAAAATTATGTAATAGTGAAGGCGTATAAAATTTGATTTTTTAAATTATTTGTGATACACTATCAAACTAATCAAAGGGGGGATTAGTTTGAAAATAATATCTCTTTCACAAAAAAAATTCAAATCTTTAACTCCTTTAATTTTACCTAAGGAAGTAATTTATACTGAATCTAAATTATATGAATATAGATATAAAGGAGAAGATAAGATTGTAAAAAGTTTATTACGATTACAAGGGCAAGATTTTGGTAATAAATTATATACTTTAGAAATGCTTGATAATAATAAAGAATATTTACCAAATTCATTTTATATTCCTGATGCACTTTTGTCTGTTGGAGGAGAAGTAGAAGGTTTTACAATACCAAAAGCAGAAGGAATAAATTTATCGGTATTATTAAATGATTCTAAAGTAGATTTAAGTGTTAAAAAATTCTTTTTAAAGAAAATTGGTGAAATATTAAATCAACTTAAATATATACGTAAAACAACACCACTTAAAGATATTTATATAAATGATTTAAATACTTCTAATTTTATTGCAAATACATTAAATAGTGAATTATATGTAATTGATTTAGATAGTGTTAAAATAGGTACTAATTCTGCGAATCCAGCAAGGTTTTTAACTTCAAAATCATTATTAAATGAAGTAAATGGGAAATATAAAATAAATAATGACGAAAAAGTTTTAGGTCATGTAATTGCAGATGAAAATTCTGATTTATATTGTTATATAATAGTTATATTAAATTATTTGTATGGTAGTAATATAAATAATTTAAGTCTTACAGAGTTTTATAATTATATGAATTATTTAGAATATATTGGTATAAATAAACAATTAATTGATTATTTTGAAAGAATAGTAATAAATAAAAATAATGAAAATCCAGTTGACTTAATTGATTCTATAACTGATGAGCAAATATATAGAGCAAATAATAGAGTTTATAAATTAGTAAGAAAATAATATAATAATTATGTAAAATATATAAATATTGCTTAAATAAAATAAATGTTATATAAATAGATTGAAAATATCAATCTATTTTTTTAATATCTTTTTCACCTTTATAAAATTAAATATAGTAACGTATATCATATTAGTTATAGTTGCTATTATAAGAGGATATATACCTATTTTTAAATATGATAATAAAATTATTAAAACTAATTTAATAATTATTCCAAATAAAGTACTCATCATTGCTTCTTTTGCTTTATTTAATGATTGAAGTACTGCAACAAGTGGAACTTGGATATAATAAAACAAGAAAAATGGTGCAATAACTCTAATATATTTAACGCCTTCATTTGTATTATAAATAAATTTCATAAAAATTTCGGGATAAATCATAATTAATATAGTAAATAATATTCCTATAAACAAAGATAAACTAAGTGCTTGTTTTATCTTTGTTTTTACATATTTAAATCTATTATTTGCATATCCATTACTAATAACGGGTATTGTTGCTTGACTTATTGCCATTGAGAAAAATGATGGAAGCATAAGTAGTGGCATAACATATCCTGTTATTATTCCATATTCATAAGTTATATAATCTTTTGAATATCCATTTAATAAAAGCATACTTGTAAGTATAATTGGTTCAAAAAAATATCCGATTGTACCTATTATTCTAGATCCTGTTGTAGGAATAGATATATTAAGTACATCTTTCATTATTTGTGTATTAGGTTTAATCATTTCTTTAGTTATTTTTATTTTCTTAGGTAAGAAGAAGTATAGTATTATAATAGATATTGTTTCACTTAATATATTAGTTAAAATTAAAAATGATATAATTACATTGTTTTCATAATTTATGAGAAGTGGAAGACATAATATATTTAGTATAATTCTTACTATTTGTTCAAATGTATTTGATATTACATGAGGAAACATTTTTTCTTTTCCAAAAAAATATCCTCTAATGATACCTGAAATACTTATAAAAGGCAATGTAAATCCAATACATATTATTGGGAATTTTAATGATTCATTATGTAGACTTTTTGCAATTAAAGGGGATATAAAAATAAGTAAAATCATAAGAAAAAAAGTGGTAACTATAGACATAAATATACTAGACAATACAATTTTTTTATTATCTTTTTTATCTTCAGAAACTATTTTACTAATAGAAATAGGGAATCCTGCTTGTGCAAGTGTAATAAATAAATTAAAAGTAGGCATAATCATCATATATAATCCCATAGCTTTTGTACTTATGTTTCTTGTAATTATTATTTTAATAAGCATGCCCAATATTTTAGTAGAGAAACCTCCAACTAATAATATAATTGTACTTTTTATGAATTTGCTTTTTCTCATTTTTCTCAATCCAATCATATTTTTCATAATAAATATATGTTTTTACTCTTTAAAAAAATATAATTTTTTTGTATAATTATAATGTGAAACAAAAAATAAGGTGACTATTTATGGATATTGAATTTGAAGATGCAAAACAGTTATATAAGAGGGTAGGTCCTGCACTTAGAGTAAAAAAGAGAATTTTGCTCAAAAAAGGTATTAAAAAAAGTGAAAAAGAAATATTTGAATATCTAGCAAAAGAAAAATGGTCAAAATCTGTTAATTTAACTTTAAATGATATTGTAAATGATATTATTAATGTTGATGATAATGTTTTTATTAAATAGGAAGGTGAAAAAATGAAGTTAATAATAATATTAAGTTGTTTAATTACATATTTGTTATCATGTTTTATTGTTTCAAAAATATTTAAAAAAGAAAAAATTAGGAAAGGTTATGCATATATACCAATATTTAATTTTATAAAATTAATTAGTATAGTAGATTTTAAATGGTATTATTTTTTTGGATTTTTAATTAGTCCAATTAATATATGGCTATGGATTTATTTTAATATAAAATTAGGTAAAAAGTTTAATAAATCAAACGGATTTATATTTGGTATGATAATATTGCCAATTATATTTTATATAATATTAGGATTTAGTAAAGATAAATTAAATAATAGTATTAATTATGATAAAAAAGGATTTAAATTAACTACTGTTTTAGTAAGTGTACTTACAGTAACTCTTACATGTACTTTATTAATTCCATATGTATTTAATAATATTACAAAAGGACTTGATTTAGCAGGCGGTTTTGAGATTTTATATCAAGTATCTCCATCAGAAGATGATGACGAATTAACTAAAGACGATTTAGAAAGTGCATATAAAACTATGGTTAGAAGAATTGATAAACTAGGTGTAACAGAGCCTGAGATATCAATTGAAGGAAATGATAAAATTAGGGTAAAACTTGCAGGAGTAACAAATCCTGATGAAGCAAGAGATTATATTACTATTACAGGTGAATTAACATTTAGAGATAGTAGTGATAATAAATTAATGGATAAAGATGTAATATCAGGAGCTAAATTATCACAAGATAGTAATGAGAATCCTGCGATATTACTTAATGTAAAAGACAAAGATACATTCTATGAAGTAACTAGTTCTATTAGTGAAACTAGTGACAAATTAATAGTAATTTGGCTTGATTTTGATAAATCAATGGGTGATAGTTATAAAACTGCTGATTGTGGTAATTTTGAAGATGAAAATACTGTTAAATGTTTATCAGCTGCAACAGTTAGTGAAGGATTTTCTAGCGATGTAATAATTCAAGGTAATTTTACATATGAGCAAGCAAAAACATTGGTAGATTTAATTAATTCAGGATCATCTAATGTTAAATATAATGAAATATCATCTAAGACAGTAGCAGCATCATTTGGAGAAGATTCTTTAAATAAAACCATGATTGCGGGTGTAATAGGAGTTGCACTTATTATAATATTTATGGTTATATGTTATAGATTATCAGGATTTATATCATCACTTTCACTTTTAATCTATACATTCTTTACATTTTTATTGTTCTATTTAATTGATGGAGTATTAACTCTTACAGGTATTGCTGCGGTTATATTAGGAATCGGTATGGCAATAGATGCTTGTGTAATTACTAATGAAAGAATAAAAGAAGAATTAAGAAAAGGTAAAAGCTTAAAAACAGCATTTATTAATGGTAATAAAGGTTCTTTTTCAGCAATATTTGATTCAAATATTACTACGCTATTAATTGCACTTATATTATTTGCATTTGGTGAAAGTTCAGTTAAAGGGTTTGCAACTATGTTAATAATAAACATTATAATGACAATGTTTATTATGATTATGACAAATAGATTTATAATGAAGCAATTTGTTAATACAGGTTACTTTGATGATAAACTTAAGTTATTTATAAATTATCAAGAAGGGAAAAAAATTAAATTTAGTAAATTTAACTTTATAAAAAATGTAAAGAAACACTTCATAGCGCCAGCAATATGTTTTGTACTAGCAATTATAATGACAGTAATTACAGGATTTAATATTGGTGTAGATTTTAAAGGTGGATCTGATATAACTATAGTTTCTAATAATAAATTAAATGTAAAAGAAATAAGAAAAGATATTAATGAAATGGGATACACTATATCAGATGTAACTAAAGCAAATGATAATACTGTATATGTTAAAGTAGAAGAAGTATTAGAAGAAAATGAAATACAAGAAAATAAAACTAAATTAGAAGAAAAATATGATGCAAAAACTGAAATTGCAGTAGTATCAAATGTAGTGAAAAGAGATTTAATTAGCAATGCCATAATAGCACTTATACTCGCTTTTGTAGGTATTTCTATATATATATCATTTAGATATAAGTTTAGTTATGCAATCAGTGCAATATTAGCTCTTGTTCATGATGTTATTATGATGTTTTGCTTATTTTCTATATTTAATGTAGAAATAAATACAATGTATATAGCGGCTGTTCTTACAATTGTAGGATACTCAATTAATAATACAATTGTAATATTTGATAGAATTAGAGAAAATATAACAAGTAATGTAGCTAAAAAACGTGATAAAGAAGAATATAAAAAAATAGTAGATGAAAGTATAAAACAAACATTATTTAGATCAGTTAATACTACTATAACTACAATGCTTCCTATAATAACATTAATATTATTTGGAGCAAGACAAATATTTGAATTTGATATAGCAATATTGTTTGGTCTTATTGCAGGGGCATATTCATCTATATTCTTATCAGCTCAAATTTGGATAAAAATTGAATTGAAAGAGAAAAAGAAGAAAAAAATTTCACAAAAAAATTCTAAAAAAAATAAAAAGAAAAAAGAACCAAAAAAAGAATTAGATGAACTTTTAGTAAAAGGAATTAATTCATAAAAAGGAAATGATTAAATGAAAAAAGAAATAAGTACAATTGATGAGTTAATTTCGGCTGCATCATATATAACTGATGAAGAAGAAATTAATACAATTAAAAAAGCATATGATTTTGCAAGTGAAGTTCATAAATCAGAGAAAAGATTATCTGGTGAAGATTATATTCTTCACCCCTTAAATGTTGCATATATCTTAACTAGTTTATATGCAGATAGTGATACTCTTTCAACCGCACTTTTACATGATGTTATACATAAGGGAAATGCTAAAATAGAAGATATAAGAGAAAATTTTTCAGAAGAGATAACTAATTTAGTAGAAGGGATAACAACTATTAATAAACTTAGTTTATCTGCCGAAAATGAAAATATGATAAATTATTATAAAAAAATATTAGTAGGACTTACTGAAGATGTTAGAATAATAATTATTAAACTTGCAGAAAGATGTCATAATATGAGAACTTTATGGGCAATACAAAAAGATAAACAGGCATTAAAAGCAAAAGAAACTCTTGAAATACTTGCGCCTATTGCGCATAGATTAGGGTTATCTTATATAAAAGCGGAGCTTGAAGAATTATCTTTAAAATACTATAAACCTGAAGCATTTAATTCAATTGTAGAAGAACTTAATAGTACTAAAGAAGAAAGAGATGCATCTGTTAAAGAGATGGAAAAAAGAGTAGAAGATATACTAATTGAAAATGGTATAGAATTTGAAATAAAGGGTAGAGCAAAAAGTATTTATTCAATTTATAATAAACTACAAAAAGGTAAAAAATTATCTGATATATATGATATATATGCTCTTAGGGTAATTGTTAATACAAAGGCAGAATGTTATCAAGTATTAGAGATCGG
>CALVQR010000020.1 GCA_944358265.1 uncultured Bacilli bacterium | reverse complement strand
AGGGGAAATGATAGTGGAAAAATTAAGAAAAAACTTACCAATAATATGTATTGTATTAGTTATAATAATAGTTTTATTTATAGTAATCTTTGGAATTTATAATTTAAATGAACAAAAAGAAAAACAAATGCATGATGGAGTAGTTAATAATATCGTTAATGCTACTAAAGATGAAACAACTATAAGTGCGGTGGTTGTTGAAGTAAATAATAACTTTTTGTATGCTATAAATTCAACTAATGTAAATGAATTATATAGTATTGGTTTTGGAAAGGAAGGAAATATCGGGTTTAAAGAAGGAAATCAAATATTAGTTTATTTTGATGGGATAATTCTGGATACGTATCCAGAACAAATTAGTAATGTAGAAAAAATTGAAATAGTAAGTGAAGAAAGCAATGTGAAAATACCTGAGGATATATTAAGATATTGTTATAGTTCTAAAAATAATGTTCAAGTTTCAATAGAAAATTTTACGAAAACAGGTGTATCAATAACTATTAAAGATACAAATGAATATAAATATGATTATTCTGGTGATCAATATCAAATAAATAAAAAAAATAGAGAAGTAGAAAACATTACTGTAGATGAAAACAAGATAATACCTGCAACTGAAAATTCTACTTCATCATATAATCCAGGTGAAATAACACCTTTATGGGAAGAAGTACCTAAAATTTCAGATGAGGATACAGTAGTTATTTCTAGCCAGATTGATGATAATACAGTTCAAAAAACTTGTGATTGGGGTAATATTTATGGGAGTCTAGAAGAAGGAGAATATGAATTTGTATTATCAATTGGAGATTTAGGTTTTTCTAATATTAGAATAAGCTTTAATATAGATGGTAATGGACAATTGTCTTATGATAGCCCTACATTAGAATAAAAGTTTTTTGCCAATAATAGCCATTCAATTTGTTAATATAGAAAATAAGTAATTAGAAAGAATAAGGCATCAAAATAATAAATATTCAAGGAGAATTCAAATTGAAAAAAGTTATTTATGTAGTAGGAATAGTATTTTTAAGTTTAATAATTGTATTAAATTTGATATTCACAGCAAATATGAATGCCTCAGAACATGTCGAAGTTAACTATAATTATTGGATATATACTATAGGGATTGTACTATTAGCGATATTTATATATTATTTAACATATGTAATTAATAAGGTTTTGTATAATGATAATAATATAGAATTTAAAAAGAAAATTAGAAAGAAGTTATTTATAGGAAGTATTCTAATATATGTACTATTTAATATAATATGGGCTATTACCGTAAATCCTAAGGTTGTAGGAGATTCTGTTCATGTTTGCAATTTGGCACAAACATTTTATAGAGGAGATAATGAAGAATTTTTATATAATACAACATATGCAGGAATATCATTGTTCGATTATATGCAAGTATATCCACAACAAGTATCTCTTGCGTTTGTTTTTAGTATGTTTTTTAGATTAATACATTTTGATATAATGGAAGTATTAAGAGTACTAAATATAATCGGCAATATTGTAATAGTTTTTACTTTATATAAAATAAATGAATTATTATCTAAAAAATATAAAACAAATAAAGTATTGTTATTAACATTAATATTAACATTTGTATCAATACCAATGCTTTTAACATTTATATATGGGGACATTCCAAGTTTAGCTCTATGTTTATTAGCTGTATATTTTATGATGAGATATAGAAAAACAAAGCTTTATAGATATCCTATAGTAGCGTCTATATTTACAATGATAGCATATATGATGAGAATGAATAGTTTAATATTTATAATTGCAACAGTAATATATTTGTTACTTATCTTATTTAAAGAATTAAGAGATAATAAATTAAAAACGAATTTAATAAGCATAGGAGTTATTATAGCATATGTGATTATTTCAATTTTTCCAGCATCATTAATTAAGAATTATTATGCTGATAAATATGATTTAGATAAAAATAAAACATACCCTACTATAAGCTATATTCTTATGGCAATGGAAGAAGGCTCAAGAGAAAATGGAGGATATAATGAAGAAATAGCAAGACCAGCATTAGAAAATCCTCAAGAAGTAAAAGAAGAATATGTTAAAAGAGTCAAAGAAAGGTTAAAATATTTTTCGGAAAATTTGGGATATACATTTAATTTTTATACTATGAAATTAGCTGCTATGTGGACTGAAAATACATATTCTGCAATTATGAATAATCAAGTGGATGGTAGTTGGATAGAAAATATTACTAAGCCTTTAACGTTTTACCAAAAAGCATTACTTATAGTTACATGTCTATGTAGTTTAATTGTTTTATTACAAAATAGAAAAAATCTTTTTTTAGAAGTACTATTTTTGCTTACTATTTTTGTTGGAGGATTTGCATTTCATATATTATGGGAGGCAAAGTCAAGATATATAATTCCATATATAGTTGTGTTAATACCAATTGCTTCTATAGGTATTAATAAAGTTAATATATTTGGAAAAGTAAAGAAAGATTAAAATATTGTGATATTATTAATTTAATAAATAAAATAATGCCAAAGCAGATGTTTATCAAATAATTATCTGCTATTTAATTAATAAATATTTAGTTACATAAGGAGATTTATAATGGAAACTATATTAGTTGTAGAAGATGATATAGATATTCATAATTTAATAAAAAAAGTGTTAGAAAAAGAACAATATAAAATCGTTAGTGCATATTCTGGTACAGAAGCTTTAATGCTACTGGAAAAAGAAAATATAAATCTTATATTGTTAGATTTAATGTTACCAGGATTAAATGGAGAAGAAATAATAAAAAGAGTTAAAGAAATTCCAATTATAGTAATAAGTGCAAAAATGTCTGAGGAAGATAAAATAAATGCTTTACTAAATGGGGCAAATGATTATATAGTAAAACCATTTTCATCTCAAGAACTCTTAGCAAGAGTAAAAGTACAATTAAGAATAAATAAAGATAAAAATGTAAATAGAAAACTTAAATATAAAGATATGTTTTTAAATGAAGATAACCATATTTTATATATCAAGGAAAAAGAAATATATTTAACAAAAACCGAGTATGCTATTTTAAAACAATTATTATTAAATCCTAAAAAAGTAGTAACAAAATCAAAATTGTTGGAGTTAATAAGTGCTGATACCTTAGATTGTGATGAAAATTCTTTAAAGGTCCATATTAGTAATATAAGAAAGAAAATAAGAAAAGTAACTAATGAAGAATATATAGAATCTGTATGGGGCATAGGATTTAAAATCCACGAATAAATATCTTAACTAAATCTTAACTATTTTCTTAACCACTTTCTTAACTATTTAATAGTAAAATAGATTTGAAAGGAGGAGGTTATGGAATATATTTTAGAAACACATAATCTTGAAAAAAGATATAAAAATTTTAAAGCAATAAGTAATCTTAATATGCATATTCCAAAAGGTGCTATTTATGGGCTTATTGGAAAAAATGGAGCAGGAAAAACTACTTTAATTAGAGTAATTTGTGGCTTACAAAAACCAACAAGTGGAACATATTCTATTTATGGGATAGAAAACACAAATAAAAAAATTGATAAAGTAAGAAAAAGAATGGGTGCAATTGTAGAACTACCTGCAATTAGATTAGAAGCAACAGCGGAAGATAATCTAAAAGAACAATTTAAAATAGTAGGATTGCCTAATTATGATAATTTACATGAATTATTGAAATTAGTAGGTTTAACAAAAACAGGAAAAAAGAAAGCTAAAAATTTTTCATTAGGAATGAAGCAAAGATTGGGAATAGCAATTGCGTTAGTTGGGAATCCGGATTTTCTTATTTTGGATGAGCCTATAAATGGATTAGATCCAGAAGGAATAATTGAAATAAGAGAACTGATTTTAAGACTTAATAAAGAAAAGAAAATTACATTTTTAATATCTAGTCATTATTTAGATGAATTATCAAAAATTGCAACTGAATATGGTTTTTTAGATAAAGGAAAAATAATAAAAGAAATAAGTAAACAAGAATTAGAGCAAAGTTCTAAGAAAAGAATTGAAATAAAGGTAAGCAATATAAAAGAATGTGTTAAATATTTAGAAGAAAATAATTATTCATATGAAGTTATTTCTGATGAAATTATAAACATATATGATGTGGTAAATATTTCAAAACTTGCTGTTGAGCTTTCCAAAAGAAATTGTATAATAAAAGGATTTGATGAAAAGGAAGAATCACTTGAGAATTATTATATAAATTTGATTGGAGGTAATAGTAATGTATAAATTATTAAATGCAAGTTTTTCGAGATTAAGAAAAAATAAAATATTTATAGGATTAGTAATTTTAACTGTAATAATTGCAATTTTTATGCTTGTTAGTAAGTACTTAGATAAAATAAAATATAGTGCATTTGGTATATCATCAAATACAACAGATATATTATTTACAAATTTTATAAATATAATAGGATTTTTTAGTGCAATATTTACAAGTTTATTTGTTGGAACAGAGTACTCAGATGGTACAATTAGAAATAAGATTATTGTAGGGCATAGTAGAAAGAATATTTATCTATCTAATTTAATTGTGAGTATTGTAGTAGGATTAATTTTAGAATTTATATATCTAATAATAATAGCAATTGTTGCAATACCTGTATTTGGTAAAACTCAAATGGATTTTTCACAATTTGTTTTTATTTTATTAGATATGGTAATGATTGTTGTATCATATTCATCAATTTTTAATTTTATAGCATTAACATGTTCTAATATAACAATATCAACAGTTAGTTCTCTATTACTTATTTTGATTATGTTTGTAGTTTCTTCATTATTGTCACCAACTGCAAATAGTACAGAATATATACAAAAAATTGCTGGAATAGATGAACAAGGAAACACAAAATATGAAATTGTACGAAATGAAGAATATCCAGGAAAATTAAAACAAACACTTTGTAGAACAATTGTTAATTTACTTCCAACAGGACAAGCAGTTCAAATATCAGGAAATAAAGTAGAGATAAGTGAAGATTATTTAAAGAATATAAAAGTATTTTCTTTATATTCTTTAGGAGTTGTGATTGTTATAAGTTTTATAGGAATATATTTATTTAATATAAAAGAGCTAAAATAGGAGGTAAAACTGTGATTTGGTTTTATATAGTAATTGCTTTAATAATTATTATAATAACTTTTACAATAATTAAATTATACTTAATGAAAAAATCAATTAAAGAAATAGTAAATTCATTAGATGAGATATTAAAATCAGATACAAACAGTTTACTAACTATATCTTCAGGAGATAAAAATATAAAAAAATTAGCAAGTGAGTTAAATAAGGAACTTAAAACCTTAAGAAAAGAAAAATTACAATATGAAAATGGAAATCAAGAATTAAAAAGAACAATAACAAATATTTCTCATGATATTAGAACCCCTCTTACTGCAATAATGGGATATATAGATTTGCTTAAAGATGATAATGAAAGTGATAAGAAACAAGAATATGTAGAAATTATAGAAAGAAAAGCAAGTGAGTTGAAAACACTTACAGATGAATTATTTGACTTTTCAAGAACAATGGACATTGGAAATAAAGTGAAGAAAGAAGAATGTTGCATAAATGATATTTTAGAAGAAAGTTTAGTAAGTTTTTACAATATTTTTAAAGAAAAGAAAATTGTGCCAAAAGTAGAAATATGTAAAGAAAAAATTTATAAAAAAATAGATAAAAATATGATTACAAGGGTGCTTGAAAATATTTTATCAAATGTTTGTAAATACAGTAGAGGTGATTTAAAGGTAATTCTTGATAATAAAGGAAAAATCACATTTACAAATAGAGCTCCATCTTTAGATGAAACAACGGTTAAGAAAATATTTGATAGATATTATACTGTTGAAAATGCAAGAAAATCAACTGGAATTGGTCTATCTATTGCTAAGCAATTAATAGAATTAAATGAAGGCACAATAAATGCTAAGTATAAAAACAAGAACTTAATTATAGAAATAGAATTATAATACATATTAATGAGAGAGTAGTTATATTGATAATTACTCTCATTTATGTTATTATGAGAAAAATAAAAATAGGGGATGGTGTTATGGAAAATGAAAAAATATTATACAAAAATGAAACCATATTTAATAAAGAGAATTTACAGAATTTTTCTAAATTTGTATGGTTGCAATACAATAAATTTAAGTATTGGGCAACAATAATTTTTTCAACATTATTTTTAATATTGGGTATAATTGGTGGAATAGGACAGGTTATAAGGTTTCAAAGAATACCAAATACATTTACATTAATTTTTATCTTGATTTTTGCATCAATAATCATTGTTATGATAAAATTTGCAAGAGGCAATGTTAAAATCGAAGAAAAAAATAAAGATACATTATTCAAATTTGAATTTAGCAATGATTATCTGTTAATTTCTACTGAATTGGCAAGTCAAAAGATTTTGTATAATGATTTAAGTAATATACAGAATGTTTGTAATACAGAAAAATACATATATATAATGATTAATAAAAGAGCAGGATATATTATAGATAAAAAAGGTTTTAATAATTATGATGAACAAAATTTTACAGACTATTTGAAAGATAAGTTTAAAGATAAATATATAGATTATTTAGGAGATACAAAAAAGAGGACATATACCATAAAAGATATATTTATTTGTGTCGTAGTTTCCTTGATATTTTGTGGAATGCTGCTTGGCTATATTAGTTAAATAAATTTGAAATATTACAATTTATAATATATCAGATATTGATGATATTATATTAAATACAATAGGAGCAGTTATCGTGTATGCACTAATGAAAACAAAATTTGTAAAGAAATTATTAAAAAAGGTTATTGATATAGCTGAATAAAAAATTTCAATAAAAACAGAACAATTTTAAAAATAAAATTTAAAATTGTTACGCTTAGAAGGATGGGAATTCCATGACTATATTTTGAATAAAGAAAAATAATATATCATGAAATTATGTTAATCATACAGATAATATATTTAAAATTAAGTTATGCGAACGGGTTTTATTAATGAATTTACTTAAAAAAATTTTTCATTTTTGTTACACTGCTGTTACGCTTCTGTTACAATTACAAATTTTTATAGTTTATATGATATAATGAAAAAAATTTTTAGGAGATTTTTATGGAAATTTTGAAAGTAGAAAATATATCTAAAATTTATAATATGGGAAAATATCCTATAAAGGCATTAGATGATGTATCATTTAAGGTAGAAAAAGGAGAATTTGTAGCGATTATAGGAGCATCTGGTTCTGGAAAGTCAACATTACTTCATATTTTAGGTGGAGTCGATAAGGCCTCTTCTGGAAAAGTTTATTTAGAAGGTACTAATATATCTGGGTTATCAGAAAATAAATTGGCAGCAATTAGAAGAAGCAAAATAGGAATAATTTATCAATTTTATAACTTGATACAAACCTTAAATGTAGAAGAAAATATTACTTTACCAATATTATTAGATCATAAGAAAGTTAACCCTAAGAGGTTGAATTCTATTATATCAATATTAAACTTAGAAGAAAGAAGAGACTTTTTTCCAAATCAATTGTCTGGAGGACAGCAACAGAGGGTTGCAATTGGTAGAAGTTTAATATACTCGCCTTCTGTAATATTAGCGGATGAGCCAACAGGAAATTTAGATAGTAAAAATTCTGAAATTATTGTTAATTTATTTAAAGAATTAAATAAAAAGTTAAATCAAACATTAATAATTGCTACACATAATTTAGATATAGCAAAACAAGCTGATAGAATTTTAGAATTAAAAGATGGAAAAATTATTTTAGATAAACGTAATGCCTAAAATAAAAGGAGGAATTACAATTAAAATATTAAATAAAATTACATTTAGAAATTTGATAAAAAATAAAAAAAGGACATTAACTTTGTTAATTGGACTGATAATTATTATTACTTCTGTGTTTTCTATTTTAATCCTTTTATCAAGCTATCAAAAATATATGATAAATTCTGTGCTTGCAAAAGATAATTGGGATACAAAAATTTCTAATGTAGAATATAAAGATTGTAAAGAATTAAAAAACAATTATGATTTAAAAGAAATATCAATAACTCATAATATAGGAAAAGTTAATATACCATCAACAGGTATAACTTCTATATACATAGATATATATGCTTATGATGAAAATAGTATGAAAAATCTATTGGCATCTAATATAAGGGAAGGAAGATTTCCAGAAAATTCAGAAGAAATTGTTATTTCAAATACAAACGTTGATAGTAATGAAATTAGTTTAGGAGAAAATGAATATCGCATAGGAGATAAAATTAATCTCGATGATAAAAAATATACAATAGTAGGAGTTTTAAATGAAACTAAATATGATGAAGGTTCAATGGTCGAGGTAACACATGGAGCGATTACATATTTAGATGAAGAATCTTTAACTGCTGAAAGTACAATTGATACATATATATCTAATAATAACATAAATAATGTATATAATACATCAGAAAAAATATCAAAAGATTTAGAAATTTCTAAGGAAAACATTTCTTACAATGAAGAATTACTGAATTATTCATTAGTGTCAAAGTCAAGTTTTAAAGAATCTTTTTGTTTAATAGGAATAACATTATTATTGGTTGTGGCAATTTCTTCGATTGTTTTAATATATACAACTCTTAATATACTGTTAAATTCAAGAAGAAAAGAATTTGGAGAATTGCTTTCAATCGGTTGTACTAAGAACAGCATTTGTAAAATGATATTGCTTGAGGTTTTCATATTAGCTTTGATTGCAATTCCTATATCATTTGCAATAAGTATAGGAATTGTTAAAATTATTTTAAGTAATATAACTAATTTATTAAATGACTTAATTTTTCAAGATTATAGTATTTTTGTTGCTGGAGCAAGTATACCTCTTAATATTTATGTGTCAGCTAAATATATTATAATAGCACTGATATTTATTTTTATTACGATATTTATATCAACAATTATACCAGCTATAAAGATAAGTAATATTTCACCAATTGAAGCTATAAGAGAAATAAATAAAATAAATATCAAGAAAAATATAGAGAATAAAAAGTATTTGATATCTAGGTTTATTAGTAATGAAGCAGATATAGAATATAAATATTTAAAAAGAAGTAAGGGAAATACTAATTCAATAATATTTTCATTAGTAATTTGCATAATTGTCTTTATTGTTGGAAGTAATTATATAACTAATGTTTATGCACGTGTTGAAAATGATAATAGGAATTATAATTACTTGATTTACTTAGATGATAATAATCAATATGAGAAAGTAATTAATGATTTAAAAGATAAAAATTTAATAAAATCATACTATACAGAAGAACAAATAAAAGAATTACACTTAGATATAAAAGAAGATGAGATAAATCAAGAGTTAATAGATTTTTTAAGCTCAGGTAATTGTCCAGAAGGTATATTTTATAATTATATAGATAATAGCAATAATCCACTATTATCTTGTAACATTTTTACAATTGTGGAAAATGAAAAATATAATGACTTTTTGGAAAAAATAGGAGTTAAAGAGCTAAAAGATGAAGAGTGTATATTATTAAATAATATTAATTTGCCACAATATGATAGTTTTCATGTAACGAATTATAAAAATGGCGATACATTATCTTTTCTAATAACTGATTTAATAAACAATAAGAATATTAATGAACAAAATAGTGATATGCAAAATATTAGAGATATAGAAACTAATAGTTCAGCAGTAAAAAATATAGAATTAGACATAGAAAAGGTTACAGATAATTTTTATGGATATTTTAATTATGCAGATTTTAATGATTTATATATGTCTCCAATTGCAATATTTGTAAACCAAAATACATTAAAGAATATAGAAAATGAAATAAAAAGGCAAAAAAGAATTTTTTATAATATTAATGGCGAGATTGGTGTTAATAGTGTAATTAATTTATATATAGAAGCTACAAATGTTGGAGAAATTGATAATTATTTAGAGGAAAACCAAATTGCTGGAATTAATTATGAAAAACAAAATAATTCAAATAATAGTAAAAGAATTATTATGGAAGTATTTTTATATAGTTTTGTGATATTAATAGGAGTATGCACATTTTTAAATATATTTAATGTTATATTTTCTAATATAAATTTAAGAAAAAAAGAGTTTGAAACATTAAAAGCTTTAGGTATGACAAAAAAACAACTAAACAAAATGTTAAGATTTGAAGGATGGTATTTTTCAATATTATCATTAGTAATAGGCATTATGCTAGGAATAATAATTTTTATAATTGTTTATAAAATAGAGTATAAGTTTGCTAATAATTTGTTATATAATATGTATATCTCTTGGCAAAGTATTTTTATTTGTATAGTGTTCGTACTTATAAGTGTATTTTCAGCAAATTTAATATCAAAAGCTATAGTAACAAACTAAAATATTTAGAAACGTAATAGTATAAAATAGTAGTACAAAAAAATTAATATAATAACAAATATTAGAAGTGAATCTAGTCTATTAAATTAGATTCACTTTTAATTATTTATTGTTTTTATTATTTTTCTAAGTAATTTCTTTTTATTAATTTCATATAAAAACCATTTCAATGACATTATATAATTTATTTTGAGTAAGTTTTTCAATTTTACGAAACGATAATTTTTAATAATATAAGCTAATTCAATAAGTATCTTAGCAAATTAAAATTTAGATTAGAGTAGTTAGATTATTCTTATTTTATTTACTTAAAATTTTTATAAAATTGTTACTTTTTTTGTTTTATAATCAATATATAAGTGTAAGATATCTTAAAAGATAATAAAGGAGTTTAGATCTAAATTGAAAGAGGGAAAATTAATAAAGTATTATAAAAATAATGATGAACTTGATTTAGAAAAAATAGTGGATGAATATAACAATTATATACATAAAGTTATAAGAAATATGAATTACTATAAATTTTCAAATGAAGATATAGAAGAAATAGTAGCAGATACATTTTTTATAATCTGGAAAAACAGAGAAAAATTGGATGAAAATAAAATGCTAAGTTCATATATAGCAGGTATAGTTAAAAATCTAGTAAGAGAGAAGCGGAAGAATTATTAAAATAGATAGTTCAATAGATGATATGCAATATGATATACAAGACATGAAAAAAATAGATATGTTATTAGAGCAAAGAGAAAAAATTGATTTAATTGAAAAAACACTTAAGCAATTAAAAAAAGTAGACATTGAAGTATTTAATTTATATTATTATTCAGGCAGAAAAAATAAAGAAATTTCAAAAATATTAAATATTTCAGAATTTGCAGTGAAACAAAAAATATATCGAATAAGAAAGAAAATAAAAAAAGATTTAGAAAAAGGAGGGTATAGTTTTGATGAATAAAGAAAATAAAGAAATGCTAGAAAGAGTAAAACATAAAATATCTATATCCAACTTTGAGGAAGGAGAAAATATAGTAATGAAAAAAAGTAAGAAAAATGTATTAAAACCTGTTGCAGTTGCAAGTATAGCAATAATATCAATATCAGGAGTAGCATTTGCTGCAACTACTTTTATAAGAAATTATTTTGGAAAAAATACAAGTGAGGGGGTTGATACAGCAGTAAATAATGGATATGTTGCAGATGTAAAAACTGATTATCAAAATGCAGATGGAATAGATATTAAAGTAGATTCAATATTAATGGATGATTTTAATTTTGATATGAATTTTGATGTGAAATTAAGTGATAAATATAATATTGATGACTTTGGAAATATTACGAACTTTGAAGATTTAAGAATTGTAGATGAGACAGGGAAAATTGTATTTGATACACATAATCTTATTGAAGAAGGAGATACAGTAGAAGACCATTATCAGGGGGCTTATAGTTTTTTACCAACAAAGGTAAGTGATAATGAAATAAAAGTATCATTATCAGCTACAGGAAGTCCTGTGCTATTTCCAAAAAGTAAACACTTAATTATTGATTTTACTAAGATAAAAACAAGTAAATATATTGATGGAAAGACAATAGACACAGTTTACGAAGGAAACTGGCACTTTGAAATTGATGTACCGGAAGAATTCTATAATAGAGAAACTACCATTTATAAAGTAAAAAGTTGTAATGAAGATGGAATAGATGTAAATAAGGTGGAAGCTAGCTTATCAAATACAGCATTTAAAATATCAATCCCAGAAATAAAAACTAATAAAGTTAATTATGAATTATTAAAAACAGATATGCCTCAAAATATTTATGATAAAATAGCGCTTCAAAAAGAATATGTAGAAACATCAGATGGAAAGAGATTTGAAACTGCACAAAGAAGTGATGGAGATGGTGGATATAGTGTGCCAGATGGAGAAGATAAGATAGTAGATTATCACCAAACTTTTAATTTAACAAAATATGATGCGACAGATAATTTAACAGTTCATATTTTTACAAACAAAGGAGAAGAAATAATAATTGAATTAGAAAAGAGTAAATAATTAAATAATTTTTTTAGAGAGTCATTAGACTCTCTTTTTAATAATTAATATTTTAATGTTAATGATTGTTAAATATGTTATAATGATGCAAAAGGAAGTGAAAGTGTGAAAAAAATATTAATAATAGAAGATGATAAATCTATTCAAAATAGTGTTTCATATTATCTTGAAGGTGAGGGCTTTAATGTAGATGTAGCATCTAATTTAAAAGAGGGAAAAGAAAAGATAGATAAAAATTCATATGACTTATTACTTTTAGATGTAACCTTCCCAGATGGTAATGGATTTGACTTTTATAAGAATATGACAAAAGTAATTCCTACTATATTTTTAACAGCACTAGATGAAGAAAAAGATATTGTAAAAGGATTTGATTTAGGAGCAAATGACTATATTACAAAACCATTTCATGCAAGAGAATTACTTTCTCGAATAAAAAATGTTTTAAAATATACAAGTAAAGAAGAAAAAATAACTATTAAAAATGTTACAATAGATACAATAAAGAATAAAGTTTATAATAATGAAAAAGAAGTAGAACTTACAGCATTAGAATATAAAATTCTTTTATTTATGTTTGAAAATAAAGGAAAATTAGTTACAAGAGGTCAGATACTTGCAAGCATATGGGATGATAATAATAACTTTGTAAATGATAATACATTAACAGTTTATATAAAAAGAATAAGAGAAAAAATAGAAAAAGATCCAAATAATCCTAGAGTAATAAAAACAGTAAGAGGTATTGGATATAGAATAGGAGATTAAGATGAGTAAGAAAGAAAAGAAAAATGTTATTTGCTTTTTTACTATGTGGACTATTCTAATGATTATATTTGGAATAGGTATTATATTATATTTACAAAAAGAATATAATAATAGGTTATATAACTTTAGTGCAAAAATAATTTCAGAAATACATAATGAAGTTCCTGAAAAAGAAGCAGAAGTAATTGATGAGATATATAGTAATGAAGATAATAAAAATGAAATTGATAGTGGAAAAGAAATTTTAAATAAATACGGAATAACAACTGATACATCAACTTGGGGAGATACAGGTATGGATTTTTCATATAAAGTAATAATTGGTATATCAGTTTTATTCTTATTTTCAGCAGTTTCAATTTATTTAGCATTTTTAATTTATTATAGAAATCAAAAAAGAAAGTGGGAAAACTTAAATAGATATTTTCAAAATATATTAAAAGGACTTGAAACAGTTGATTTAAAAGATGAAGAAGAAGGCATCGAAAGTATTGTAAAAAACGATATATATGATGTAACAATGTTATTAAAAGAGGCAAATAGTGAGCTTACAACTATTAATAAAAAAACAGAAAAGTTAATTGCTGATATTTCACATCAACTAAAAACACCTCTTACATCTTTAAATATGATAAACGACTTATTATATGAAGATATGCCAGAAGAAAAAAGAAAAGAATTTTTAGATAATATGCACTTTGAATTAGAAAAAATATATTGGCTAATTAACACATTATTAAATATGGCAAAATTAGATTCAAGAACAATTGTATTAAAGAAAGAACCAGAGAATCTAAATGTAATGTTAGATGAGTTAAAAAAAGAATTCAGTATAATGTGTGAAACTGAAAATGCTGAAATTGAAATAAATGTTGATAAAAATATAGAAATAAATTGTGATAAAAAATGGACAAAAGAAGCTATTTCAAACTTAATTAAAAATGCAATAGAACATAATGCTAAGAAAATAAAAATTAGTGCAACAAAAAATGCAGTTTATACTCGAATTTTTATTGAAGATAATGGAGAAGGAATAGATAGTAAAGATATTAGACATATTTTTGAAAGATTTTATAAAACTAAAAACAGTAAAGATAATAGTTTAGGTTTAGGACTAGCATTTACTAAAAGTATTATATTAAATCAAGATGGAGATATTAAAGTAACAAGTAAGAAAGGGTATGGCACGAAGTTTATAATTGAAATTTAAACTTTAGGGAGTTTTCCTTAAAGTTTATTTTTTCTTAAAATTTTCTTAAAGTCACTTTAGAGTCATTTTAAGTTATTATAATAAAGAAAAAAGAAGGGAGAATTTTTTTGATGGAAATATTAAAAGTAGAAAACTTAACAAAAAAATATGGTAAAAAGGAAGCAAGTGTTACAGCATTAGATAATGTATCTTTTAGTGTAGAACAAGGAGAGTTTGTTGCAATTATTGGAGCAAGTGGAAGCGGTAAATCTACACTTTTACACTTAATTGGAGGGGTAGATAGACCAACTAGTGGAAAGGTTTTTATAAATGGTACAGATATCTACAAATTAAATAATGATAATTTAGCCATTTTTAGAAGAAGGCAAATAGGGCTTATTTATCAGTTTTATAACTTAATACCAATTTTAAATGTAAAAGAAAATATCACTTTACCTTGTGATTTAGATGGTAAAAAAGTTGACCAAAAAAGATTGAATGATTTATTAGATACATTAGGTTTAAAAAATAGAATAGACCATTTACCAAATGAATTATCAGGAGGGCAACAACAAAGAGTTTCTATAGGTAGAGCCCTAATTAATAATCCAGCATTAGTATTAGCGGATGAACCAACTGGAAATCTAGATAGTAAGTCTTCAAGAGATATAGTTGATTTATTAAAATTATCTAATAAAAAATATAAACAAACATTAATATTAATTACACATGATAACAATATTGCAGAAGAAGCTGATAGAGTAATTACAATTCAAGATGGAAGAATTATTAAGGATGAAAAATTAAGATAGAAAGGAGAGCAAAATGAAGATTTTAAACAAAATAACAGTAGAAGATCTTAAATTAAATAAAAAAAGAACTATTGTAACAATTTTAGGAATTTCACTTGCAGTTGCTCTAATGTGCGCAGTTACTAGTTTTGTATCTAGCTTTCAATCTGCAATAGTAGAAAGAACTAAAAAGGTAGACGGTAGTTATCATTTATTAGTAAATGATATAAGTTCAGAACAGTTAAATTATATTAAAAATAATCCAAATATTGATAAAACCTTTGTTACACAGCAAGTAGGTTATTCTGTAATAGATGGAACAAAAGAAAATGATAGAAATTATTATGAAATAAAAGCCTATGATGATGAAGGCTTTAAAGATAGAGGTATTAATTTAGAAGCCGGCAGACTTCCACAAAATGATAATGAAATTTTGATGATAAATTCTATGTATATAGGAGATATTACATTAGCAGATGGAAGCAAAGTAGCAATAAAAGATAAATACAAACTAGGAGACAAAATAAAACTAGATATTGGTTCTTTAGATGTTGATTTACTAGCAAATAAGTTAAATGATGAATATCTTACAGCTAATGGAATGGAAAATAAAACAAACTTTGATAGAAATGCAAAAGAATTCCAAAGTCAGGAAGTAAAAGAATATACTATTGTTGGAATAATTTCAGATATTCAAGGATATGGTTCTAGTAGTTTACCAATATCATTGTTAGTTACAAAATTAGATAATATAGATACTAGTAAAAATATGGGAGTTGGAGTTATATTAAAAAATCCAAAAGATACTTATCAATTAAAAGATAATTTAGTAAAAAACCTTAAAATTGATAGTAATAAAATAAGTGAAAATAATGAATTATTAAAATATTTGGGAGTTTTTTCAAAAGATACAACTACTAAAACTGTTGTAATATTAGCTGTAATTGTAATAGGAATTATTCTATTTACATCTATTTTTGTAATAAGAAATAGTTTTAATATTTCTTTAACAGAAAAAACTAAAGAATTAGGAATGCTTGCAAGTATAGGTGCAACTTCTAAACAAATAAAGAAAAGTATTTTGTTTGAAGGATTTATAATAGGTGTAATTGCAATACCAATTGGAATTATAATAGGACTTTTAGCAATTTACATAGTTTTAGCTATTGTTAATCAATTATTAATGGACTCTAATATAGTTGATAATTTTGACTTAAAATTTGTTATATCACCAATAGCAATAGCAGTTTCAGTAATAGTTTCAATAATTATGATATTTGTTTCTTCTTTAAAACCTGCAAAAAGGGCAGCTAAAATAACACCAATTGATGCAATTAGAGAAACCAGTGATGTGAAAATATCAAGTAAGAAATTAAAAGTATCAAAATTAACAAAGAAACTTTTTGGAATACCTGGAGAGATAGGAGCAAAGAACTTTAAAAGAAGTAAAAAGAAATATCGTACAACTATATTTTCAATAATACTAAGTATTATATTATTTATATCAATGAATGCTGTTATTGAAAATGTTTTTAAAGCCTCAGATTATATGTATTCAGAAAATGGGGAAGATAATATAGTAGTAAATACGCCATCAAGCGATGAAAAATCAAAATATGAGTATTTTGATAAAATATTAAAGTTGGATAATATTGAAAAATATGCTATT
The DNA here is from genome assembly GCA_944358265.1 of uncultured Bacilli bacterium. Taxonomy (GTDB): domain Bacteria; phylum Bacillota_I; class Bacilli_A; order RF39; family UBA660; genus CAG-433. The sequence goes on along the minus strand of CALVQR010000020.1, from coordinate 2,854 downwards.
GTAAAAGAATTTACAGCTTCAGTAGGAAGTAATTATGTGTCTAAACAATATGAAGAACTATTAAATCAATCATCAAAAGGAAGCAAAGGAGTAACAACAAATGTAACAATAGATGAAGTAAATATTTCTATCGTTTCAGTAGGAGATGCACAATATAAAGAATATTTGAAAGAATTAGGTTTGACTGAGAAAGAAACAGAGGGAAAAGGAATTTTATATGACCAGTTTTGGGGAAAACAAGAAGATAAAAGAATTCAATATAGTGTTTTAAATATTAATAATGGTGATGAATTAGAATTTGAATATTTAAAAGAAAATGAAGAAAATCCTGGTAAAGTTAAGATACCAATCATTTTAAAAACTGATAAAACGCCAATGTCAATGTTTAAAGAAAATAATGGAGAACCTGTAATAATAATATCTGATTCTTTAATGAAAGAATATGAAGATAATTTACAAGCAGTAAATTTAAGAACAACAGGAATATACATAAAATCAAGTGATCCATATAAATTAGAACAAGAAATTGAAAATATAGATAGTACAAATAAAAATATGATATTTAATATTGAGCAAAGCAGAAAGCAAAATGAAACAATGTCATTAATTTTATCAATTTTCTCTTATGGATTTATCATTGTAATATCTGTTATTGGAATTACAAATATATTTAACACCATTACAACAAATATGGCATTAAGAAGTAAAGAGTTTGCGGTATTAAAGTCAGTTGGTATGACAAATAAGGAATTTAAGAAAATGATAAATTATGAGAGCTTACTTTATGGAATAAAATCTATTTTTTATGGTATTCCAATAGGATTAATATTATCTTATGTAATTTATAAAGTAATGAGTGAAAGTCTGGAAACAGAATATAGGTTTCCATTAATACCTGTAATTATATCTATTGTGGCAGTATTTATTATTATATTTATCACTATGAGGTATGCTAGTAAAAAGAGTCAGAAGATTAATTTGATTGAAACAATAAGAAGTGAAAATATCTAAGAAAATACTTTTAAAGGAGAATAATAGCATGTTAAATTTAAGTCAAATAACGATATATAGTGCTTTATGTGCAATACTTCCATGTAGCATTTATCTTATAATAAAAAGAAGAAAAGAACATAAAATACCAATTTTACTAATAATTATATTTGTGTTATATCTGTGGCAAGTATATAACTTAACTGGTGCAGGAGGACTTACAGATATAATATATGTTCCAGATGGTGCAATTAATAATAGTATTATAAAAGCAAATATAAACCTTATACCTTTTAATAGTATTGATATTAGTTTTTTCTTAAATATATTAATGCTTATTCCGTTAGGTTTTTTAGTTCCACTTATTTGGAAAGATTATCGCAAATGGTATAAAACAATGTTGCTAGGGGCTGGTTTTTCTTTGATGATAGAAATATCTCAATTAGTTACAACTCGTGCAACAGATGTAAATGATTTAATTGCAAACACAGTGGGGGCTTTAATTGGATATGTAATATGGAAAGTATTTTTTAGAAAACACTTAAAAGAGCCAGTAAATGGAAATATGGATGTAATATGGTATATAGTACTTAGCTTTTTAGGAATGTTTTTTCTTTATTATCCATTTTGGTTTTATGATAAGATTGCAATTAATTTTTAAATAAAAAATTAAATTTGAAAATTTGTTGAAAAAGAATAAAAAATTTGATATTCTATTTTAGAAAAATGAATAAGAGGAATAAAAAATGAAAAAAAATATATTATTAAAAACAATAATTTCAATAATATTAGTTACGCTTTTAGTTGGAATAATCAGCATAGGAACAAATAAAGTAACAGCAAATGATCAATATAAAATTAATGAAAAGAACTTGGAAATACCAATATTTTTATATCACCATATAGTAGATAATAAATCAGAAATTGAATATGATTATATGCAGACAAGCAAAGATACATTTGAAAAACAAATCACAGGACTAGAAAACTCTGGATATCATTTTATTAGTTATGATGATTTAATTCAATATAAAGAAGGAAAGAAAACATTATATAAAAAGTCTGCTGTTTTAACATTTGATGATGGATATGAAGATGTTTACAAAAATGCATACCCAATTCTAAAAAAATATAATATTCCATTTACAATGTTTATAATAACAGATTATATGGGAACAAATACATATATGACATGGGATGAAGCAAAAGATGTGCAAAATAGTGGGTTGGGAATAATTGCTTCACATAGTCAAAATCATGAGGATTTTTCTAAACTAAGTGTAGAACAGGCAGTTGAAAATGTAAATAATTCTTATAAAACTATAGAAGAAAATTTAGGAAATCAGAAAATAAAAATATTTGCATATCCTTATGGATTATACGGAGAAGGTCAATCAGAAGCTTTAGAAAAAGAAGGATATATAGTTGATTTAACAGATAATAAAATAAACAAAAGCAAAGACTTAAATGTATATGGATTACATAGATGTTATCCTTTAAATGACTCTGTATTTAAGATGAAACTAAAAATTATATACAGAAGTATTAGATATTAAGTAGAAATTTTTACAATAAAAAATGTAAGAAATAAAAAGCATCGTAAAGTAGTTATATTAATAATTACTTTATTTTGTAATAATTAATATATGACAAATAGTAATTTGTCTCGCAGATTGCAAATTAAAATTTTAAATAAAATGAGCAAATAATTGTATAAGATTTAGAATGAGTATATTAGTTTCGATATGCTCATTTTTAATTAAAATAAGGTGGAATTTTTCATAAGTCTTTATTAATTATGTAAAACACAAAAATGTTGTATAATATAGTTGTAGTTCTATATTGCGATATTTTAAAGTATAAG